>DATKWA010000101.1:0-44402 GCA_035529815.1 Occallatibacter sp. | reverse complement strand
ACGAAAAGGCGGAATCAAAGCCAGACGAATCATCGCCGCCACAAGCGACAACTACCGCGCCCATCTACTCGGACTGGGATAATCGCAAGGCGCCCTCATGCTCTTTCTACTTTCGCCTTCTCTTCATGCGATCACCCTGCTGCTGCGGGTTGGGCGCGCTTCGCGCGTGTTTGTGGAGTTAGAATCAATTCACGCAGCTCACTCGCCCTGGCGGGCTAACTTTGTTGGCCCTATTCACTCGGCTTACTCGGCTAACTCCACTCATCCATGAAAGTCTTCCTTACAGGTGCGACGGGTTTTGTAGGCCACCACGTGGCCAAGGCGCTGGCCGCCCAAGGCGCCGACCTTCGGCTGCTGGTTCGCAAGACAAGTAATCTGACAAATCTTGAAGGCATTGCCGGCGATACGCACGTGGGCGATCTGAGTGAGCCTGCGTCCTTGAAGGCTGCGTTGGCGGGCTGCGATGCGGTGGTGCATGTGGCCGCGGACTACCGGCTTTGGATTCCCGATCCTGCGGCGATGTATCGCGCGAACGTGGATGGAACGCGCGAGTTGCTGCGCATGGCGCGCGAGGCTGGTGTGCGGCGGGTTGTTTACACGTCGAGCGTGGCGACGATGCACTTTCGGACGGATGGAATTGTCATCAACGAAGACACGCCGGTGGCACTGGCCGATATGGTGGGGCATTACAAGCGGTCGAAGTTTCTGGCCGAACAGGAAGCGATTGCGGCTGCGCGCGGCGGTCAGCAGGTGATGATCCTGAATCCGACGACGCCGATTGGGCCGAACGACGCGAAGCCGACGCCGACCGGGCGCATCTTTGTGGATTTTTTGAATGGAAAGTTTCCGGCGTACGTGGACACTGGGCTGAATCTGGTGGATGTGGCCGAAGTGGCTCGTACGCACGTGACGGCGCTGACGAAGGGCAAGCCCGGCGACCGTTACATTCTGGGCGGAGAAAACCTGACGCTCAAGCAGATTCTCGACAAGATGTCGGCGATTACCGGCATTCCTTCGCCCAGGGTGAAAATTCCGTTCGCCGTTGCGGCGACTTATGCGTTTTTCGAGGAGTGGATCACCGGGCGGATCCGTGGCAAAGAACCGCGGGCGACGCTGGAAGAGGTGCGCATGGGGCGGAAGAAGATGTTTGCATCAAGCGCGCACGCCGAGCAGGAGTTGGGGTTCAGGATTGTGCCTGTGTACCCGGCGATGCGGGCGGCGATTGAGTGGTTTCGGGCGCATGGGTATGCGCCGCCGGCCATATGACGCGCGTCGCTATCATTGCCGCGATGGCTGGCGAGTTGAAGCCGCTGGTGGGCGGCTGGCCGCACAGCACTCGCAACGGCGTCCAGTTCTGGGCGCAGCGCAGCGCTGAGGAAGAATGGATCGCCGCTTGCGCGGGAGCCGGTCAGGCAGCTGCGACCCGTGCCTTTGCGGCGATTGAGGACGGCGGTCCCATTGACTTGATCTTCTCCATAGGCTGGGCTGGAGCCTTGCGCGCCGATGTTTCTCCGGGTTCAGCCCACAACATCGGCGGCGTGATCGATGCACAAACCGGTGAACGATATCCGTGCGATGCTGGTGCTGGCGAACTGCTGCTTGTTACGAGCCCCAGGGTAGCCGATCGAGCCGAAAAACATCGGCTGGCTACGGCATACAAAGCTGGTCTTGTCGATATGGAGGCAGCCGCAGTTGCGCGGCTGGCAGCGATGCGGGGGATTCCTTTCTATTGTTGCAAGGGGGTCAGTGACGGCTTTACGGAAAATCTGCCCGATTTCAACCGGTTTATTTCGCCCCAGGGACAGTTCCAAACGCGCCGGTTAGTGTTTTATATCCTTTGGCGTCCGTGGCACTGGCCTGCACTCGTCCGGATGGGCGAGAATAGTAGACGAGCTTCTCAAAACATCGCGGAGTGTGTGCGCGATTTTCTCGATGAACGAGGTCACATCAGGAAACCGAATGGCTACCCAAATCTCTAACGCTGAACTCTCTGTTGCCCCGAAGATTCCATCCACCATGCGCGCGGCGGTGTACCGCGGCATCAACGACATGCGCGTGGAGACCGTGCCTGTGCCGACGATCGGGCCAGGAGAGCTCCTGATCAGGGTAGCTACGTGCGGCGTTTGCGGGACGGATTTGAAGAAGATCCATATGGGTTCGCATTCTGCTCCGCGGATTTTCGGCCACGAGATGGCGGGGACGATTGTTCAAGTGGGCGAGGGCGTGACCAGCTATGCGGTTGGCGAGCGGGTGATGACTTTCCACCATGTACCGTGCGGCGAGTGCTACTACTGCCGGAAGGGAACTCCTTCGCAGTGCCTGCTGTACCTGAAGACTGGCGTGACGGCAGGATTTGCGCCTTCTGGCGGCGGATTTGCCGAGTACATCCGGGTGATGGATTTTGTGGTTGCGAATCGCGGCGTGGTGCGGATTCCCGACGATGTTCCGTTTGAACAGGCAGCGTTTATTGAGCCGTTGAATACGGTGCTGAAAGGCCAGAAGCTTCTGAATCTTGCTGCGGACGATACTTTGCTGGTAATTGGGCAGGGACCGATCGGGTTGATGCACGCCGCGCTGGCGAGACGTGCCGGAGCGCGTGTGCTTACGAGCGATTTGTTTCCGGAACGGCACGCAATTGCGGCGCGGTATGGGCTGAAGGAGCCGATCGACGCCGGGACGGAAAATGTGGTGGAACGGGTGCATGCGGCTACCGAGGGACGCGGTGCGGATGCGGTGGTTCTGGCGGTGGCCGGGACAGCGCTGATCAAGACGGCGATGGATGCGGCGCGGCCCGGCGGCAAGGTGATGCTGTTTGCCCAGACACAGCATGGGGAGGCGACGATTGACCCGGCGGCGGTTTGCGTGGACGAGAAGACGCTGCTGGGTTCCTACTCATCTTCGTTTCCGATTCTGGATGAAGTGACGGGGATTGTGCTTGGCGAGTATCGTAAGGGATTCGATTTGACGCCATTGATTTCTCATCGGTTTCAGCTCGAGGAGGCAGTCGAGGCGATCGAAATCGCATCGCACCCTCAACCCAGCTCGATGAAGATTATGATTGAGCCTGTTGCTGGCGGCGGGGCCAACTAGGAGGTACTTGATGGCGAGTACTGTGAAAGACGCGATCCTCCGCGGCCGCAAAACGATCGAAGATGTCGTTGAGGGAGGCCTAAACACAGTCGAGACGGTGGTTGAAGCAGGTCTGAATACCGTCGACACCGTGGTCGACAAAGGCCGCCATACGGTAGAGTCCGCCGTCAGTCTGGGGCGCAGGACCGTCGAGCACACTCTTCTTCACGGGCACAGTACCATGCGGGCCGCAGTCCTCCACGGCCGTGAAGACATCCGTATCGAGATGGTTCCAGTTCCGGAGGCACTTCCGGGAGAGCTGGTCGTCCAGGTTGGTGCGGCGCTGACCTGCGGAACTGATCTGAAGGTCTTTCGCCGCGGTTACCATGCGCGCATGATCGTGCCGCCAGCCCTGTTTGGGCACGAATTGGCGGGAACGGTGGTGCAGACGGGCGAAGGGGTTGAGGATTTTGCACCCGGCGACCGGGTGGTTGCGCTGAACTCCGCTCCGTGCGGCCAGTGCTACTTTTGCGAGCGGGGTCAGGAGAATCTGTGCGACGACCTGCTGTTCAATAACGGGGCTTATGCGGAGTTCATTCGGATTCCGGCGCGGATTGTGGCCAAGAACACGCTCCGTGTGCCGGAGCACGTACCGCTGGAACATGCGGCTCTGACCGAGCCGCTGGCTTGCGCGGTGCATGGCTTGATGGATTCCCATCCCCGCGCTGGCGATACGGTAGCGGTGATCGGCGGGGGGCCGCTGGGGCTGATGATTCTGCATGTAGCCGCACTGGCCGGCTATGAAGTGATTGCCGTGGTGAAGTACGCCGGGCAGGTGGAGGCGGCGCGGCAGCTGGGCGCGGCCCACGTAGTGCAGACAGGGAGCATTCGCAAGGCGATCCGCGAAACCCGCGCGCTGACTGAGAAGGGCCGAGGCGTGGACATTGCGATTGAGGCTGTGGGCGTGCCGGAAGCCTGGCAAGAGGCGGTTGAGCTGGTCCGCAAGGGTGGAACGGTGAATTTTTTTGGCGGGTGCGCCGCGGATACGCACGTTACGCTCGATACGAATCGCATTCACTATAGCGACATTACGTTGCGCGCCACGTTCCATCACACTCCGGCGATTTGCCGCGAGGCTCTGGACCTGATTGCCGGAGGGCGCTTTCAGGCGGGAGCGTTCATCACGGGCCGCGCTCACCTTTACGAACTCAACCGCGTTTTTGAGAGGCTGATGAATCGCGGCAGCGAGATCAAGACCGCCATTGTTCCCTGAGATTAACCAATGACCGCGGCTACTGTGCAACCGGACAAAACGGCTTTAAAGAGGGAAGTGATGGGCGAAATCGGCCGGGGGGGCGTCGAGGACGATCCGAGCGAACTGCTGGCACGCGGGTGGGCTGCGTTGCCGTCTTCGTATCGTATTCCCGATGTTGCGCCGACGCTGGACGAGGCGCGCGCCTGGTGCCGCCATTTGGCAGAGACGCATTATGAGAACTTTCACGTTGCGTCTTGGTTTCTGCCCAAGGCTCTGCGTCCGCACTTTCATGCGATTTATGCCTACTGCCGCGTTTCGGACGATTTGGGCGACGAAGTTGGCTCGACGGCGCAGGCTCTGGCGCTGCTGGACCTTTGGGGGCGCGAGCTGGATGCATGTTACGAAGGCCGCGCGCGTCATCCGGTTTTTGTAGCGCTGGATGAAACGATTCGGGCGTGCTCGATTCCGAAGGAGCCTTTTGCGGATCTGTTGACGGCATTCCGGCGGGATCAGACGGTTACTCGCTATGGCTCGATGACCGAGGTTCTGGACTATTGCCGCTATTCGGCGAATCCGGTGGGCCGGCTGGTGCTTTATGCCTGCGGCGAGGTTGCCCCGAATACTATGGAAGAAAGATTCAGACTTTCCGATGCGACGTGTTCGGCGCTGCAACTGGCGAACTTCTGGCAGGATGTGCGTGAAGACTTTGAGCGGAGCCGCGTCTATATTCCACAGGACGACATGCAGAGATTTGGCGTGAGTGATGAAACGATCGCGAGCGGAGTTGCGACAGCGGAGTTTCGCGCGCTGATGCGGCATGAAGTGGATTTTGCGCGATCGCTGTTCGAGCAGGGACTGGGGCTGATCGGCATGGTTAATCGCGACCTGGCGCTGGATCTTGACCTGTTCAGCCGCGGCGGGCTTGAGATTTTGCGGGCCATTGAGCGGCGCGACTACGATGTGCTGAGCGCGCGTCCGGAGATTTCGAAAGGCACCAAATTGATGCTCGGATTGCGTGCGCTCAGCGGCAAGGCACTTCCATTTCTCCGTCTGGGTACGGGCACGGCAAAGAAGGCGGCTTGACTCAGGAATCTGCATTGAACGGGATCACGCTCGACCGGGCCTATGCAGTGTGCCGGTCGATCGCAAAGCGCGAAGCGAAGAACTTCTACTATGCCTTTATCGCTTTGCCGACTGAGCGTCGTAACGCTATCTGCGCCATTTATGCGTTTATGCGGCGCGCCGACGATCTGGCCGACGACGAGAATATTTCTATTGCTGCGCGTCGCGTGAATCTGGATACGTGGCTGAGTGCATGGCGCGCTGTTTGCGAGGGTGCGCAGACCGATGATCCGGTTTTTCTGGCCGTGCGCGACGCAACAACGCGGTTTGCGATTCCTTTGAGCCTGCTGGATGAACTGGTGGCTGGCGTGACGATGGATCTCGATCGCGGCGACTCTGGAGCGGCGGATAACTACGCTACTTTCGACGATCTTTACCGGTATTGTTACCTGGTGGCTTCGGTGGTGGGGCTGGTTTGTATTCGCATTTTTGGGTACACGGATGCGCGGGCGGAAAAGTTTGCCGAGGAAACCGGGATTGCGTTTCAGTTGACCAATATTTTGCGCGATGTGGCGGAGGATGCTGGGCGCAATCGCGTCTATCTGCCGCTGGAGGATTTGGCGGCGCATCGTGTTTCGCTCGATTCGTTGCTGCACCGGCCTGAGGGCGCGCCGCCGAGCGCAAATGAACGTGCGCTTCTCGAAGAGATTGCGCAGCGGGCAGAGAACTACTATCGCTCGGCCGAGGCGTTGCTGCCGTTTATCGACCGGGAGAGCCGCCCGGCGATGCAGGTGCTGGTTGCTGTTTACCATGCGCTGCTGAAGCGCATTGAGCGCGCGGATTACGATGTGTTTTCGCACCGCGCCAGCGTGCCGCTGCGGCAAAAGCTCTCTATTCTGGCCGTAGGATTGACGCGCATGACGTGGGCGCGGCTGGTTGGATGAGGCGGAGGCGAGGAAGAGATTGAGCGGCTCGACCCCAAGTTCGCAGAAGACTGTCACCGTGATTGGCGGCGGCGTTGCCGGCATGAGCGCGGCGTGTGCGCTGGCAGAGGCTGGGCTGCGCGTGCAGTTGGTGGAGCGGCGCGGGTATCTGGGCGGGCGGGCTAGTTCGTATCGGCATCCGGGCGTGGACGAGGTGATTGATAACTGCCAGCATGTGCTATTTGGGTGCTGCACGAATCTTGCCGGGTTCTACAAGCGGATCGGGGCTGCGGATCGCATTTACTGGACCAGCGAGATGACGATGATTGAGCCGGGTGGGCGGCGGTCTACGCTGGGACCTGGCGGGCTTCCTGCGCCGCTGCATGGACTGCCGAAGCTGATGGCGGCTCATGCGTTCACGATTGCGGACAAGATTGCGCTTGCGCGCGCGTTTGCGGCGCTGACGCGGCCGGTGCAGGCTGGCTCGCGCGAATCTCTGGGCGAATGGTTGAGGCGGCATGGGCAGACGCGAGGGGCGATGGAGCGGTTCTGGCGGTTGGTGATTGCTAGCGCTCTCAATGCTGATCTGGATTCGATTGCTCTGCCGTATGCGGCCAAGGTGATTCGGGAACTGTTCATGAACTCGGCGTTTGCGGGGAGCATGGGGATGAGCACGGTGCCGCTGAGCGAGTTGTATGCGGGCGTGGTTCCGTTTGTTGAGCAGCGCGGTGGGAGCGTGCATTTGAATACATTCACCGAGGGTGCGACGTGGGATGAGGCGAGCGCGCGGTGGATGGTTCGGACACGGACAGGGGAGCTGACTTCGGATTTTCTGGTGGTGGCGCTGCCGTTTGAGGCGACGGCGCAGTTGCTGCGGCATCTGCCGGCAGCGGAGGGCAAGCAGGAACTTGCGCGCCAGATTGAGGAGCACGAGCACTGGCCGATTTGCAGCGTGCATTTATGGTTCGACCGCGCTATTACGGAACTGGAACATGCGGTGCTCCTGGACCGGGAGATTCACTGGATGTATAACCAGTCAAAGTTGCAGGCGGGCCGAGGCGGGCACTATATCGAACTGGTGGTGAGTGCGACGCGGGCGTTTGCGGCGCTGCCGAGGGAAGAGGCGATCGGGCAGGCGGTGGCGGAGCTGGTGGAGTTTTTTCCGCGCGTGAAGGAGGCGAAGCTGGAGAAGGCTGTGCTGGTGAAGGAAGTGCGCGCGACCTTTGGCGTGCCGCCGGGGATTGACGCTTCGCGGCCAACGGCCGTGGCGCCGTGGCCGAATTGCTTTCTGGCGGGCGATTGGACGGCGACCGGGTGGCCTTCAACGATGGAGAGCGCGGCACGGTCGGGCCATCTGGCGGCGGACGCGCTTTGTCTTTCGATGGGAGAGGTGAGGGCGTTTCTGGAGCCTGATCTGAAGCCTGAGGGGCTGATGCGGTTTACTCGCTAGCTACACTTTCGGAATTTGCCGCCTGAGATTACGGGCGCAGAGCCTGGATCGCGGTTGTAGACATAGACCCAGCATTGCAGCGTGCCACCTGTGGCGAGAATGACGGGATGAAGAATGCGCAGGAAGAGACTGCTGGCTGGCGAGGCGGGGTCGAATTCCTCGTAGGCGTCGAGTTCGGTCAGTACGCTCGAATCTTCAGGCAACTGATAGACGTTGCCGATGATCCTCTGTTGCGATGATGGATTGAGGATCGCGCCGGGATAGCCGCCGAGATCGTAGAGCACTCCGTGGACAAAGGCTTCGCCGATTGGCACCAGTTTTGCGAGGTGAGGCACGATTTCGGCAGGTGCGAGGCCGAGCTGCATGGTGCCATACGCGAAGAGGAAATCGCTCATCGTCAATGCGCCAGTAGATATACGCCGATGCAAACCAGCACTGCGGAGGTCCAGCGGCGGCGGTCCACGTTTTCCTTAAGGAAGATTTTGGCGGCGATGGCGTTTGTGACAAGCGTGAGCGAGGCAGAGGCCGGAGCAACCAGGCTGAGGTTGAGGTGGTTCAAGGCGAAGAGCAGCGAGAAGAAAGCCAGCGCAAGGAAACTTACTCCGGCGAAAAAGAGCGGGCAGGTTACGACGGCTCGGATTGCGCCTTTCATTCCGGAGCGGGCGCGGATTTCGTCGAGGTCGCCGATGGACTTCATGGCGGCTGCGGTGAGCACCTCGCCTGCCGTTGAGCAGAGAACGATGGCGGCGATCATGGCAGTGGCGGCCCAGAAGCCGACTGGCGTAAGAGGCGCGGAGATCGTCATCGCACTGGCTCCTCTTCGGCCACTTCCAACTGCGGAGCCAGGGATGATGCAGTGGCCGGCCGTTCGGTAAGCGATGGCCCATTGGCGACGAATCCGACGCCTACTGTGATGAGCACAATCCCGGCCCAGCGTTCAAGGGAGATGGCCTCATGGAGCCAGAAGCGCGACAGCAGCGCAACGATGACGTTGCCGAAGGCCGTGGCCGGCAGCACGAAGGTGAGATCGGCCCAGGAGAGGGCAGTGAGATAGCTGGCGAAGAAGCCGATGAGCAGCGCTATGCCGACGGCGATCCACGGGGTGAAGACCGCAGCGATGAGGGTGGCTGGATGTGCCAACGTGATGGCAGGCAGAGCGGTCATGCCGCGAGAGAGGCAGGTATCGCCAAGAGGAGCGCTGACGGCGACCACGCCCAGGATCAGGTATTGCCGCGGCAAGAGTTTGTGGTGAGCCATGGGTGCAGTGTGGACCAGGGTAGATGAAGCGTGCTGAAAGAAAATGAGGGCGTACGCGATGGCGCCGCCCTCGGTACAACGAATCGGGTCAGGCTAGGCACCGGCGCTGACTGGTGTTGACGGGTCTGCCTTATGGCTGCGCGAGACTTTGACCGCCTTGTTGCGCTGAGCGCGCAGCTTCATGAAGGCTTTGGCTTCGACATAGAGCCGCGGCACATCGCGGTTGACGATCGCCTTCCAAATGACGCGGAAGGCGGCCTTGGGCCGGAAATAATACTCGTCGTAGAAGCGGTGCACCATTTCCATGACGTAGTCGGTGGGCAGGCCGGGGTACTCGATGTGCGCCATCTGGTGGCCGCCGCCGTCTTCCATTTTTTCGTTGGTGATGAAACCGTTCTTCTGGGCGTACTCGTAGAACTCGGTGCCGGGATAGGCGTGCGCGACACTGACCTGGATGGTTTCGCAATCGAGGGTCTTGGCGAAGTTGATGGTGTTGCGAATTGACTCTTTTGTTTCGCCCGGAAGGCCGAGGATGAAGTCGGCGTGGATGGTGAGGCCGAGGTCGTGGCAGTCCTTGGCGAACTGGCGTGCGCGCTCGACGGTGGCACCCTTCTTGACGTTCTTGAGAATCTGCGGGTCGCCCGACTCGAAGCCGACGATAAGCAGTCGGCAGCCGGCTTCCTTCATGGCTTTGAGGGTGTCGTAGTCTGTGGTGACGCGCGAGGTGCAGCTCCAGGTGAGGCCGAGGGGCTTGAGCTTTTCGCAGAGCTCGACGGTGCGCGCCTTCTGGATGTTGAAGGTGTCGTCGTCGAAGAAGAACTCCTTCACTTCGGGGAAGTTCTGCTTGGCCCATGCCATTTCGGCCGCGACGTCGTCGCTGGAGCGCTTGCGCCAGGCGTGTCCGCTGAGAGTCTGCGGCCAGAGGCAGAAGGTGCACTGGGCGGGGCAGCCGCGCGTGGAGTAGAGCGCGATATAGGGATGGAGCAGGAAGGGCACGTTGTAGCGCGTTACGTCCATGTCGCGCTTGTAGATTTTTGTGGCCCAAGGCATCGCGTCGAGGTCTTCGACCTGCGGGCGGTCGGGGTTGTGGAGGATCTTGCCGTTCTGCTTATAGCTGATGCCGAGGATCTCGTTGAGCGGCTTGCCCTGGGCAAACTCGACGACAGAGAAATCGAATTCGCGGCGGCAGATGAAGTCGAGCGCCGAGCACTCGTTGAGGGCGCGATCCGGGTCAGTGGTGACCGGCGGGCCGACGAAGCAAACCTTGATGGAAGGATTGGCTTCCTTGATGGCTTCTGCGAGGCGCTGATCGCCTTCCCAGCCGACGGTCGAGGTGAAGAGGACGAGGAACTCGTACTCTTTGCAGATCTTGATGGTTTCCTCGGCGGAGACGTGGTGGGGCGGCGCATCGAGTACGCGGGAGCCCTCGAGAAGGCCGGCGGGATAGGTGAGCCAGACTGGGTACCAGTAGGACTCAATCTCGCGGGTGGCTGGCCAGCGCGAGCTGGCGCCACCGTCGAAGTTTTCAAACGAGGGCGGGTTCAGGAGAAGTGTTTTCAGGGGCATTGGCATCCCCTTAATTCTAACATTTCGTGAGTTTTTTGGCCGTTTTAACGAGGTTTATCTGAGGGGAGTCGCAGGCTAGTACATATGTTGATTCTGCTTGACTTATGGGCTAGTGAGCCGCTCGATCGTCTTCGCAGGCGCACAGGAGGAGATGCGGAAGCTGGCTTTGGTCCCTATTTTGTGTGCAGTTCGTTGAGCCAGTCCTGCATGTGACCCAGGGCGCGGAGCAGGTTGAGGCGCGCCTTGCTGAGGTCGAGACCGGCGTCCAGTGAATCTTCGAACTTCTGTCTCTCGTCGATGCGGGCCAACTGCTCGGCTTTGGGGGACAGTTGCGGCTGCGCTCCGGGTCCGGTTCCGCTGCCGTTTCCCAGTTCCATTTGCGTAAGGACGGACTTCAACTGTTCTGCGGCAATCTGTTGCTTGAGGCTGGCAATCTCAGCCTGCGCATCCAGTTCGCGGAGGGTGCCTGTTAGCGTGGCAATCTGCACATCGTTCTGGTGCTGGGCCTGCTCGGCCTCGACCTTTGCACGCAGAGCTTCGGCGGCGGAGACCTTGGCTTTTGCGCGCAGGGAGAAGTCGAAAAAGGGAAAGGAAATCTGGAGGCCAAAACTGATGTTGCTAGGAGTGAAGTTGTTGTAATAGGTAGTGTAACTGTTTAGTTTGTTGGAGTCGTAGTTGTAGACGGCTCCGAATCCGATCTGAGGACGACGCCATGCCAGGTTGTCACCGTGTGCCTCGAGTTGCCTGGAGCGGGCCAGAGCGGTGGCGGATTCGACACCGGGGAGTGTGCGCGGCGTCTGGTCGGCGGTGACTGCGGGAATTTCTGGGATGCTGGAGTGGTCTGGAAGGATTGAGCCGACGGGCATACTGGTGAGGACGGCAAGCTGCTTGGCGAGCGTGCCTGCTCGTGTTTCCAGATGACGAGTCTGGAGTTTGATCTCGGCGGCCTTTAAGCGCGTCTGCAATAGGTCCAGGTTGGAATCGACGCCAGCCTCTGTGCGCTGCTGTTCGATCCGGACCAAATCGGCGGCGAAGGATTCCTGCTGGTGGGCCGCAGCGAGTTCAAGGTTCACCGTGTCCAATTCAATGTAGGTGGTTGAGGCGTCCAGAGCTACCTGACCCTGTGCATCCTTGAGGCTCAAGTTGGCGGCCTCGACACCCGCCCGGGCAGCCTTGGTGTACTGGCGCTGCGAGAAGCTGAGAACCAGCGATTGCATGCTGGCGCTTCCCACGGAGGGCTGGCCGGTCGGGAAGCCATGCGAATAGCCGACCTGAGAGCCGATGACGAAGTTGGGGATGTAGGCATCCAAGGTCTGGTCGAGGGCGGCCTGCGCCTTCTGAACGTCTGCCTCAGCGAGCCTGACCTCGACTGAGTTGCGCTGCGCCAAATCCACGACAGTCGCCAGGGAAACCTGAGCAGATAAAGGGGCAGGGGCGGCGATGAGCGCCAATCCAAGAGCGGCGACTGGCAGAACTGTTCGCGTCAGGGTTTTGCGCGGATTTTTTCCATTCTTCACGTGCTCAATTCTCATCGATTTCCACTAAGGTCTGAAGTCCAGTGCGGGTTTGTAATCGTGGGCTAGCTGCAAGGCTTCCGCCTTTTCGCGCTGCGCGCCGGCCTGGTCACCCAGTTGCTTTTTGATGCGCGCCAGTCGCAGATGCGCCTCAAATGCGGGCGCCTCTTCGGATTTGGACGGGCTGGCTAGATAATCCTCGAGCATTTTGGCCGCCAGAGCCGGGTCGCGGTTGGATTCGATCAATATTCCGGCCCCGTCGTAATACGCGACGGCCGCATTCTTGTCCCGCTCCGCGGCAGTTATACAGTTGCGGATAGCCCAGTCCAACGCCGGCCAGCGCTGCCTGCGTCGATAGAAGCTGGCCAGAGAAGTCCAGTAGAGGGCGGGGTGCGCGGCTGTTGCAATTGCCTGCTTGAACTCGCGCTCGGCGGTGCCGTAGTCGTTGGCCGATTCGGCGATGCGCGCCCTCAGTTGATGAGCGCGGGCCGGGTCCAGTTTGTCGAGTTGGTCGGCGACCTGCGTTGCCTTGTCTGTGCCACCGCCGACAATGCCAGGAGCCTCTTCGTAAAATTCACCGAGATCTGTGAGGGCCGGGGCATTGCGCGGATTGAGGCGCGCGGCGGTTTCGAACTCGACCCTCACGCGCTTGCCCAATGAAAACGCACTGAGGAACGAAGCGCGGCTTGCCTTTTCGCCCAGCGCGCGGCCGAGCCACATGTGGTCCACCGAGTTCTGAGCATCCAACTGCACAGCCTGTTCGCATTCGCTTGCGGCCTGATTCCAACGCTGCAGCGTAAAGTGAACGCGGCAGGCCAGGTTCTGGGCCTCGGCCTGCGACGCTCCGCCATTGGGAAGCGCATGGAGCATCTCGAGAGCCTTGTCTGCCTCGCCGCTCTGCAAAGCATGGTTGGCCTGGGCGAGGGTCTGCGACACAGGCTGCGCGGAGGCTGGGATCGTGGACAGAGCTGACAGCAATCCCACGGCAACGCCGCGGGCTGCCGCGCGCAGTGTGGCCGTCAGGCTATGCATCACTGAACAACCTTTACGGGAACGCCTTCCTGCAAGGGCTGCCCGCCGGTTGTTCCGGTTGCGACCCATTCTCCCTCGCTTAACCCGCCGAGGATTGCCACACGCGTTAGGTTGACGATGCCTGTGCTTACTGGTGTGCGTACCAGTTTGTTATCCACGATTTTGAAGACGTATGGCTTGCCACCGGACGAGTAGAGGGCCTCGCGCGGAATGCTGAGGACATCCGGTTCGCTTGAGGTGGTTACCGTTACATTGACATTTGTATCGGGAAGCAAACCGTCGTCTGGGGCGTCGATTCCCACGAGTACCACGCCGACATTCCGCGTTCCGTAGTTAATGACTGTCACCGGGGCACGTTCGATATGCCCATGCCACGCCACGGTCGGCCTTGCATCCCATTTGATTACGATCTTCTGGCCCACCTGGAGGTGGCCGATATCGGGCTCGTCGAAATAGGCACGTACCCTTTCTTTGGAAAGGTCGGCCATTTGCATCAGTTGCTTGCCCTGCTGGGCGTATTCGGTGGTCGCTGCATCTACGCTATAGACGGTGCCCGCAATGGGAGCATGAATCTCTGTCTGAGCGACGACCAATCGCGCCGCGGCGAGGTTTGCCTCGGCATCGGCCAGCGCCGCCCGTGCTCGTGCTATTTCTGCGGGCGAGTAGCGATTGTTTGCGGTCGTTTCGGATGTGTGGAGGCTGTCATTAGCCGTCTGCAAGCGATTGCGTGCCGCGCTGACTTCGCTGGCCGAAGCGGCTCCATCGGCGTTTAACTTGATCAATGCATTCAGATCGCGCTGCGCCTGGTCGCGCTCCAACCGCGCACGGGAAATGTCGCCGGCCGCCATGACACGCTGTTCCTGGGTTCCATTGCGGTTGGCGGAGTCGAGTGCAGCCTGGGCCGCCTTGACTCCGCTCTCGGCAGTGGCCAGGCGCGCGCGCGCATCGGTCGAGTCGAGCACCATGAGCAATTTGCCAGCCCGAACCTTGTCGCCAGCCTGCACATACACGGCTTTGACCGTGGTGGAAATGGGGCTGTAGAACTGGTAGTTGAGCTCCGGCTCGACTTTTCCGTTGGTGCTGATGGTGTTGAGCAGCACTTCGCGGCCGACCTTCGCTCCTCGTACGACGATTTGGTCGCGAAGCAGGTACCGGGTGAGGAAGAACACGAAGACGAGGACAACGGCGAGACTTCCCCACTTCCAGAGTCGGACCCTGCTCGATTTCTTTTTCACTTCAGCCATTTGTCTAACCAGAGTCAGTATATAGGACTCAATAACATGCACCGGGGGCGCAGAAAATTTGCAACGAACTCGAGCGCGGGGACTGCGCCAGGGCCTCGTACAATCGAGGTATGGCTTCCGATACCAGCAGCATCCAGCGCTACACTGACGAACATGCCAAGGCCGGTCTCGATTTCGCTTTTCCGGCTATCGAAACCTGGCAGAACCAGTTTCCTGGCTACGAAATACTGATCGACGATCCGGAGTTGACGTCGGTTTGTCCCAAGACCGGACTGCCGGACTTTGGTGTTTTGACGATACGATACATGCCGCGGGAGCGCTGCCTGGAGTTGAAATCGCTGAAGGAGTACCTGTTCAGCTATCGCAACCTGGGCATTTTTCAGGAGAATATCGTCAACCAGGTTCTGGAAGACGTTGTGAAGGCGTGCGATCCGGTTTGGGCGGTGGTGCGGGGGGAGTTTCGGCCGCGCGGGGGGATTGGGACCACGGTTGAGGCACGGTGGCCTCGGCCGACGGCGTAGTTGCACTCGAAGAGAGTGGGCCTGCGGTGGCCGGGTGTGATATTCGTTGTACCTCTCGCGACTCGCGGTGAGATCACAAATACTCTTGTCGACCACGTCCCCATCTCTGCGCACGCGCTTCAACCCGGCACTGGGCACGTTTCTGCTGCTCATCGGGCTGAACTTGCTGAACTATATCGACCGATACATTCTGCCGGGGGCGCAGCCGCTGATTCAGCGGGAATTTGGCGCCACCGACCAGCAGATGGGTGCGCTGACGACGGCGATGTTCGTGTTCTACATGATTGCGGCGCCGTTAACAGGGTGGCTGGGCGACCGCTGCCGGCGCAAGCCGTTGATTATTGCCGGAGCGGTTCTGTGGAGCTTGGCCACGCTTGGGACAGTGTGGGTGCATGGCTACTGGACGTTTTATATGCGCCAGGCATTTGTGGGTATTGGCGAGGCGACTTTTAGCATTTTTGCGCCGGCGGTTCTGGCTGACTTCTATCCGGAGCGCGACCGGAATCGGATTCTTTCGATCTTTTACCTGGCGATTCCGGTGGGTGCGGCACTGGGCTATCTGGCGGGCGGGGTGATGGGTTCTGCGTGGGGCTGGCGCACGCCATTTTTTATCTGCGCGATTCCTGGACTGGTGATCGCAGCGCTCTATGCGGGTTTTGGGCGCGAGCCTGTGCGCGGCTTCTCCGACCGCGTTCGTGCCACTACCGACCGGGCGACGGTGGGTGGACTTTTCCGCAACCGGGCTTTTTTGACAGCGACGATGGGGCTAGCCACGCTTACCTTTGCGATGGGCGGCATCTCAGCGTGGGTGCCGACGTTCCTTCATCGCACTGTGGGCATGTCTGTGGCGCACGCGAGCGTGACTGTGGGCGCGATTACCGTAATCGATGGGATTGCCGGAACTCTGACTGGGGGATGGATTGCGCAGATGTGGCTGCGCACCAATTACCGGGCTCTCTACCTGGTATCGTTCTGGAGCGTGGTGCTGACACTGCCTTGCGGGCTGATGCTCTTCTTCGGTCCGCGCGCGTGGGCAGTTCCGTCGCTGTTTGCGGCCGAGTTTTTTCTCTTCCTGAATACCGGCCCACTGAACGCCGCGATTGTGAATTCGGTGTCCGCGCCGGTGCGCGCGACGGCGATCTCGATCAACTTATTCTGTATTCATTTTTTCGGAGACACGTTCTCTCCGCAGATTATTGGCGCTATCTCCGACCACTCGAACCTGAGCATCGGGCTGGGGGCGACGCTGATCTTCCTGGTCATCTCGGCAGTGATTCTGCGCGTCGGGGTTCGGTATGCGCCGCTGCTGGAAGAACTGCCCAGGCCTGCGGTCTGATGCGGTAAAGAGCAGCCGTGAGCAGACGCGCCCTGTCGATTAGGCGATACTGGCAGCATGAGTACGACAAGCCTTGCAGCGCAGACCTTCGTTGCTCTGAATTGGCTGCTGGCGTGCGCTTGCCTTTGGCATGCTGTGGCGGCACTGCGCGGGATGGCGACTTTGCCAGACCTGACACTGATGGAGGCAGCCGCGTTGCCTCTGCTTTCCGGGGGCGATGGCCCCGATCTGACCGTGGTTGTTCCGGCCTGCAACGAAGAGAAATCCATTGAGGCCACTCTGCGCTCACTGCTTGGCTCTGCCGGCCTGCGGCTGGAGGTGATTGCGGTCAACGACCGTTCCACGGACCGGACAGGCCAACGGATGGATGAGGTTGCCGCCGAGGCGGCGGCCAGCGGCGGCGTGCATTGCCTGCGCGTGATTCACATACGGGAACTGCCGACTGGCTGGCTGGGGAAGCCACATGCGATGGCGCTCGGGGCGCAACAGGCTCGAGCGCCGTGGATTTTATTTACCGACGGCGATGTGATTTTCCGGCCGGAGGCGCTTGAACTCGCACTTCGCCACGTGGAGGGCGCAAAGGCGGATCACGTGGTGCTGGTGCCGACGCTGATTCTGAAAACGGTGGCTGAAACTGCGATGCTGGCCGCGATGAACTATCTGGGCGGTTGGACTGTTCGCCTGTGGAAAGTTGCTGATCCGCGCGCGAGGGATTTCATTGGCGTTGGCGGGTTCAATCTGATTCGCCGTGAAGTTTATGAACGGCTGGGCGGTTTTGAGGGTCTGCGGATGGAGGTTTTGGACGACATGCGTCTGGGCTGGCTGGTGAAGCGCGGCGGCTACCAGCAGCAGGTCGCTGTTGGTCCCGGACTGGTGCGAATTCGCTGGCTGCAGGGCGCTCTGGGAGTGATTCGGCTGGCCGAAAAGAACGGTTTTGCAGCACTGCGCTACCGGGTGGGGCTGACGCTCCTGGCGTGTTTGGTACTGGCTGCGTTGATTGTGTTGCCGCTGCTGGCGATCGCTGCTGGCGGCTTGGCTTTGGGAGCGGGGTTACTCACCTACGGGTCTGTCGCAATGGCCTACTGGGCCAATCGCAAGGTAACGGCCGCGTCACCGTGGCTGGCTGTCTTGTTTGCTCCAGCCGCAGGGGTGGTGCTTTATGCCGGCTTGCGCTCGATGCTGCTTGCGCTGGTGCGCAGGGGCGTGGACTGGCGGGGCACACGCTACCAACTGGACGAGTTGCGACGGCACGCAGGACGGGGCTGGTGAATCGGAAATGGCTACGAGGATCGGCTTCTAGTTTGCGGGCCGCGTCTCCTGGTTTCGCGTATTCATAAAGGCGCGGTGGCTGCCTTGCGAACGTAGATTTGGGTCGCTCACCGGCGGGCGGCTCTCTTCGGCGCTGAATCCATGCGCCAGACGCGGGTTGGGTCTGAATTTTGGCGGCCCGCCGTGGAACTGACGGGCGTTACTGAGCATCATGCCGACGCGTCCGTGCATGGGTTGCACGAGCCCGCGGACGCGTACGTCCGTGTCTTTGTACTTGCTTAGTTCGCCCACGTCGCCGTGGTCTTCCCACAGGCTTTCGATGGTGAAGTGGCAGCGAGCATCGGGCGTGTCTGGAGTACATACATCCAGAAAGCGGGTCCCGTTTGGAAGTTGAACTACGTCATAGATATGGGCGGCGATGCAAATGTCTTTGTTTAAGAACCTGGAGGCTTGGTCCGCAGTGATGCACTGCTTTGGGCCTCCGGCAAAAGCCAGTCCAGGCGCGGCAAAAATCAACAAGACGAGCCCGCGTAGTCCTTGAACGGTCATAAGAAGTCCTCTATTTAGAGTTGCAGGAAGGGTAACGCGAAACGGGCAGGAAAGGAAAGCGCCACACGGCAATCGGGGAATCCGATACATCGCGTGGCGCTGGTGCTGGTTACTGAAGACGGCACAGGGACGGCGGAGTTACCGTGCGCCTACGAGTTGCTCGCTTCTGGCGTTCTGCCCGTAGTGACTTTCGACGTAGCGGTCGAGAATTTCCTTGAACTCGGCCACGATGGTGTCTCCGCGGAGCGTTGTGGCCAGTTTGCCATCGATGTACACCGGCGCTTTGGGTTCTTCGAAGGTGCCCGGCAAGCTGATGCCGAGGTTGGCGTGTTTTGACTCGCCGGGGCCGTTGACGACGCAGCCCATGACGGCGAGCTTGAGTTCTTCCACGCCGGGGTACTTCTTGCGCCACTCGGGCATGGAGGTGCGGAGGTAGGTCTGAATCTGCTCTGCGAGTTCCTGGAAGTAGGTGCTGGTGGTGCGCCCGCATCCGGGACAACTTGTGACCTGGGGCATGAAGCTGCGAATTCCGAGCGATTGCAGAATTTGCTGGGCGGCCTGCACTTCTTCCGTGCGATCGCCATTGGGCTTGGGGGTAAGGCTGACGCGGATGGTGTCGCCAATTCCGGCGAGCAGGAGCGGGGCGAGGCCGGCGGTGGAGGCGATGAGCCCCTTTGACCCCATGCCCGCTTCGGTGAGGCCGAGATGGAGCGCGTAATCGCAGCGGGCGGCGAGGTTGGTGTAAACGTCGACGAGGTCGCGGACGCCGCTGACCTTTGCGGAGAGAATGATCTGGTCTTTGCGGAGGCCGTAGCGCTCGGCGGCCTTGGCGGACTCAAGGGCGCTGACGACCATGGCTTCCATCATGACGTCGCGAGCTGGCTCGGGCTCGGCCTTCCTGCTGTTTTCGTCCATCATGCGGGTGAGCAGAGATTGATCGAGCGAGCCCCAATTGACGCCGATGCGCACCGGCTTCTGGTTTTCGGCGGCGCACTCGACCATGACCTGAAAGTTGTCGTTGTCCTTTTTTCCGATGGACGCGTTGCCGGGATTGATGCGGTACTTGGCGAGGGCCCGGGCGGTGGCTGGATACTTTTTGAGGAGCAGATGGCCGTTGTAATGAAAGTCGCCGACGATGGGGACGCGGATGCCGCGTTTGTCGAGTCCTTCGACGATGGCGGGAACAGCGGCTGCGGCTTCCTCGTTATTGACTGTGACACGCACGATCTCTGAGCCGGCCAGCGCGAGGGCCGCAACCTGCTCGATGGTGCCGGCGATGTCAGCCGTGTCGGTGTTGGTCATGGACTGCACGACGACGGGAACTTCCCAGCCGACGCGAACCTGCCCGATTTTGACCGTGGGTGTTTTCCTGCGATGAATCTCAGCCATACATCTATTTTACCTGCAATAGTGCCCGCCGAAAGGCCGAAATCAGCGCCAACTCGCGGACCGCACCCGTATGAGAATGCTGTAAATTCAGATGCGTGCGCAGTGGATGCGAAGAAAGTGAGATCTATGGAGCTTGAAAGCGGAAGACAGTTGGCGCCGGGGAATTATTGGTTTGAGGACCTGAAGGCGGGTGATTGGTTTGAGACGGGGCACCTGGTAGTGACCGAGGCGCACATTGTGGCGTTTGCGGGGCTGTCGGGGGATTTCTTCGATATTCACATGGACGACGAATTTGCGCGTGCGCAGGGATTTGCAGGTCGGATTGCGCATGGGCTGCTGGGTCTTGCTTTGACCGATGGGTTGAAGAACCGCGCATCAGTGAGGATTATGGCGATTGCTTCGCTGGGATGGAACTGGCGCTTCACGGGGCCGATTTTTGCTGGGGATCGGATCGGTGTAAAGGTTGCGGTGAAGGAAGCGCGGCTTTCGAGCAAGGGGCAGGGGATTGTGACACTGCATCTCAAGGTGACGCAGCAGGAGGGGCGCGTGGTGCAGGAAGGGGAGACTACGCTTTTGACGAGACTCTGTCCTGCGGAAGGCTGATGGCTGGTTTGTAACGGGAAATGGGTTAATCTGGGTCGATGAACGACGCCACAGACCAAGCGGCCAGGGGGGGGCCTGCAGCTTCCGGCAAGATGCCGCCGCTGCTGATTCGCGGACTGCGCAAAGCGTTTGCCGATGTGCAGGCGGTGGATCGGCTTGATCTTGAAGTCGCACAAGGTGAGTGCTTTGGACTGCTCGGGCCGAACGGTGCAGGGAAGACTACGACGATTGAAATCTGCGAGGGCCTGACTGCGTCCGACGATGGGACGGTGGAGTTGCTGGGGCTGAACTGGAAGACGGGCGCGGGCGAGCTGCGGCAGCGGATTGGTATTCAACTACAGGAGACGCAATTTCCTGAGAAGCTGACGGTGGAGGAGACGTTGCGGCTGTTTCGGAGCTTCTATCGTCGTGGGATTTCGGTGGAGGAGTCGATTCGCACGGCGCAACTGGATGAGAAGCGCACGTCGCGGGTGGGAGGGCTTTCAGGCGGGCAGAAGCAGAGGTTGGCGATGGCCTGCGCGCTGGTGGGCGATCCGGAACTGCTGTTTCTGGACGAGCCGACGACGGGGCTCGACCCGCAGGCGCGGCGGCATTTGTGGGACCTGGTGGACCAACTGAAGCTGGCGGGGCGGACGATTATCCTGACGACGCACTACATGGAGGAGGCTGAGCGGCTGTGCGATCGCGTCGCCATCATGGATCACGGCCGGGTGATTGCCCTAGGCACGCCGAAGCAACTGATTGCGACGGTAGGCGGGGAAGATATTGTGGAGTTTGCGGTGAGCCACGGAGCACCGGGAGCGCAGCAAGTTGTCCGCGGGGTGGTTGATCCGGCGCGGCTCACGGCGATTCCGGGCGTTCAGTCGCACCGTGTGGATGCGGCGCTGCATCAGCTTTCGGTGAGTGAACTGCACACAACGGTGCCGCGTATTTTTGCCGCGCTGGCTGCCGAGGGGCTGCATCTGAGCGAGTTCAGAACCCACTCGGCCACACTAGAAGACGTGTTCGTTCGCCTCACGGGGAGGAACCTGCGCGATGAGTAAGCTTGAGTTGAGCAGCCTCTATCAACTGACGATGGCGCGTTTTCGCTTGTTCTGGCGCGAGCCGGAGGCGATTTTCTGGATTTTCATTTTTCCGATTCTGCTGGCGGCTGGTCTGGGACTTGCATTTCGCAACCGGCCGCCGGATGTGCTGCCAGTGGGGGCGACGACGTTGCATCTGACGCAGGCTCTGGCAATGGACAAGGGGCTGAAGGCGACAGAGATGGATGAGGTTGCCGGCGTTCATTCACTAAAAGCGGGGAGCATTTTGCTGCTGGTGGTTGAGCGGCCCGGTGGCGTGGTCTACGAGTTCGACGATACCAACCCTGACGCGCGGATTGCGCGGCTGCTGGCCGACCGCGCTGTGCAGGCGGCTGCAGGTCAGCAAGAAGCCGTGCATGCGGAGAATGAGTTGATTCATGAAACGGGGGCGCGCTATATCGATTTTGTCGTTCCCGGCCTGCTGGGGATGAACCTGATGGGTTCGGCGATCTGGGGTTTGGGATTTGCGATTGTGGAGGCGCGTCAGAAGAAACTGCTCAAGCGCCTGGTGGCTTCGCCCATGCCTCGCTGGCAATATCTGGCCTCGTTTCTGCTCTCGCGGCTGCTGATGCTGGTGATTGAGGTAGTGGCATTTCTCAGTTTTGCGCGGCTCGTCTTCGGGGTGCCCTTCCGGGGTTCACTTTTGCAGTTGGGCTTCCTCTGTGTCCTCACATCGATGGCGTTTTCCGCGCTGGGTTTGTTGATTTCTTCGCGGGCCAAGACGATGGAAGCTGCCTCGGGGTTGATGAATCTCGTTATGCTCCCGATGTGGATTTTGTCGGGTGTGTTCTTTTCAGCATCACGGTTTCCGGCGGTGATTCAGCCGTTTGTCCGTGCGTTGCCGTTGACTGCAGCGAACGACGCGTTCCGCGCCAACATGCTTCAAGGCACAAGTTTGAATCACCTAGCCGTGCCAGTTGCAATTCTGCTGGCGTGGCTCATCGTCCCGTTTACGGTTGCGCTGCGAATCTTTCGATGGAGATAAGCGGCCCTTTCGGCCTGCTTGGAAGGACCCTGAAGGGAATCGACCAGGCCAAGTCCCTCCATCGGAGCCATTCCTGACGCCATTTTCGACAGCGATTACCTCCTCTGCGCCTGTGTGCGCAAGGCCGCCGACCATTCCTTCGTCTGGTTCCTAGGCCGAGCTTTTTAAAGACTCAAGGCTGCCCAGTTAAAAAGTTCACTTTTGTTCTTGCTTTTCCTGATCCTTGTCCTCCGGCGGCTTGGAAAGATGCAGCTTGCTCATCTCCCTCGCTCCGACCGCGGGGTCCTGCGGCGTCACTTTGATCCCAGTCGCCATGGCGCCTGAGGTCCATTTGAAGTAATACGTCTTACCCGCTTCGGCTTCAAATCGGGCGCGCTCGTTTTCTTTCTTTCTTGCTTCAGCCAATGCCGCGCCAGTGGATTGGATGATGCCACCGTAGTACATCTTGGGCAGGCCGGAGATGACGACAGTGCCCGGCGGCACTTCCATGAATGCGTATTCGCTGTTGAGAAGCTTTGCAAGATGAGTGTCGTTGATAAATAGCTCATCGTGGGTGGCGGAGCCGGTGAATCTGCCCACGCGATAGATGCAAACGATCGCTTTGCCGACGGATGGGGCAGGCAAAACGGAAGGCGATTTTGAGTCCTGCGCGACAGCCATGGGCTGTGAGGAGAAAGAGGCCAGTGCACAGAATGCGAGTAGAAAGGTTGCGGATGAACGGAATATGCCTCTGCGGCAATTTCGAACGACGCCACTGAGAGCAATGTTACTCATTTGAGCTCTCCTTTCCCGATGTTTGGACATCTGGCGAACACGTTAGCAGGTTTCTAATCTGATGGAGCGTCTATTTTTTCGGGGTCAGTGCGCTGAATCACAATCTCATTGGAAGGTTTCGGGACAACGAGCCCAAGGACTGCTGACCAGGCCCGACCTGCCAGGACCCGTTAAAATTACCTTTACATGGAACCAACGTCCTCAAACCTCATCGCTGGAGCCGTCCCCGACACGATTCTGGACGGCAGCCGTTTTGTTCGCGCCTGCTTGCGCAAGCCCGTCGACCGCACTCCCGTCTGGTTTTTGCGCCAGGCCGGGCGCTATATGCAGGAATACCGCGACGTGCGCAAGCACCACACGCTGGTTGAAATCTGCAAGCAGCCGGAGATTGCGGCGGAGGTAACCATTACCGCCGCTGAGAAACTCGGTGTCGATGCGGCCATCATTTTTGCCGACTTGCTTCTCCCGCTGGAACCGATGGGGCTTCCGTTCGAATTTCAAGCTGGGGAGGGGCCCGTGGTTCATCACCCGGTTCGCACCGCCGAGGATGTTCGCGCGCTCCGCACGGACCGCACCGACGAACTGGCTTATGTGGCTCGTGCGATAGAGAGGGTGGCTGGACACTTCCGCGACCGGCTAGGCATTATCGGCTTTTGCGGCGCGCCCTACACGCTGGCCAGCTACATGATTGAAGGCGGTGGATCGAAAAACTACATCCACACCAAGCAGATGATGTATAGCGACACGCTGTCGTGGCGTTTGCTTCTCGATAAGCTGGTGAAGGTGCTTGAAGAATACTGCCGCCTGCAGGTGCAAGCGGGCGCGGATGTGATCCAGATTTTCGACAGTTGGGTTGGCTCGCTCGGGCTGACCGATTATCGCGAGTACGCATTCGAAGCCTCCAAGCGCCTGGTGCGTTCGGTTCAGCAGATGGGCGTTCCTGTGATTTACTTTGGCGTGGAAACGGGGGGGCTGCTGAGTGAGATGGCATCGACGGGCGCCGATGTGATTGGGCTGGACTGGCGGCAGCCGCTGGACGAAGGCTGGCGCGCGGTGGGCTATGGCCACGCGGTGCAGGGCAATCTCGATCCGATCACGCTGTTCGCGCCGCTGGAAGTGCTTGAGCTTCGGGTCAAAGAGATTCTCCGATCGGCGAATGGGAGGCCCGGCCATATTTTTAATCTCGGTCACGGCATCGTACCGAACACGCCTGTCGAGAATGTGCAGGCGGTTGTGCGAATGGTTCGCGAATTCCGACTGGAGCAGGCTCATGGGTAAACAAGCAGTTCTGCTGCTTGCGCACGGTACGCCGGAGACTGTGGAGCAGATTCCCGAATATCTGCGCAACGTGGTGAGCGGGCGTCCATTGCCGCAAGCGGTTGTCGAAGAGATTCAGCATCGCTATTCACTGATCGGCCGCAGCCCGCTGACGGAAATCACGATGGAGCAGGCTCGGCTTGTCGAGGCGGAACTGGCGGCTGGGGGACAGCCGGTCAAAGTTTACGTGGGCATGCGGAACTGGCGTCCTTACATTCCCGACGTGATGCGCCAGATGCATGCCGATGGCGCTGAAGAGGCAGCTGTGATCTGCATGGCGCCGCAGAATTCGCGCACCAGCGTTGGTCTCTACCGCAGGGCTGTGGAGGCAGAGGCGGGTAGCGTGCGCATTGACTTTACGCCAGGCTGGGCGAAGCATCCACTGCTTGCTGAGGCCTTTGCCGAGCGGCTTCGCCCGGTCTTGAGCAAATTGAGCGCCGAGGTGGGCGCGTCAGTCCCGGTGCTGTTTACTGCCCACAGCGTACCCTGCCGGACTGTTCAGACCCCAGCCGCGAGCGAGGGACAGCCTCGTCTGTGGCCTGGCAGCGGCATTGACCCTTACGCAGAGGAGGCAAAGCATACTGCCGAGCTGGTTGCGGCTCTCGTGCCTGAGATTCCACGCTGGTGGTTTGCCTTCCAGAGTCAGGGCGCCAGCGGCGGGCCATGGATCGGTCCCAGTGTCGAAAGCACACTGGACGCAATTGCTGAGGAAGGCGTCAAGATTGTGGTTCTGCAGCCGATTGGATTTCTATGCGATCACGTGGAAATTCTTTTCGATGTGGATCATTTGTTTCGCGAATATGCGGCTAAGTTGGGCCTTCGTTTGGAGCGGCCCGAGTCGTTGAATGACTCGTTGACCCTGGCTGGTGCGGTTGCGGATCTGGCGAGGCAGGGTTTGGAGCGGCTGAGGGGTTGAATGCTCTGTGGCGGAGGGTACTTCGCTGAGTGGAGGCGCAATTTCGTTTGCAGCAGAGGAGTCCTTTGCGGTAGAGCTTTCGTAAGATAGTTCCGCAAGAGCCTCCTGAGTCTGTAGGATACTTGTTGAATTACAGGGTCGGCCCATAAGGTTGTAAACAGGCAGCGTGCAATATAGACTGCTGGGTCAGCCAGGACATGTACTTTCCCCGTCGCGTTTTCTTCAAGGCAAACTGAGAGTCAAGGAGTAGACATTGCCAGGCGAGAATTCGGCGCAGGTAACGGAAGCGACAGCAAGAGCAAAAATGAAGGGGAATGGCGTGCACTGTCCCCGATGCGGCAGGGATTACCTAAAGAGAATGCAGCGTGAGGGTTTCCTGCAGAACAGAGTTTTTCCAATTTTCGGGTATTATCCCTGGAAATGCACAAAGTGCCTAGGAAAGTTCGTAGTCAAGAGGCGCAACGTGTCCAAAAGACATCATCCAGTGGCAGATGGCGCCATTGATGCCTAGGACCGGAAGTAGTTTTTGGCCAGGAAAAGAATGTTGGCAGGCCGCTCGGCCAGACGCCGCATGAAGTAGGGGTACCAATCCCTGCCGAATGGCACGTAGACACGCACGTTGTACCCCTCCCGAACCAGCTTACGCTGTAAGTCACGCTTGATTCCATAAAGCATTTGAAACTCGAAACTGCTGGGCACGATCTGGTGCTGTTGAGCATAGGCGTTGATGGCGGCGATCATGGCTTCATCGTGGGTTGCCAGGGCGTGATGGATGGAGCTGTCGAGCAACATGCAGCCGAGCAGGATGAAGTTTGAGTCGACATCGGCCTTATCTGGGAACGCCACTTCCGGCGGCTCCTTGTACGCTCCTTTGCAGAGGCGTATGCGGATGCCGTCGGCGATGAGTTGTTCGACGTCTGCCTGGGAGCGGTAGAGATATGCCTGGATCACTACCCCGATTGAACCGCGTGCATCCGAGTGCGCATGAACGCGCCTGACAATATCCAGCGTCACTTGCGTGAGGTTTGAGTCTTCCATGTCGATGCGGACAAAATTGCCGGTTGCCTGTGCGTGCCTTACGAGGCTGAGGGCGATGGACTCGGCTAGCGCAGGCGACAGTTCGAGGCCCAACTGCGTGAGTTTTACGCTGATGTGGGCATTCAGCTTGCGCGCCGTAATGAGGTCCAGCAGTTGATGGTAGATTTCGGCGGCATGGTGCGCATCGGCCTCCGAGGTGACGCTCTCGCCAAGCGAGTCGAGCGTTACTGCCAGCTCTTGCCTGTTCAGGGCTTCGGCCACGCGTAGCGCGTCAGCGATCTCCAATCCCGCGATGAAGCGCGCACTTAGCTGAGTTCCGATGCGGGAGTTTTCACAGAAGTTGCGTAGAACACGATTGCGTGAGAGAGCAATAAAAGCCGAGCGCAATGCAGGCATCTGAAGCCTCTGCCGGCGAGAGCGCGGGGAATCCCTCAGCAGCCGGACGATTCAGTGTCGCACAACGCGGGGGTATACGATTGGCAATCCGGGCCTGCCGGAATCGATTTTGCCAAGGGAGCCCGCGTGGCGCGGGGAAGCCTGATTACTTTACCTCATAAAGCGTGCTGCCGTGAGCGGGTAGCGTCATATTCACTTCCTTTGAATCCTTGTAAGCGTCGTCGTTCCAGACATTCTGGACCAGATGCTTTCCGGCGTGCAGACCAAGCTGCTTCCAAGTCGCCTTTAGGACGATGGGCTTGTCGTCGAGGTTGAAGAAAGCGAAAAATTCGGTATAGTTTCTTGTGCCGGGGGAGTCGATGGTTCCGCGCCAGACCCGTGCGTGCTCGAAGCCGGACGGCAGGGTGGCTGGATCCATCTGATGGCTATACGTGAGGCTCTGATTCATAAGCAGGATCGCCTGATTACTCATCAGTGACCGTGTGAAATCGTCCAGTTTGGTCAGGTTCGCCCCCAGAATGAGCGGGGACCGTGCAATGGCCCAGAGCGTGAACTCGGTTTGCTGTTCGTCGTGGGTCTCGCGCGACTGCCTAGGTTGTCCCCATCCCGGCTGCGGCCCGAGCCAGCCCCACGGCAGCATATCGGCATCCGGCCAATTGCCGGGGTTGACATACGGAGACCAGGCCGCGAGCAGGTCGAATGCGTTCCGCAGTCCAGATGGGAACCCGCCGCTACCCGGCTTGGTTTCAAACGTCCAGCCGTCCCAGTGGTCGTCTGAGATTCGCCACAACTGGGCATACTTGGCCACTTCTGCAGCATTCTTGAGTGACGTTGGCCCGGGCGAAAGGCTGAGGACGATGGGCCGGCCAGTTTTCTTGATTGCTGCGGCAATCTGCCGTATCTCCGTCGGCCTGTAAGGCCGGTCGCTGATGCAGTCCACTTTGATGAAGTCCAGGCCCCAACTTGCGTAGAGCTTCATCATCGAATCGTAGTAAGCCTGCCCGGCGGCGTTGTCTTTGACGCCCCAGTTACCCTGGTCCCACGGGCACGGGCTCGTGGTGTCGGCCGCATCCTCGGCATGGAAGCTTGTGCCGGCGATGGGCAGGTTTGTGTCGACGACCTGGCGGGGAATGCCGCGCATAATATGAATTCCGAACTTGAGCCCCTGTACGTGAACCCAGTCTGCGAGTGGTTTGAATCCTTGTCCATTAGCAGAAGTAGGGAACCTGTCGGGCGCCGGAATGAGTATCCCGTTTTCGTTCCAGAGATACTGTTTTTCTTTGACGGTCTTGCCGAAGGGGTTGGCCATGTACCAGCCTTCGTCAACGACCGCGTATTTCCAGCCGTATCGTTGGAACCCGGCGAGGACTGAAACATTGGCCTTGTAGTCGGCCTCGTCGATGGTCAGCCCATAGGCATCCCAGCTATTCCACCCCAGTGGCGGTGTGGGAGCCAGAGTTTGCGCATGGCAAAAGTTAGCGAGAGAAAAGGCAGCGGCAAGAATCGCGATGGGAAAACACCTTGCTCCAAGCATGAGGAAACGTATACCACACTCACATCTGTCAGGGCTATTGAACGATTAAGCAAGAAAGATTGTTGATGGACCTGTACTTGAGCTCTGACGAATATTGACTTGCGCACGTACAATTACGCCCATGAATCCGCTCCCAGTTACGCGTCGCGAATTTCTTGAGGTTTCAGCCGCTGCCGGTTCGGGCCTGGCCATCGCTCAGGTTGCTCCTGTTGGCATGTTTGCTCAAGCTACTGCAACAGACCCCGTGCCGGTGTGGGCCTCGAAACCGATGCGGTGGGTGCAGTTGACGCTTGTCGAGGACGATCCGATTCACTACGACCCTGCCTTCTGGATTGACTATTGCAGTCGCACCAAGTCTGACGGCGCTTGCTTGAGCGGAGGGGGATGCGTTGCTTTCTACCCGACGGAGATACCGTTTCACCATCGCAGCGCCTGGCTTGGCAACCGCGACGTGTTGGGCGAACTGATTGACGGGTGCCGGAAGCAGGGCATGACGATTCTTGTCCGTACCGATCCGCACGCAACGTATGACGACGCGAAGGCTGCTCATCCGGACTGGATTGCGGTGGATGCCGAAGGCAAGCCACGCCGGCACTGGTCGTCGCCGGAGATGTGGCTGACGTGCGCGTACGGCCCGTACAACTTCGAGTTCATGACGGCGGTACATAAGGAGATCATGACGCGCTATCGCGTGGATGGCCTCTTTCACAATCGGTGGGATGGCAACGGCATTTGCTACTGCGTGCATTGCATTGAGAACTTTCGCGCGGCCACAGGGCTGGACCTGCCGCGTGGCTCGAACCTGCTCGATCCGGTTCATCGCGCCTGGCAACAGTGGCGGCAGGAGCGCCTGTTCAGTCTGCTCGATCTTTGGAATAGCTCGATTCGTGCGATCAACCCGAACTCGCACGATGTGCCGAACGGCGGCAACGTGGCGCTGAACACGATGGACGCTGTTGCACTGACGAGCCGTGCGCCAATGCTGGTGGCCGACCGGCAGGGCCGCAGCGGGCTGGCCGAGCCGTGGCTGATTGGCAAAGTCGCGAAGGAGTACCGCGCGGTGGTTGGCGGCAAGCCGGTGATTGGACTGTTCAGTGTGGGCCTTGAAGAGCGCTATCGGTGGAAGGACTCGGTGACCAGCAACGCTGAAATCCGGATCTGGGTTCTGGATGCGATTGCGAATGGAATGCGGCCCTGGTGCAGCAAGTTTTCAGGAACGCTGCATGATGAGCGCTGGCTTGCCGGCGTCGAAGACCTCTACGTGTGGGCAGAAAAGAATCAGGCGTACCTGGAGCATGAACGGCCGCTAGCACGGATTGGTGTTGTGTATTCGCAGCAGACGGCGTGGTACTACGGCGGGGCACAGGCGCAGGCGAAGGTGGAGAACTACGGGCTGGGCTGGTACCAGGCGCTGGTGGAGTCGCGCATTCCGTTCGAGATGGTACATGACAAGCTGCTTGATACCGCTCATCTGGCTGCATTCAAGACCTTGATCCTGCCGAATATTGCGGTGCTCAGCGATGCCCAGTGCGATCAGTTGCGCGCGTTTGTGGCTGGCGGAGGCAGCCTGATTGCTACCCATGAGACCAGCCTCTACGATGAGACGGGCGCGCGGCGCAGGAATTTTGCACTCGCCGATCTGTTCGGTGTTGACTGGACCGGCAAGTCGGAAGGGCCGATGCTCAATTCTTACATTCGTCTGGAGCACGAGGACCTGCCGCACTCTGAGTTTTTTGCGGGTCTTGAAGACGCGCCGCGGGTCATCAATGGCGTGGCCCGGCTGATAGTGACGCCACGTGAGAAATTCGCCGAGACGCCTTTCACGCTTATCCCCAGCTATCCTGACCTGCCGATGGAGAAGGTCTATCCGCGAGTAGTGAAGACCGACATCTCCTGCCTCTATCTGCGTCAGCCTGCCGGCCGGGTGGCGTATTTTCCTTTCGACATTGACCGCACATTTTGGGAAGTGCTCTCGGCCGATCACTTGAAGATGATGCGGAATACGGTCCTTTGGGCCACCAACGAGGCATCCGAGTTCAAAGTTGAAGGCCCTGGACTGATGGACATCACGGCATGGCGGAATCCGGGCTCGATTACGGTTCATCTCGTGAATCTGACGAACCCCATGACGATGAAAGGCCCCTTCCGCGACTTCTTTGCGGTTGGGCCGCAGGCGGTTCAGTTGACGATGACAAGTGACCGGCCTATCACTGAGGCAAAGCTACTGGTTTCTGGCAAGAACATTCCCGTGGAGCGCTCCGGATCGAGGCTCACGTTTACCGTACCGTCGGTTCTGGATCACGAGGTAGTGGCTATCGACATCTGAGGCGGGAGGGGACTGGTGGAGGACCGCTCTGTGCAGGTTTCACGGGGAGCTAAGAGGCTGCGCACTTTGGACCTCGGCGATCGCATGGCTTAACGGTTTCGCGGGCCTTGCAGGCGTTCTATCGAGGCCTCGGAAGGACTACCGCGAAACGCGATCTACATCCTGCTCATCGAGAAGTGGCAGGTCGATGACTGGCACCTTCTGCCCATTTTCGTATCGCGACACTGTTGCCATGAGGCTCTTGACCGCTTCGACGGTCTTGATTCCGCCCCGGGCCCCCGCCGCCATGCAATTGAGCGCCGCAGCCGCGCACGAGAAATCCAGTTGCTGTTCCAGCGGCCACTGCTGCATCAGGCTGTAGATGAATCCTGCCCTGAAAATGTCTCCCGCTCCGGTTGTATCGACGACCGGCACGCGATATGCCGCGCTGCGATAGAACCGCTTGCCATCCCAGGCCAGCACGCCATCTTCGCCCAGCGTGGCCGCACTCAGGCGGCAGTTATAGCGCGCCTGCATGCGCTTGAGAGCGCTTTCAAGGTTGTTGTCCTGCATGAGCTTGCAGGAAAAGTCCTTGCTCACGATCAGGTAGTCGATATTTGCAATCAGGTCTTCTACGCCAGGGTAGGCCTCGTCCAGATCGGCGACCACGGGAATGCCCGCATCGTGCGCCCAGCTTGCAGCCAGCGTCGCCGCCGCGGTTTCGTGCCCGTCCACGTGGAGTACGCGAGCATTCACAATCCACTCGCGCTTGATTTCTTCTGGCCTGAGTGCCATGCTCTCGTCGCGGCGGCACAGAACTGTGCGCTCGCCTCCGGCGTCCACCAGGATCAGGGACTGCGGGCTCACGCCGCCTGGGACAGAAATCAGCCGTGCCTCAACGCCCGCACGCTCAAACGCTTCGCGATGAAGGCATGCGGCGTGATCGTCACCCAGCTTGCCTACATACCGCGTTTGCAACCCCCATGTCTGGCAGGCGACCACTGTGGTGGCGACCTGTCCGCCTGGCATTACGCTGGAGTTGCTGTACTCCAACTTCGAGCCGCGCGAGGGAAACTCAGGAAGGGGAATCAGCGTATCCGTGGCATTGAGTCCTACACCGACGAGGTCAACTTTTTGCAACTCCTGCATGATGTCATTGTAAAGGCTGGAGAGCGCGGATTGGTCTAATCTGATGCTGTACCCTCAAGAGAGCATTCTCCTCGTCTGGGAAGGTTATGTCGATCAGGACCACAACTTCATCTTCGCGCCCCTTTCACTCCCTTGCGCCGGGTGGCGCCCTGCATTGCGAAAAGGTGTCTCTTGAGGCCCTTGTCCGTCGCTACGGAACGCCGCTCTACGTCTACTCGGGCGATCAGATTGCGGAGCGGCTCGGCCTTTTTCAACAGGCTCTGGCGGGCCGCGACCATCTGGTTTGCTACGCAGTCAAAGCCAACTCTGCGCTGGCCATTCTGAAGCTGCTCGCGGATCGCGGCGCGGGCTTCGACATTGTCTCTGGCGGAGAGCTCGAGCGTGTCCTCACGGCCGCGCCTGAAGCCGCTGGGCGTGTGGTCTTTTCCGGCGTCGGTAAGACGGTGGCCGAGATCGATCTGGCGCTTACAGCGGGTATTCTCGAGTTCAATGTTGAGAGCGAGGCCGAGCTGGGACAGCTCGCCGCACGCGCCCGCAAGCTCAAACGCGTTGCGCGCTTTGCCCTGCGCGTGAATCCGGATGTTTTTGCCGACACGCACCCCTACATCTCTACCGGTCTGCGCGAACACAAGTTTGGGATTGATATTCGCAAGGCGCTGGAAATTTATAAGAGCGTGGCAGGGAACCGCTGGCTGGAAGCGCACGGAGTCAGTGTTCATATTGGCTCACAGATTCGCTCTGCCCAGCCTTTTGGCAAAGCGATGGAGCGGGTTGCCAAACTGGTGGGTCAGCTGAAGCGCGAAGGGATTGTGCTGAAGTCTGTCGACGCCGGGGGGGGGCTTGGCATTGACTACCATGGAGGAGCTTTCGATGCGGCAGCGAAAGTTTCCGATTACGCCGCGGCTATCCAGCAGGCGCTCAGCGGCTTTGAAGGGCGACTACTGATCGAACCCGGCCGTTTCCTGGTTGCCCAGGCCGGGGCATTGGTGGCGCGCGTTCTTGCGGTCAAGCAGAACGGCAAGAAGACTTTCGTCATTACCGACGCCGCCATGAATGACCTGATCCGCCCTGCTCTCTACCAGGCGCATCACGAGATCGTCCCGGTGCGTCGGCGAGCAGGCCGCAGCCGCGTTGTCGACGTTGTAGGCCCGGTGTGCGAGTCCGGCGACTTCTTTGCGCGTGACCGCAAACTTGCTCCGCTGGAGCCTGGCGATCTGGTAGCCCTGCTCGATGCTGGCGCTTACGGCATGTCGCAGAGCTCGAACTACAATACGCGTCCGCGTCCGGCTGAGGTCCTGGTTGAGGGCGGCAAGGCACGGCTCATCCGCAGGCGCGAGACGATCGCCGACCTTCTTGCCCCGGAGTTTATCTAGAGCACAACCATTCTTAAATGTTGTGATTATGCGCGATAGTTAAAGTGTTAATTTTGAAGCTTGCCTGGGCTAACGAAAGCGCCTTCGGCGTTTTTGATGGGGTTGGTTCGCCTGGCAGAGAGTCTTTCAGAGTTCCGGAAACATTCAGGAAAGCGGATCTACTCAAGAGTGAATTGTTTATTTTCATCCCTTTCAACGATGTGCCCCATCTTTTCCTGCTTGGTCCGTACGTAGCCAGCGAATGTCTCCTGGGGTTCGACTTCGGCGGAGACACGCTCAGTGACGGCGATCCCAGCTGACTCGAGCGCGGCCATTTTCTCTGGGTTGTTGGTCATTAGCCGCACATGTTTGACGCCGAGCAGCTTCAGCACCTGGGCGGGCAGTTCGTAGGCGCGGCAATCCGCGGCAAAGCCGAGCTCGACGTTGGCTTCGACTGTGTCTCTGCCCTGGTCCTGTAATTCATAGGCTTTGAGTTTCGCCATCAGGCCGATGCCGCGTCCTTCCTGCTGCTCATAGAGCAGGATGCCAGCGCCAGCCTGGGCGATTGTGCTGAGGGCCATCTCCAATTGCAGGCGGCAGTCGCACCGGAGCGACCCGAAAACGTCTCCGGTGAGACATTGCGAGTGGATGCGGACGAGCGGCGGAGTGGAGTGAATATCACCCATCACCAGTGCGACCAGGCCTTCCACCTCTGCCTTTGCCCCTGCCGCAGCTTCTACGGGGGCGGCCGGCCGCCCTTCGAAACCGAGGATTCGGAAAGCTCCCCAACGAGTGGGGAAGTCGGCCTCGGCGATCTTTTTTACGCTTTCAAATGCCATGGTTCCATTCTACTTTGCGGGCAATAAGGTGGCCGGGTTCGCCGTCACAGGCGGTTGAAGTGCGGCGGGTTGGTGGATTAGCCCTTTGCCGATTAGATGCTGAGGTCGGTGGCGCGATACATTGATTGGGTGACCGATACGCTGATTATGATTACGCTGCTGGTGAAGCTGGGCGTGGCCGCGGCCGTGGCGAGCGCGCTGGCGCGCTCGCGCGTTTTCCAGCGGTTGTTGTTTGCCGAGCATCGCAGTTCTGGCCAGACGGCGGCGTTGGTGGCCTTTCTTGTGGTGCCGCTGACATTGGGCGTGTGGGTGCGGACCAAGGTCCCGAATTTTCTGGCTGCGGATATTTCGTTTGAGACGGTCATCCTGCTGGGCTTGCTTGTGGGTCCTGGGTGGGCGATGCTTGGGGGCATCGTTCTGTCGGCTCCGGCGGTGCTTCACCACGAGTACCTGGCGCTGCCCTTCAATGCAGCGCTTGGATTGGCGGCCGGGCTGCTCGGCCGGTTTGTCGAGATGGACGAGATCTGGTCGTTTACGCCGTTCGTCGATTTGAGCTTGTGGCGGTGGGTGCGTCGTAATCTACGCAAGCCGCGCATTGACCGACAGATTTTGATGCTGTTTTTAATTGTGGCTCTGGAAATTTGCCGTGAATGGCTGGCGCGACTGTATCCGCATCACTTGTTTGCGCTTAACACCGGCAACTGGGGCCTGCAGGTGCTGGTTTGGCTGTGCGCGCCGATGGTGGTGGGGATTGCGCTGAAGGTATGGAATGCGCTGCGCATCGAGTTGAAGCTCGAAGAGCAGAAGAGGCTGCTGCTGGAGGCGCGCCTGGATGCGTTGCAGCGGCAGATCAATCCTCACTTTCTGTTTAATACTTTGAACTCGATTGCGGCGCTGGTGCGCAGCCAGCCGGAATTGGCGCGCGAGATGACGGTGAAGCTGGCGAACATTCTGCGCGCACTGCTCAAGGATCACGATAGCTATGTTCCGCTGCGGGACGAGCTTCGCTTTACCGACGACTATCTGGACATTGAGGTGGTTCGGTTTGGCGCGGACAAGCTGAAGGTGGAAAAGGAGATCGATCCGCGCACGCTTGGGGTGATGGTGCCGAGCATCCTGCTGCAGCCTCTGATCGAGAACAGCATCAAGCACGGCCTGGAACCGCGCATTCATGGCGGAACGGTTACGCTGCGCAGCCGGCTGGAAGGGGATCGGGTGCTGATCGAGGTGGCCGACGACGGTGTTGGGATGGGGAACCGGCCGGCGTCGGCGCTGCTCCGGGGCGGGGCGGGGATTGGAATGAAGAACGTGCGGGAGCGTCTTGAGGTGCTTTATGGCGCGCAGGCTCGATTCGAAGTGGTGAGTAGTCCGGGGAGGGGCACGCAGGTCTCCATCGAGATTCCGGCGGTAATGCCGGGGGCCCTTTAGGCGAGCCATTCGCGATATGCTCAAGGGATGGTTCGCTTCACAGTGCTGGCGTCGGGTTCCAAAGGCAATAGCACGGTTGTCTCCGGGGGACGGACGCGCGTCCTGGTGGATTGCGGACTTAGCTGCCGGGAGCTCTTCCGGCGCATGCGGCTGGCTGGAGAAGAGCCAGAGACGCTGGACGCCATTGTTGTTACCCATGAGCACATGGATCACATCAACGGCCTCTCCGTTACGGCGCGCAAGCTGGGGATTCCGGTGTACTTTACTGAGGCGACGCACAGGGCTTGGATGCGCTGGCTGACACCGCGGCGGCAGATGACGTATGCACAGTGGCTGGAACAGTGCAGGAAACAGGCTGCGGAACGGCAGGCGGAGGCTGATGCAACTGCCATGGAAGGGGAGCAGGACGAGGCTGAAGGCGAACAGGAAGCTCAAGCCGATGCAATGACGGAACCGGTGGCTGAGGTGCCGGAGCCGGCAAATGAGCCGGTAGCCGCGACGTCTTCAGACCGGCCTCCGTCTCGCAAGGAAGACCCGACGTGGCTTCCTTCGGTTGAATACTTCCAAGCCGGTGAGCCGTTCGAGATCGGCGACATCGCGGTGAGCCCGTTCACGATTCCACACGACGCGGCCGATCCGGTGGGGTTTGTGTTTCGGGCGGAGGGGGTACGGATGGCGTTTGTTACCGACCTGGGCTACATTCCGCCCAACGTGAAGGCTCAGCTGAAGGGTGTGGACCTGCTGCTGCTGGAATCGAATCATGACCTGGAAATGCTTCGCGATGGCCCGTATCCCTGGTCAGTGAAACAAAGGGTACTTTCGCGCGTTGGTCACCTCTCAAACTCTGCCGCGGCAGAGTTTTTGGAGAGCGGTTACGATGGACAGGCGGCTTATGTGATTTTGGCTCATCTGTCTGAAAGTAATAATCTTCCGGAGCTAGCGCGGGTGACTGCCGAGCGCGCGCTAAATGGCCACGCCAGCCTACTGGCTAACCGGCTGTTGCTGGCAGTGCAACATGAGGCGCTTTCCGGTATCAATTTCTAACACGAATGGGTTACAATAGTAAGACACGGGCATCACTCTGTAACAGGCAGGATTGGCACGGGAAGCGCCATGAAACGTTCGTCATGGCGAGGCAGAGTTTGTCGGTCGGCTTCACTGAACCAAGCACAGGCAGTGGACGATCCGAGACTCAGAATGCCTTCCGTTGCCGCGTGAAGGCCGCACGAAATAACTGCGGTTCAACAAGTCCTTTTCCGTTTTAGGTGAGTCTTATATGTCTATGTCAAGAGCAAGTTGTACGGATCGAGTTGTAGGCGCCATTCTGGCAAGCTGGCGGTATGACATCTCCGGGATATCTCCGGAGATGCGCAAGGACTACGAGCAGCATTTTGCCGAATGCGCGCGGTGCAGAGCGCGGCAGAAATTTCATCGAAGCCTTGACGGGACCTTGGCGGTTCTTACATCTTTATCGGCACTTTTCTTTCTATTTGCGCTCGCGGTTCTCAGGCATATCAAGCCGCTGGAACGCGTAGCCTTCAAAGTTTTGGGATTGGATATTGCCGACACGTATCACATGATGTTTTCGGCAGGCATTGCCGGGCTTCTATTCTCGGTGATTGCGTTGACGCTGGTGCTTACGGCGACGCCGGCGCCGTCGTACATAGGCGGTTTGGCTTCGGAGCGCGCAAAGTTGCTTGAGAAACGTTTGCCGGCGGCGATCAAGTCGATGCGCCCACGGTAAAAGAAGGTTCGACAGTATAGGGCGAGGCCGTTGCGGCCTCGCCCCTTTTACGTTTGGGGATGAAGTTACTTTACGATAGGTGTTCTGAGATCCCCGCCAGTCATTTCTTTCGGCAGCCCCAGGTTCAGCAGGCTGAGGAGGGTCGGCGAGATGTCACGTAAGGAGCCATCGGTGCGCAGGCGGTAATGGGGAGCGTCCTCGGCTACGTAGATCATGGGTACGGGATTGGTGGTGTGCGCGGTGTGCGGTCCACCGGTGACGGGGTCGACCATTAGCTCGGCATTGCCGTGATCTGCGGTGATCAGCCAGCTTCCGTTCTTTTCCTTAATGGCTTTAAAGATGCGTCCCAGTTGCGCGTCGACTGCTTCACAGGCCTTGATCGTGGGCTCGAGCTTGCCGGAATGGCCCACCATGTCGGCGTTGGCAAAGTTCGCTACTACCAGATCGAAGGCGGTGTCGTTAATAGCTTTGACAATGGCGTCTCCGATGCACTCGGCGCGCATCTCTGGCGCAAGGTCATAAGTGGCTACCTTGAGAGACGGGCAAAGTACGCGTTCCTCGCCGGGGAAGGGAACTTCAATGCCGCCGTTGAAGAAGTATGTTACGTGCGCGAACTTTTCGGTCTCGGCGACGCGCAGGTTGCGCAGGTTGTGCTGCGAGAGAACATTGGCCAGAATATTGTCGATCGACTCGGGCGGATTGATTAGGGGCAGCTCGTAGAGCTTGTCGTACTGGGTCATGCAGAGGTAGTGAAGGTTCTTGGGAATTTCGGAGCGTGGAATTTGTTCGTCGAGCGATTCCCATCCTTCGAGGTTTCGGCCGCCATTCTTGTTCAGGCCGCTTTCGCGCGCCAGTACGCGCGTAATCTGGCGGGCGCGATCAGAGCGGAAGTTGAAGTTGATGCAGACATCCTCGTCGCGGATCTGGCCCACTGGCTTGCCTGCAGCGTCGGTTACTACAAAGGGAATGAGAAACTCGTCGGTGGTGCCGCTGTTGTAGCACTCCTTGATGCGGGCCACGGGGTTCGGATAGGCGCCGCCCTCGGCCTTGCCGTTCACCATGGCGTCGAAGGCCTTGCGCTCGCGCTCCCAGCGCCTGTCGCGATCCATGGCGTAGTAGCGGCCGCTGATGCTGGCCAGCTTGCCGACGCCGTACTCGCGCATCTTCTGCTCGAGTTTCTCAATAAAACCCGCGCCGGAGGTTGGTCCGGTATCGCGGCCATCCATGAAGGCATGGACGAAGACCCGCTGCAGACCGTTTTCGTGCGCTGTGCGCAGCAAAGCGTAGAGATGCTCCTGGTGCGAGTGGACGCCTCCGTCGGAGACCAAGCCGAAGAGATGCAGTTGGCGTCCGGCTTCGCGGGCGCGCTGCATGGCCTTGACGATGGCCGGGTTCTTTTGGAACTCGCCCGTAGCAATCTGCATGTCGATGCGGGTGATGTCCATCTGCACGATTCGGCCCGCGCCGATGTTCAGGTGGCCGACTTCGCTGTTGCCCATTTGCCCGTCCGGGAGGCCGACGAAGTGCTCGGAGGCGCGGATGAGGGTATTGGGAAACTCCTTGAGCAGCTTGTCATAGGTAGGCTTGCGAGCCAAGGCGATGGCGTTGTTGGCGGTTTCGGCGCGATAACCCCATCCGTCAAGGATGGTGAGTACGAGAGGATGTTTGGGCACGGGCGGCTTCCTTGTATGAAGAATTGGCTGGTTTGGGGGCTTCAGGGAGCTGAGAGATTGGTCGTAAGACTGACGCGATCGCAGGTCTCATCCGCTGCAGCGGATGAGACCTGAGGCACGCGCATTTCTGCTGAAGCAGCATCCACAAACGGCTAGTCGTTGTAGTTGAGGCTTTCAAGGCCGAGGTAAACTGCGCCGGAACCGAGTTCTTCTTCGATGCGGAGCAACTGGTTGTACTTGGCGATGCGGTCAGTGCGGCTTACGGAGCCGGTCTTGATCTGGCCTACGCCTGTGGCGACGGCCAGGTCGGCGATGAATGTGTCTTCGCTTTCGCCGGAGCGGTGGGACATGACAGAAGTGTAGCCGTAACGGCGGCCGAGGTCGATGGCTTCAAGAGTCTCCGTCACAGTGCCGATCTGGTTGACCTTGATCAGGATGGAGTTGCCAACGCCCTCATCGATGCCGCGCTGCAGGCGCTTGACGTTGGTGACGAAGATGTCGTCGCCGACCAACTGAATGCGACTGCCGAGCTTATCGGTGAGTATGCGCCAACCCTCCCAATCGTCTTCGGCCAGGCCGTCTTCCAGCGAGACAATGGGATACTGGCGAATCCAGTTGTCGTAGAAGCTGACCATTTCCTCGCTTGAAAGTTCGCGCTTGTCGCTCTTTTTGAAGACGTATTTCTTCTTTTCCTTGTCGTAAAACTCGCTTGAAGCAGGATCGAGGGCGATGGCAATCTGCTCGCCGGGCTTATAGCCCGCCGCTTCGATTGCTTCGAGGATGAGTTCGATAGCTTCCGAGTTTGATTTGAGCGAAGGCGCAAAGCCGCCCTCATCGCCAACGGCAGTGTTGTAGCCCTTCTTCTTGAGCACGCCTTTGAGGGTGTGGAAGGTTTCGGCGGCCCAACGCAAGGCCTCTGAGAAGCGCTCTGCGCCGACCGGCATGATCATGAATTCCTGAAAGTCGACGTTCGAGTCGGCGTGGGCTCCGCCGTTGAGGACGTTGAGCATGGGGGTGGGCAGTACCGAGGCGTTGACGCCGCCCAGATAGCGGTAGAGGGGAATCTCCAGCGTCTGCGCCACGGCGCGCGAGGCGGCCATGGAAACAGCGAGAATTGCGTTGGCGCCCAGTTTGCTCTTGTTTGGGGTGCCGTCGATGGCAATCATAGTCTGGTCGATGAGGCGCTGATTGGACGCGTCCATGCCCTCCAGTTCTGGAGCAATCATAGTTTCCACGTTGGCGACGGCCTGGAGTACGCCTTTGCCCATGTAGTGGCTTTTATCACCGTCGCGCAATTCTACGGCCTCATGTTCGCCGGTTGAAGCGCCCGAAGGCACAATGGCGCGGCCCATTGCGCCGCTTTCCAGAATTACATCTGCTTCTACGGTCGGGTTACCGCGCGAGTCAAGGACTTCGCGGGCACGTATGGCAACAATTTCAGTCATTTCGCTCCTTAGAATGCGGTGCTGCAGCCGGTCGTTGAGTTTTGGACGGCGATCGACGGCAAGGGCTTCTCCGGCGGCGCTTTGAATCGAGCTCAAAAGCTCCTGCACGTTGTCGTTCTCCTCTTCGTCCTGCGATCGGCAGACGGCGTATATACCGTACCGATTCTAACAAGCCAGGCCGAGACCTCCTGTGTGGCAGAGATCACAGCCCGCGAAGAGGGGTTGAAAAATGAGACGTGGGACTTGGGGGGTGCTGGCCGTAAGATGCATGACTCTCGATAGTAACTTTATTGATTCGTGCTCCGAAAGGAACATTGGCGCCAGCGCACGATGAAGCCGCTGGCGATGCGCGCTAGCCTTATGTTGAGTAAGTTATCCCCTGGCTTAGAACGATCTGGAGCAGCGTGAGCGTGGGCGCGACTCATTGTGCGACTCTTTGCAGGGGGCTGGGTCTAAGAGACAAGGGGCAGTTTCGCCAGGGAGATCTTTGCTTGAGCCCAGAAAGGCCCCAAAAATGGAGGTTCCGAGATGGAGAATCGCAAAATGGAAATTCGCATGAGCCGGTGTGTTCTTGTGTGTGCGCTGATGGTCGCAACGGCGGCGGTTCTGGGAGCGCAGCAGGCTAACCCTTCCGACTCCTATGAGGGAACGTCGAATCCGCCGCCGAACGAGACCATTACGACCAGCATGCCACCGACTCCGGAATCGGCCCCAATGCCCAAGCCCTCCCCTGCCCATCCGGCGTACAGTCAGGCGCCACAGCCTGCGCCAATGCAGTACAGGGGCGAGGCTCAGTATCAGGCCGAGACGCAGCCGGCGCCTGCGACTTCCATGCCTGGCTCGTCGATGCTTAGCTCGCCTGCGGATGGCACCGACGGCGGGATCGTCGAGATTGCTTCCGATCCGGCTCCGCGGCCCGGGCTGAGCCAGCGCACCCCGGCGTACGATCCGGACGGCGACATTGTGCATCCTGCGCCCCTGGGTCCCGGGCAGCTTGCCGCCGGGACGACGATCCGTGTGCGCCTGCTGAATCGCCTTTCCACGACCGAAAGCCAGGACGGCGACATTTTCCGCAGCCGCGTCGCTTCGGATGTTTTGCAGGACGGCCAGGTTCTGATTCCGGCCGGCGCGGAGATCGACGGAAGAGTGATGAATGTTTCCACAGGCTCGCTGGGTGGGCACGGCTCGATGAATCTAATTCCGGAGACAGTGATCCTGCCCGACGGCTCACGCTATCGCCTGTACGCGCAGGTGACGGGCACACCCGGCTCACCGACGCGAGTCGGCAGTGAAGGCACGATCAACCCAGGGTCGCGGCTGAAGCAAGCGGGCCTTGAATACGGCGGCGCGGTGGGTGCGGGCGCGACTACAGGAGCGATTCTTGGCGGACCGGTCGGCGCGCTGACGGGCAGCCTGATCGGCGCCGGGGTGATTACGGCCCATCTGCTTATGAGTCATCCTCAGGCCCATCTTGACGAGGGAACGGCGCTGCTGTTCACGCTGACCAATCAGTTGAACCTGGTTGCTGCCGGCGTAAGCGGAAACTGATTGCAGCGTCTTCCATGATTTGGCCGGTCTCGGCGCTGAGCGGGCGCATTTAGACTAAAGATTCGGAATTGCGTCGGCGATAGAAGATCTTTTACGCTGAGGCAACGGATTGCGGTCGGTCGTCTGCCGATAGGTTGTTCGGGTCGCGTTCTGCAGAACGGATTTCCGTCACAAAGCCGGGGGTTGCTGGGCAGTTTATGGATAAATTCGTGATTCGCGGCGGCAATCCGCTGGTGGGCACCATTCGCGTTTCGGGCGCAAAGAACTCGGCCCTGCCGTGCATGGCGGCAGCTATCCTGACCGAGGACGAAGTTACGCTGGAGAACATTCCCCAGGTGCGCGATATTGAGACCGAGCGCAAGTTGCTGGCCTCAATGGGCGCAGAGGTGGGCGCGCGCGAAGGGCGCACGCGCGATCGCATCACGATCAGTTGCCGCACGCTTTCCGATCCAGTGGCACGTTACGAGATCGTGAAGACTATGCGTGCCAGTTCACTGGTTTTGGGGCCGCTGGTGGCTCGAGCAGGGATGGCGCGCGTTGCGATGCCCGGCGGTTGCGCCATTGGCGGCAGGCCCATCGATCTGCACATCAAGGGCCTGGAAAAAATGGGCGCAGTCATTACGCAGGAGCATGGCTACCTGGAAGCCCGCGCCGATCGGCTTCACGGCGCGCATCTGGTCTTCGACAAGATTACGGTGACGGGCACTGAAGATTTGCTGATGGCGGCGGTGCTGGCTGAGGGCGAAACTCTGATGGAAAATTGCGCGCGCGAACCTGAGGTTACGGATCTGGCCGCAATGCTGACCGCGATGGGTGCGCGTATTGATGGAGCAGGCACATCGACCGTTCGAGTTCAGGGCGTAACGAGCCTGCATGGCGCGCGCTACCGGATCAATCCCGATCGCATCGAGGCAGGGACTTTCCTGATTGCAGGCGCCATCACGGATGGGGATCTGATTGTCTCGAACTGCAAGCCGGAGCACCTTGGCGCGGTGATCGCTAAACTGCAGGAGGCCGGGGTGCAGGTGGATGTTCTTGGGCCCGACACTGTGCGTGTGCGCAATGGAGGAAAGCTGCGCGCGGCCGATATCTCGACCGAGGAATATCCAGGGTTTCCGACCGACATGCAGGCGCAGTATATGGCCCTAGCCACGCAGGCCGAAGGCGTGAGTCAGATTCGGGAAAATATTTTTGAGAATCGCTTCATGCATGTGCAGGAGCTGGTGCGTATGGGCGCCAACATCAAGGTGGATGGCAGCACGGCAACAGTGCGGGGCCCGGCGCGTCTTTCCGCAGCCGCAGTGATGTGTTCCGATCTGCGCGCATCGGCCTCTCTGGTGCTGGCCGCGCTCGTTGCCGACGGCGAGTCCATTCTCGATCGCGTATACCACATGGACCGCGGCTACGAGCATATCGAAGAGAAGTTGCGCGGCGTTGGGGCGCAGATTCGCCGCATGGGTAATATCTTCCCCGATAGAGACAGTGGATCGACCGAGGAATAAATCTGAGTTCAACGCTGCGTACGCATGCACTGAATCTGCTCTTCGGCAAGCTGCTACTTTCAAGGACACATCAAGGCGCCGTCTTTGCAACGCGGTGCTGAATCATCTGCTTGCGCAACTATTCTCTGGACAGGGAGTTGATATCAACAAGCGCCGGGACAGATGCGTGATTCCAGCGTAACTTCATCTCAAGAGGAGACGATTCCCCGTGAAAAAGATTGCAATGGCAGTACTTCTCGCTTTTTGTTTGGCACCTGCGGCTTCATTTGCGCAGATTGTGGTTCGGATTGGCCCACCGGCCCCGATCGTTGAGCGGCGTCCGCCGCCACCGGCGCGGGGGTTTGTGTGGATTGACGGTTACCAACGCTGGGACGGCGGGCGCTACGTCTGGGTTCCCGGCCGCTGGGATCGCCCGCCTCGTCCGGGCGCGCGTTGGGTAGCGCACCGCTGGGTTCATCGCCATGGCGGCTGGGTGATGGTGGAAGGGCATTGGCGCTAGAGCGGCAGAACCAACGAGAAAGGCGAGGCATAAGCCTCGCCTTTCTTTGTCTCGGCACTCTTCGGCCGTACTGCAAACGAGCCGGTTCGCCGTCTAGCTGATTTCGATGACGTCGGAGGCTGACGCAGCTGCTTCTTCGGCGCGCTTCATCAACTTCTCTGCGATGCCATAGAACTCGGCGGCCTGCGGGCTCTTGGGTCCGGCCAGGGCTACGGGCAGACCGCGGTCGCCGCCCTCGCGGATGGCGGGCACCAACTCAATTGAACCCAGGAAGGGAATATTGAACTGGTGGGCGGTGCGCTCGGCTCCGCCTCGGGAGAAGATGTCGATCTCCTGGTGGCAGTGCGGACAGGTGAAGTGGCTCATGTTCTCGACAATTCCGAGCACCTCGACGTTTACCTGGGCAAACATTTCGAGCGCCTTGCGGGCGTCTTCCAGACTTACATCGCTGGGTGTGGAAACGACGACGGCGCCAGTGAGTGGAACGGTCTGGACCAGAGAGATGACGACGTCACCGGTGCCGGGAGGCAGATCGACAATCAGGTAGTCGAGCTCACCCCATTCCACTTGCTGCAGAAACTGACGGATGATCTGGTGCAGCATTGGCCCGCGCATCACTAATGGTTTGTCGCCGGGAGAGATGTAGCCGATCGAGATTGTTTTGATGCCGTGGGTGTCGTTGGGTTGAATCACGTTGCCAGCGCCTACACGTGGCTGCTGCGTCGAGCCCATCATCAGCGGCACGTTTGGGCCGTAGATATCGGCGTCGATGAGGCCGACGCGCTGTCCCATCTTGGAGAGGGCGATGGCCAGGTTGACGGCGACGGTGGTTTTGCC
>DATKWA010000100.1:0-46858 GCA_035529815.1 Occallatibacter sp. | reverse complement strand
CTGGGGAGGGCAATTGTCGGCAAAGGGGTGGGGGGCGTTATGGGTTTGGGGCCCGGTCGTAAATGAATCGCAAGTCTTGCGTCGCGGTTCGCCACGGTGGAAGACATGGGGTATCTGCATCGCGCGACGTCTTGATCATCTACAGCCGCCCGCCACGAGAAATGGAGTAATCGCACGCGCCTTCGATGATATTTACAGGAGGAGCGGCCTGGGATTAGGCTAGAAACTACCTCTGAGGCCGGCGCTCGTCGCCGTGAAATGACCGTGGCAGGCACTAAAGCTCTGATAAAGGCCGAGTTGCTGGGCTGGGCGCGTGACCGCGCAAAGGTCACGGTGGATGATGCCGCAAAAGCGGCGAACGTCGCGCCGGAAACGCTGAGGGCGTGGGAGGCAGGGGACGGTGCTCCCACGGTCAGCCAGTTGCGGTACCTTGCGGGAAAATATCACTTTCCGTTGGCGGTGTTCTATTTACCGAAGCCTCCGACCGACTTCGCTCCCCTGAGGGATTTTCGCCGACTGCCGGATGCAACGGACCGGACGATCAGCGCAGAGCTCGCCCGGCAGATCCGAAGCGCACACGAGCGGCGAGAACTCGCTTTGGAACTGCGCGAGGATTTGAGCGAGCCTGTAAGGCCATTTCGGCTTAAAGCCAGCGTGGCCGACGCGCCTGAACCAATAGGAGCTGAAGTTCGCAGGTTCCTCGGCGTGAACGACGCCGATCAGCGGAAGGCAGCGAGAGAGGATCGGGCCTTTGATTTCTGGCGCCGCAAGCTGGAAGAAAAAGACGTTCTGGTTTTCGTGGCGAGCGGTGCGCAAGGCGTAGATATGGAAGAGATGCGCGGTTTCGCCATCGCACGCAATCAAATACCAGTCATCGTCATCAACGGTCGGGACTACAGCCAGGGCGGCAAGTGCTATACCCTCTTGCACGAGTTAGCCCACGTCTTGCTTGGCGAGAGCGCATTGTCGAATGGGGACGGTGGCACGGCAGAGGAACAGAAGATAGAACGGTTCTGCGATGCCGTTGCTGCTGCCGCTTTGATGCCACACGATCTGATGCTGTCAATCCCACAGGTGAAACCGGCGGGTGAGCGGAAATGGAACGATGACGAGCTGCGGAGCCTTGCAAACTCAATTGGCGTCAGCCGAGAGGCGTTTCTGCTGCGCCTTGTCACGCTGCGCCGCGCGTCGTGGGATTTCTACATGGTACGGCGGAGGCAGTTTAAGGACGAGTACGAAGCCGCCGCGGCATTGAAGGCGGCGGCCCCCAAAAAGCCGGTCGCGATCAAACGCTCGGTCCTGCTGATGAGCTGGAATGGCCGGGGCTTCACCCGCCTTGTGCTGCGCAGCTATTACGACCAGCGCATCACGCTCAATGATGTTTCAAGCTATCTCGGCGCGAAGGTGAAGCACATCCCGGCGCTAGAAAGGGCCACTTTCCAGCCTGCGGAGTGATCCGCGCACGATGATATATTGCGTCGATACAAGTTCGCTGATTGCAGCGTGGCAAGAACGCTACCCAATCGAAAACTTTCCGAAGTTTTGGGATCGTATAGACGGCCTGGTTAAGGACGGACGCATGATCTCTCCCATCGAAGTGTTCAATGAAATAAAGAAGCGGTCGGATGATCTGCACAGCTGGCTGAGAAGCCGGAAGGACGGTATGTTTCGAGAACTGGATGATGACGTGCAGATTGAGGTCGCCAACGTTTTGCAGCAGTTCCCACGCCTCGTGGGGGATAAGAAGCTACGCACGTCCGCTGATCCTTTCGTTATAGCCCTGGTGCGAACTGCGGGGTATCAGCTTGTGACAGAGGAGAAGCCGACAGGCAATCCCAACCGGCCGAATATCCCAGATGTGTGCGCTCAACTGTCCCTTTCCACTATTGGCATCCTGCAAGTCATCCAGCGGGAGAAATGGGTGGCAGGTTGAAGGTCGCCACACCGCGTCAGCCTGCCCGAAGGTTTAAGTCCCCTCTGAAACGAATATCTGCACGTTGTCCTGCGGCGGTTCTTGATTGAAGCCAAATCGCCAATGCGCTCTCTTGGGGGCATGATTATTCCCCAAAAGTTGGCTTATATAAAGCCTACATGAGGTTTTGTACGCGGCTTGCGCCGCGTACATGATCTTTCGGGGTTGTGGTGGGCGGGTTTTTGCGGGGGTTGAAACCCCGGCCTCCCTCCGTAGGGGCGGAGGCGGGTTGATGGGCGCCGATTCTTTATGGAGGGGTGAGGTACGGGCGGCCTGCGGCGGTAGGGCTGTGGTGCCCAGAGGGTTCCCGGATGGGGCACTCAGCGGGGGCATTCGGGCGAGTCGTGATTGGCGTCACTGACGGTGACTATTGCCGGTCCCTTAAAGTAGACATCCTACTGAGGAGATTTGCTCATGAATCGTTTCCACGCGCGTTTGTTCGGTTTTGCCCTGTTCGTTTTTCTGGTTTTGGCTGCTGCGGTCCAACCGGGCAGTGCTCAGCAGGAGCAAGCCACGCATATATTCCATCGGCTGATTCCAGCCGGGAAAACCTGCGTCGACTGCCACAAGGCAATTTATGACCAATGGAAAGCCAGCCCGCATGCGACCAACGGTGTGGAATGCACCATGTGCCATGGCGAGACAACAGCACCAGACTTTGCGGGCAAGCCGGGGTTAGGCACATGCGAGAGCTGTCACACGGACCAGGTGGCACAACTGAAGTCTGATCCCTTCATGAAAGACAAGACGTGCGTGAGCTGTCATCAGGCACACATCTTCATGGGGCACAAGAAGGCGGCCACGGCAGGCAACTGATCATAATTTCGAGGCGACGCTTTCTCGAACTGCCGGCTGGCGCATCCGCGCTGACCGCTGTGAAAACGCGTCGTTGTATGTCTAGAGCCTGTTATGAACTTTCCCGCGCGAAAGTTCATAACAGGCTCTAAGAATGTACGACCGGCTGCGCTGAAAACCAGCAGGTTGTACGCCCGGAAAATTCCGCGAAACACCGGGATGCCCCTCAAGCGGGTTTTCCACTACTGCGAATCGGAAGCTGACGGGCCGCCCTACAACTCACCATCCCCACGCTTCACCGCAAAGAGCAAGGGCGCTCTTTGGGGTGGAGCTTGGGGGCCGTTCGCACGGGATGACGGCTTGCTTTTAGGTGTTATGCAGGATGGGACGGACCGGACAGCATACCGCAGGGGCTAAAGCCCACGTCGATTGGGTTGGTTTTATACCGGGGATAAATCCCCGGCCTACCGCCCGAAATGGCTGATCAATGAACGAACTTTTCGAGGGCGGAGCCGGGGTGGGGCGAGCGGGTTGCTGCGGAATTGCTAGTCGAAGGCGTAGATGGTTAGGCCGCTCAGGAGTTTGGGGAAGAAGTCGGTGGATTTCTGGGGCATGACGTCGCCGGCGAAGGCTACTTCGCGGAGCTGCTCCATGGTGACGGGGTTTGTGAGGAAGGTTACGTTGGCTTCGCCGCTGCGGGCCTGGTTGACGGCATCGGCCGAGTCGCGGAGATAGCGGATGTTGGTTTGCTCGCGGACTTTTTCTTCGTCGAGGCCGAGAAGACGGTCAAGGACGATGGAGTGGAGATGGCTCAAGTCAAGCTGGCGCTGGCGCTCGGGGAGATGGGCGAGGGCGGTGTTGACGGCATCGGGTTTGGAGCGGAGCAGGTAGGAGCCTGCGCTAGTGACGGCGACGAAGGCTGTGCCTTGCTGCGCGGCGAGGGTCTGCATGTAGGTTGTGGCGTCGGCTGCGGGAAGGGGCTGGACAGTGAAGAACTGGGCGGACGCCCGGGCGAATTCGGCGGGGTCGAAGGCTGGGAGGCTGTGGACGACGCGGTGGGTGGGGAGAATGACGAGGCCGTCGGAATCCATGTTGACGAAGGTCATCATGACGGCGGCTTCAGGGTAAGGCGGCTGGGGCAACTGCGAGACTGAGTGCTCGGAGGCGGACGGGGACGAGGGGGCATGCTCTTTCGAGTATTTGAGCGCGGTCTCGTAGCGGTGGTGGCCGTCGGCGATGATGAGCTTTTTGTTGTCCATGGCGGTGGCGAGCAGGCGGATGGCGGCCGGATCGCTGATGCGCCAGAGACGGTGGAGGACGCCGTACTCGTCGGTGACTTCGGCGTCGGCGGGGCCGTTGCCGTCGTAGAGGATCTTCTCGACGCTTGAGGCGGGGTCTGAGTAGAGCATGAAGATCTGGCCGAAGTGGGCGTGAGTTGCCGTGAGCAGGTTGAGGCGGTCGCTCTTGGGCTTGGAGAGGGTTTGCTCGTGGCGGAAGACGACCTGGTCGGCGTAGTCGTGGAGTTTGCCGAGGGCGATGAAGCCGCGGCGTTCTTTTACGATTTCAGTGCCGGGGACCTTGAACTGCTGCGAGTAGGCGAAGACGCAGGGGTCTTTTTCCTGTGTGAGGATGCCCTGCTCGCGCCAGGCCTTGAAGTCACGGGCGGCGCGGGTATATACGTTTTCGCCGCGCTCGGCGTCAAAGAGTTCAGGCAGGCCGAGGATGATGCGGACCAGGTTGTAGGGGCTGCGCTGGTAGTAAGCCTGCTGCATGGCCGGGGAAATCTTGTCGTAAGGCTGGGTGACAGCGTCTTCAATGCGGACGGCGGAGGGGTTATACCGCCAGGCGCGAAAGGGATAGATGCGGGCCATGAGGAAGGTCTTGCTCCTGCGATGAAGTGGTTGAATTTGCGCGCTGGAATCTCGGAAATTGGAGCAGGAGAGTCTGGCGCACCTAGTAATCGATTGTATCGCAGCGGTCGCAGCGGTTTGCGCGGGGATATGGGGCGGGATTCGGGTTGGGGAGAGACAGGGCGCGCTCGAGACGCCAGCGATGGATGGATCGTGTTAATATCGGCTCCAAATCTTTGTGAGCGGTCATGACGATGCTCCCTCACCATCGGAATTGTGCCGGGCCGGGCGGTTGCCGCCGCGGCGGCCTGGGCAGGCTGCGGCTGTGTTGGCGGGGGGCATGGATTGCGGGCCTGCTGGCGGCCTTGATTGTTGGGCAGGCTGGAGCTCAGGAAGACCAGCTGAACAAAGTGCACGTGCAGCCGCCGGCGAGCGCAACGCCGGCCGCAGGTGCGCCGGCGGGGGCGGAAAAGCCGGCTGAGACGGGGCCGGGGGCGCTGAAGATCCACCCTGGCTCGTATATCCGGATGAACGTGGACCTGGTTCTCGTTCCGGTGACGGTGACCGACCCGATGAATCGGCTGGTTACGGGCCTGGAAAAGGAGGATTTTCAGGTTTTTGAGAACAACAAGCAGCAGAAGATCCAGAGTTTTTCGAGCGAAGACGCACCGGTTTCGATCGGGATCATCTTTGACCTTTCCGGATCGATGACGTCGAAACTGATTCGGGCTCGGGAGTCAATTTTGCAGTTCATCAAGACGGCGAATCCTCAGGATGAGTTTTTTGTGATTGGATTCAACGACCGGCCGGACCTGATTGAGGACTTTACGAACTCGATGGAAGATATTGAGGCGCGGCTGGCGACGGTGCGGAGCGGGCACAGGACGGCGCTGCTGGACGCGATTTACTACGGGGTGGCGAAGATGCGGGATGCGCGTCACGAGCGCAAGGCTCTGCTGGTGGTTTCAGACGGCGGCGATAATCGCTCACGCTACACCGAGGGCGAGGTAAAGGCGCAGGTGCGGGAGGCGGATGTGGAGATTTATTCGATCGGAATCTTCGATCCGTATGCGCCGACGCCGGAGGAGCGGACGGGGCCGCAATTGCTGGAGGATATCAGCGATGTGACCGGGGGACGGCTGTTCCGGGTGAACGATATTGACGAGATGAGCGACATTGCGGAGAAGATTTCGACCGAGCTAAGGAACCAGTATGTGATAGGCTACCGTCCCACTGACCTGACGCGGGACGGCAAGTGGCGTAAAGTGAAGGTGAAGGTGAATCCTCCTCCGGGGCTGCCACCGCTGACGGTTTATGCACGTACTGGCTACTATGCGCCTTTGCAATAACGCGGTTGTCGCAGTTCTGATGGTTGGTGCGGCGCTGATGCTGCCGGCCCAACAACGATCTACAATGCAATCTTCGCCAACGCCTGCTTCCACACAGGCTGCGGTCGCGCAGGGCGCTTCTGCTGGCGAGCCTGCGCCTGGGCAGGCGCCTTCGCTGACCGAGGACCGCGATCCAGTGCGCTCGCCGGACGTGCTGGCGCCGGAGACCGGAGCAGGGCCACTGCACAAGCAGGGCGCAGGCTACGTGCTGCGTGCGGATGTGGAAGAGGTAGCGCTGAACTGCACGGTACTGGATGGAAACAAGCTGGTCGAGAACCTGAAGAAGGACAACTTTCAGGTTTTCGAGGATGGTGTGAAGCAGAACATCATCAGCTTTCAGCACACCGACCTGCCGGTTTCGATTGCGCTGGTGATCGACAACTCGGGATCGATGTACAGGAAGCGTCCTTCAGTGAACAAGAGCGCACTGGACCTGATTGAGGCGTCGAATCCGCAGGACGAGGCGTTTGTGGTGAATTTCTCGGACGAGGCGTTTATCGATCAGGATTTTACTTCGAGCGAGAGCAAGCTGCGCGACGGGCTTTCGCATATTGACTCGCGAGGTGGCACGGCGCTTTACGATGCGGTGGTTGCGTCGGCGGACAAGCTGGTGGCGGATGCCAAGCGGCCCAAGCAGGTGATTGTGCTCATCACGGATGGAGAGGACAACGCATCGACGCTGAACCTGGAGCAGACGATTCGCCGGGTGCAGGATTTGTCGGGTCCGGTGATCTATTCGATTGGATTACTGTTTGGCGACGAGATGAGCCGAGCCGAGGTGCGCCATGCGCGGCGGGCGCTGGAGATGCTTTCAACCGAGACCGGAGGCATCGCGTTTTTCCCGAAGTCGATGGAGGATGTTGATCAGATTGCGGCTGAGGTGGCGCGGGATATTCGCAGCCAGTACACGATTGGCTATCGCTCGACCAAGCCGACGACGGTGCCGGGATTCCGGCGCGTGCAGGTGACGGCGGAGGCCAAGGGGATGGGCAAGCTGACGGTGCGGACGCGGACGGGGTATTTTCCGGTGGTGCGGGCGGAGAAGAAGCCTGGCAAGGGCGGGAAATAGGTATTTGCTTGCGCTGCACGGCGGGGGTGAGTTATGCGGCTTCCCGACCGTCGAACGTCAAGATGCATTAAGGCTTGGTTTTCTTCCGGTGGGCGATGAAGTGCCAAATCTGGAAGACCGCGATTCCAGTGAAAACGGTGATGAGGAGCGTGCCAAGGAATGGATGGGGCGGCAACATTGCGCTGGAAATGCCGGTAAACCAGGCGATGAGACCGGCGATAACCGCGACGATGGGTGCGGCGAGCGTGTTGTTGATCTGGATCTTCATGCGGTTGGTTCGTCCTCACTTTCCATCGTACGATGCGCGCTTCGGTTTGGTTTTCTGTGATTGATCCTGGCTGTGCTTCCGGTTGAGCGTTTCGATCATTCTGCGTGGGGTTGTCAGCGCCCGTTTGCGGGAATGGAAGGTTCGACTCACACTGTGGACTCTTGTTGTGCGGCGGATGCCTCCGGCACGGTAAGCTAGAAGGCAGGAGATCGCAGCAAACACCTGATTATGTCCACCTACAAATACTCGACCCTTGCCGTACATGCCGGGCAGCACCCGGACCCGCAGACGGGCGCGGTGAATGTGCCTGTTTATCTTTCTTCAACCTTTGAGCTGACGGGGATTGGGACCGACCGCGGGTGGGATTACTCGCGCGCGGGAAACCCGACGCGGGACCGGCTGGAGACGGCGCTGGCGGCTCTTGAAGGCGGCACGAGCGGCCATGCCTTTACGAGCGGAATGAACGCGATTTCTGCGCTGGTGGCGATGCTGAAGACGGGCGACCATGTGGTGTGTTCGCGCGATGTGTATGCGGGCACGGTGCGGCTGTTTGAGCAGATCGTGAGCGGATACGGCATTGCGATCGAGTATGTGGATACGAGCGACCTGAAGGCCGTGGAAGCGGCGATGAAGCCGAATACGAAGCTGGTGCATATTGAGACGCCGAGCAATCCGCTGATGGTTCTGACGGATATTGCCGCGGTGGCGAAGATTGCTCATGCGCGCGGGGCGGAGTTGAGCGTAGACAATACGTTTCTTTCGCCTTGCCTGCAGAGCCCGCTGGCGCTGGGCGCGGACATTGTGATGCACTCGACGACGAAGTATTTGAACGGCCACTCGGACGGGCTGGGCGGAGCGCTGATTGGATCGAAGCCGGAGCACAAGGATCGGTTTCTGCTGGTGCAGAAGGCGGCGGGTGGCGTGATGTCGCCGTTTGAATGCTTCCTGGTGCTGCGCGGGATCAAGACGATGCCGCTGCGCGTGAAGCAGCACGAGGAGAATGGGCGGGCGGTGGCGGATTATTTGTCGACGCATCCGAAGGTGAGCAGGCTGGCGTATCCGGGGCTGAAGAACCATCCGCAACATGAGCTGGCGGTGCGGCAGCAAAAGGGATTTGGCTCGATGATGAGCTTTGAGCTGAAGGGGCGGGATGAGGCGGCACGGTTTTTGGCGGCGATCAAGATTCTCCTGAATGCGGAGTCGCTGGGCGGGGTCGAGTCGCTGGCTTCGCACTCGGCGACGACGACGCATGGGTCGGTGAGCCAGGAGTTCCGCGATGCGATGGGGATTACCGAGGGACGGATTCGGCTGTCGATCGGGATTGAGGACAAGGAAGATCTGATTGCGGATTTGGAGCAGGCGCTGGGGGCGGTGTAGGGGCGGCTTCGGCGTGTGTACGTTTCAACCGTATACGAAATTCATCCGATCCCACACTAACCGCAAAGAGAACGGCTAGGATGGGCGCCCGGCTGTTGAGGATCGCGGCAATGACCGTAGAGTTTTGGAAATCGTTCTTCGATCTAGGAGCACTTTTATTACTGCTCCTCACGTTTGCATTTGGTGTCGGCGCATGGTTTACGGGTAACATCATCAACCGTCGGCAAGCTGAGCAAATACGTAAGTTTGAGACGACGCTTACTGCATCACAGGCAGATTTGGCGAGGGAGCAGGGGAAGGCCGCAGAAGCCCAAATGGAGACAGCCAAAGCGCAGTTAGCTCTGGAGAGTTTTTTGAATGTGGTAGGCAAGAGTGTAAACTCCCGCACTGTAGAATCCAAACGTTTCGTAGACTTATTGAAGGGAAAGTCGAGAGGATCTGCTGAGATTTGGTACGAGCCCTACCCCGAGGAAGTGCACTTTTTTGCCCTCCAATTATTTGATGCACTCGGCCCTAAAGGCGCTGGGTGGAATGTGGAAATTAAACCACTCCCGACAAAGCGCGAAAACGATTCTCGGGGCAGCCAGCAAATATTTGATGTGCTCAGGAGAACTGCTGACATTGAGGGCATGGCTGTAGCGGCAAAAGACGTCTCTCTCTCCAATGCGCAGCTCTCTGCGCTGCGTGATGCAATACAGCTTAGTACGGGAGGATGGGGAATTTCCGGATTAGCCCAATTCTTTGGAGATCCTTCGCTTTCTGAAAAGCAATTCGTTATAGTCATTGGGCCGCACCAGCCTAACGTCCCGATTGTGAAATTTGACCATTCGGCGAAATAAGGGGTCATGTGCAGCACGAGCCGTGATAGACAAATTTGGACACTACCCCTGATGGGAGGGAATTGATTAGGGAGGGGCTCGAAGCTTCGCTTCCGCGAAACTTTGCTCGGGGCAATTGCGTATTATGCGCATCGTGCGAACAACTGATTTGCCGGGCAAGGGCGCAGGATTTGTAGTCCTGTGGATGGCGCTCAGTGCGCTGGGGGCGGTGCGGCTGTTTTTGCGGGGCGGCGCATGATGAAGGGGAGCGGGATCAGCAGGGCGGTGACGAAGACCATGAGCCAGATTACGTCGACATAAGCGAGCAGGCGGGCTTGAATCTGGGCCATGCCGTAGATTTGCGCGCCGGCGCGGTGAATGGCGTCTGGTTTTGCGCTTCCTAAGTGCTGCCAGGCGCCGGCGAGGGCGGAACGCATGGATTCGAACGCGGGACTTCCGGGAGCGGTGTTGGGCGCGAGCATGGCCTGGTGCTTCTGGCTCTGGCGGACGAGCAGAGTGGTGACGAGGCTGATGCCGACGCTTCCACCTAAATTGCGCATGAGCGCGGTGAGGCCGCTGACCTCGTTGTATTTCTCCGGGGCAATGCCCGCATAGCAAAGCGTGTTGATGGGGATGAAGAGGAAGGGTAGGCCGAGGGCGATGAAGACGCGCCAACTGACGGCCATGCCGAAGCTGACGTCGAGGTTGATCTGGGTCATGCGCCAGAGGCCGAATGTGGTGATGACGAAGCCGAGTGCGACGAGCTTGCGGGGATCGAATTTGGGCGCGAGTGCGCCAGCCACAGGGAACAGGAACATGAGCACCAAGCCGCCGCTCGAGACAGCCATGCCGGCCTGTCGGGCGGAGTAGCCCATGATTTCCTGAAGGAACTGCGGGATGAGGACGGTGGAGGAGTAGAGGGAGACGCCGACGCAGAACATGACGAGCTGGGTCATGCCGATGTTGCGCTGGGCGAAGAGGCGGACATCGAGGATGGGATGCTTGACGGAGAGCTCGCGCACCAGGAAGACGGCCAGGCCGACGACGGCGAGGACGAAGCAGGTGACGATGAACCTGGAGCTGAACCAGTCGTCTTCCTGACCTTTATCGAGCATGATCTGGAGCGCGCCGATGGCGAGGATGAGCAGGCCGAGGCCCCAGTAATCGACGCCTTCGCGACGCTTGCGGATCTCGGCGAGATAGGGCGGATCTTCAACGACGCGGTTGGTGAGGTAGAGGGAGAGGATGCCGACGGGGATGTTGAGGAAGAAGATCCAACGCCAGGAGTAGTTGTCGACGATCCAGCCGCCGACGGTGGGTCCGAGGACGGGGGCGAGGACAACGGCCATGCCATAGACGGCAAAGGCCATGCTGCGTTTTTCCGGGGCGAAGGTGTCGGCGAGGATGGACTGCTCGCTGGGCTGAAGGCCGCCACCGGCCGCGCCCTGAACGACGCGGAAGAAGACCAGCATGGGGAGCGTGGGTGCGAGGCCGCAGAGCAGCGAGGCCACCGTGAACAGGAAGACGCAGGACATGTAGAAGCGCTTGCGGCCCATGCGGTTGGCGATCCAGCCGCTGATGGGCAGGACCATGGCGTTGGCGACCAGATAGCTGGTGAGGACCCAGGTGGCCTCACTGAAGCTGGCGGAGAGGGAACCGCCGATGTGGGGCATGGCGACGTTGGCGATGGAGGTGTCGAGCGCCTCCATGAAGGTGGCCATGGTGACGGTGAGGGCGATGACCCACGGATTGGCGCGGGGACGCCAGGTTGCGTGGAAGGAAGCTGTGTCGGCCGTGGACGCCAGGGTTGGTCCTCACTGTGGATGCAGGTTTGTCGCTGCACTTCTGTTCTTGCCAGGATGTTTCCCTGGGTGGGGAGTGCGCGGCATGGAGACCGCATCGGGTGGGCTTATCGCTTGGAACAGATTACCGGAAATGGGGTGGGGTGTTGAAGTGGGCGCGGCTGGATGCGGCGGCGATGGCTGTGTCATGCTGAGGGGGTTATGGGAACAAGTTATTTAATGCCGGGAACGGCGATGGCACCGGGCGGGCTGGTGCTGGCGGTGGATACGTGCGGGCCGATGGGGTCGGTGGCGCTGGGACGGCTGGCGGGGCGGGACCTGGAGGCTCTGGGCGAGACGGAACTGGAGGGCCGGAGCTACTCTGCGACGCTGGTTGCGGCAATTGCGGCGCTGCTGGCGGGTGCGGGCGTGGGGCTGAAGGATTTGGGCGGGATTGTTGCGGTGAACGGGCCGGGCAGCTTTACCGGGGTTCGGGTGGGGCTGAGCGCGGTGAAGGGACTGGCGGAAGGGGCGCAGATTCCGGTGGTGGCGATTTCGCGGCTGCAGGTTTTGTCGCGGAAGTCTGGCGTGCCTTCGTGTGCGCTCGATGCGCACAGGGGTGAGGTTTATTTGCGATTGGAAGAGGTTGGGAAGCCGCCGAGGGAGTTGCTGGCAGGGAAGCAGGAACTGGGGGCGATTGAGCCTGCGCCGCTGCGGGTTGGGGTTTGCGACGAAGGAGCGGCGGCAGTGCTGGCTTTGGCGTGGCCGGAGGCGCAATTGGTGCGGTGCGCGGCGCCGATGGCTGTGGATGCGCTGCGGGTAGGCGAGGCGCGGCTGGTGGCGGGCGGCAATGTGGATCTGGCGCTGCTGGATGGGAATTATCTGCGGCGGTCGGATGCGGAGATATTTGGAGAGGCTGCGGCGGCGGGACGGACGCGGGCATGAAGGCGGATGCGGCGGGAGTGCGGGTACGGCGGATGGCCGAAGCGGACCTTGAGCCTGTGATGGCGATTGCGGAGAGCCTGCGGGATGCGCCGCACTGGCAGCGGGAGGCTTATGGCGCCGCGCTCGATGCGGGCGCGACTCCGCGCAGGATTGCTCTGGTTGCCGAGGGAGACGCAGTGATGGGTTTCGCCGTGGCCAGCGTGGTGACGCCGCAGGCCGAGCTGGAGACGATTGCGGTTGCGGCGGGGGAACAGGGGCGCGGGATTGGGCGGCGGTTGATGTCAGCGCTGGTGGCGGAGTTGAAGGGCGAGGGAGTCGGTGAGGTCCTTCTTGAAGTTCGCGCGTCCAATCAGCGTGCGCTTGAGTTCTACCGTTCGCTGGGCTGGGATGAAACCGGGCGCCGGCCGGGCTACTATTCTGGACCGGAAGAGGACGCGGTGCTAATGGGCCTGAAGCTGGGATAGATTGAGGGGCCGTGAGGACGGAGTTTTTGGTAAGTGTCTGGTTTGCGGGCAGCGAAGTGTGATTTCAGTCACAGTTGGTGGGTTTTTGTGTTGAAATTCACAGGCTCACGTCACTTTGAGCGATTTTCTTGCTTGCGAGTTGCGTGGGGACGGCGATATATGTAAGTGTTCGTTAATAAATCGAGGGGGTGCTTGATGGACGAAGTACAGGATTCGACGCTGAGCGGAGAGATTGATCGCCTACACGCTGAACACCATCGCTACGCTCAGCGGTTGGAACAATTGCTTCAGAAGCCCTATCTCAGCGAAGATGAACAGCTTGAGGAAGTTCGCCTGAAGAAGCTGAAACTGCACGCCAAAGACCTGATCTTCGCGCTCGAACGCCGGATGCTGGCGATCGCTTAGAGTTCGAAGACGGTAGATTTTTTGCGGTGCTGCGGGCCCGGACAGGGTGGTCATTTGGAGTGTGCGCCTTAGTGGGCACGCGCCCGAGCTGTCTGGCCGAATCGAAGCGCTGCAGGGGACCGCTGCTGCTCAAGCGGTGGATAACCGTATAATCGTTAGGACTATGGTTCGTGACGGTTACATCTACGGTTTGAGTTTTTTAGTGGTGGCGGCTGCTCTGGCCTGGTTTACGGGCGGTTGGGCGTGGGGCATTGCCCCGGTGCTTCTTGCGGGTTTTTTCCTTTGGTTTTTCCGCGATCCACGACGGACGATACCGGTGGGCGCGGGGTTGATTGTGTCGCCGGGAGACGGCTTGGTGACCGAGACGGTTGCGATCAACACACCCGAGGGTCCGCGTCAGCGGATCAGCATATTCCTTAGTGTATTTGACGTGCATGTGAACCGCTCGCCGATTGGCGGGGTGTTGAGCCGCGTGCATTATCAGAAGGGCCAGTATCTGAATGCCATGAATCCGGCTTCGGCAGAGCGCAACGAGCAGAATGTGGTGACGGTGCGCGGCGAGGGGATTGAGGTTACGTTCAAGCAGATTGCGGGACTGCTGGCGCGGCGGATTGTGTTCAACCACAAAGAGGGTGAAACGGTAGAGCGCGGGCAGCGGGTGGGGTTGATCAAGTTTGGCTCGCGTGTGGACGTGGTGATACCGGCCGATGCGGCCCTGCGGGTGAAGGTGGGCGAGCGGGTGAAGGGCGGATCGAGCGTTCTGGCGGCGATGACGGACGGAGCGCGCCTTTGAATTATCAGGATCCACTGCGAGAACCGGCGCGGGCCAGAGCCAGAGAGGCTCGGCTGCACCGGGGCATGTTTCTGCTGCCGTCGCTGTTTACTTCGGTAAATATCGGGGCCGGGTATTTCTCGATTCTGCAAACTATTGCGGCGATCAGCGGCAACACGCAATCACATCTTGACCTGGCGGCAATCGCGATTCTTTTTGCGATTCCGTTCGATGCGCTGGATGGGCGTATTGCGCGCATGACCAACACGTGCAGCGACTTTGGCAAGGAGCTGGACTCGCTTGCGGACGCGATTACGTTTGGCGTGGCGCCGAGCCTGCTGGCGTTTGTGTGGGGCTTCCAATTTTTGCCGGACACGGTGAATCCGCATTTGCGACAGCACCTGATGCAGGCGGGCTCGTTCGTCTGTTTTCTGTTTCTGCTGAGCGGAGCGTCGCGTCTGGCGCGGTTCAACATCGCTCACGATCCGCAGCCGCGCAATCCTGGACTGCCGGGGCGGAAGTATTTTGTGGGGATGCCGATTCCGGCGGCGGCGGGGCTGCTGGCGGCGACGATCCATCTCTGCTACGGGATTCCGGTGGCGTATTGGTGGATCTCGGTTCCGTGGCTGCTGATGGTGGCGCTGACGGGTTTCCTGATGGTGAGCACGTGGCGTTTCTGGTCGGGCAAGGAGATCAATTTTTCTCGGAGCCATCCGTTTCAGATGCTGGTGCTGATGGCGATCGTGATTTACATGATGCTGCGGTATTCGAACGTGGTGCTTTTCCTGATGGCGCTGACCTACATGTTCTCTGGGATCTGGGCGAGGGCGGCGTATGGGTGGGGACGGCGGCGCAGGAGAAGGCCGCAGGAGGCGCAGGCGGCCGCGCCGGATGCACTCGCCGACCCGCTGGAAGAAGAGACAGAAAAGCGGGATTCGCTCCGATATCTGTAGGTCTTTGACCGCATAATTTCACAGATTTCTCTAGAACAATTTCAGGATTGTCATACTCTGTTGGAATTGCTGCGCGCGTGCTGGGTGCCCTTCAGTGTGGTTAAGACTGAAAGGGAGAGCCAGCCGCCGGCTTGACGCCGACGAGCAGGGCCAGCTCGCGCCATTTCCAGTGGCAGTCGACCTGGACGAAGCCGATTTGGCGCAGCCAGGCTAATTGCGTTTCCAGATCGAGGAGCTTGTTGGAAGGATCTTCTTCGGTGCAGGAGATGGCCTGGAGGAATCCGGCGTGGAGTAGAGGTGTGGGGGACGCGACATGCTCGAGATTGCAGAAGACGCCGCCTAGAGCGAGCAGGTCGAAGATTTCCTGGTACAAAGTGCGCTTGCGGTCGTGAGCAACATGGTGGATGGCGAAACTTGAGATGACGGCGTCGAATTGGCCGAGGGCGGGCAGGGTGTCGTCGAGGTTGTGCGCGACGACGGTGACGCTGCTTTCTGCGGCGAAGAGTTTGCGCAGAGCTTCAAGCATGGTTGGCGAGAAATCGAGCGCTACGTAACGGGCTGCGGGACGAGCTGCTTTGGCGAGCGCGAGGAGCCTGCCGCCGCCACTGCCAATATCCAGAACGCAGCTGACATTGGCGGGGACAAACTCGAGCAGCGTGGCTTCGCCTTCGACACGGTGGGGAATGGAGTCGGCGCGGCGGAGATAGTCCAGTGCGTGCTCGGCGGAAGACCAGAGGTTGACTTCGGGCGTGGATGACATCGGAGACCTCGTGATGCGATTGAACACGGGTCGGGAGAGTTGAGTCCAATAGGAAGTGGTTATGAGGAGGGGTGGTTGGGGTTATGCAGTGGTGGGAGACTGGCAGTGTTTTGGAAATTGAAAGGGTGACCACCCGACGATAACGTGAAAAAAAGAAGAATAAAACCCATTGGCTACAATTCTTGGTATCCGAGGTCTCAAGGTTGAGACCTGGGATCTGGGCAGCCTGTGACCCAAAAGTGTGATAGACGCAAGCAATCATTGAATCTATAGTCTTGGCAGTTTACGGGAAAATTTTATCCTCGGTGCAGTTGGCGTACCTGTTCGCCGCTGATCAGCCGAGGTCGGCTTTTGCCGAAGCTGAGCCGCTGCTCTCCCGCCAAAGGAACAGCCATGTTACTCACTCTGCTCGAATTTATCGTACTTGTAGCTTTTGCAGTTTACGTTGAATGGTGGCGGGCCGGTGAGCGCCGCCGGCAGGCGCAGGTATGGGATCGCCTTGCAGCCCAGTTGCAGCCCAACTGGTATGGCGAACGGTTGAGCGATCAGCTCGAGGGTCAGTTCAGTTGGAAGCCAGATCAGGACTCGACGCCGGAGCAACGGTGGCTTAAAGTTCAGGGAACTCACGGTCTTTGGTCGATGTATGAAAATGCCCGGGTGATGTTGGACATGGCCGAATATGCAGCCCGCAACAGCGATACTGTGGACAAGGAAATGCTTATGGCTTTACGCAAAGATGCCATGGAGATTCGCGTATGCGTGCTGATATCTCTGTCAAAGTTGGCTTGCGACAAAGTGAACGAAAGCACGTGCGCAAATGTTTCTCGTGCGGCATCGCTCTACGCCGATATGGCGGCGCGGATGACAGAACTGATGCGCAGGCAAGGTGGAGTGGTGGCGCCAAGCTTCGCGGGAACGATGTAGTTAGGTACGATCCTCATCAAGAAAAACCCCTGCTCAGGCGGGGGTTTTTCTTTGCGCCTGAACAAGAGAAGGGATGAATGGAGGCGAATCAATTTTGGATTCCCCTCCATTCACCCCTTGTTGCTGCGGAGCTGGGCTGGCGCTCAGGCGTGGGTTAGGTAGCCCATGCCGGCGAGGACGCCGCGCTCATAGGCGAGGCTCTCGATGACGCCGGGCATGGGGTCGTCGGCGTGGATCTCGTATTCGAGGTCGACGAAGCCTGGGTACTTGATGTCGATGAGGGCCTGGAAGATGTCGCGGACGGGCATGATGCCTTCGCCGACGGCGACCTGGCTTTCTCGGCTGGAGAAGCTGGTGAGGTCCTTGATGTGCATGTCGTAGAGGCGTGGGCCAGTGGCGTGGATGGCGTCAACGAGGTTGGCGTTGGCGCGGGCGGCGTGTCCTACGTCGATGCAGAATCCGATGCGGGGGTCGAGATCCTTGATGGCCTTGAGCACGTCGAAGGGCGAGGGAAAGAACTTGTCCTCGGGTCCGTGGTTGTGGATGGCGATCTTGATGTTGTATTCCTGAACGAACTTTTCGATCCACTTGAGGGATTCGGGGGTTGGATCGCCGGCGACGATGACGCCGATGCCGGCGCGCTTGGCGTATTCGAACTTGGAGCGGATGTCGGCCTCGTCGGGTGTGCGGAAGTAGATGGCTCCGGCGGCGTGGAGCTTGATGCCGGCGGCGGCGTAGTCGGCCAGGGCCTGGGCTTCAAGGGCGGGGTCCATGGGGAGATGGTCTTTTACGTCTTTTACGTTGAGGTTGGTGATGTTGAGTTGCTTGAGGTAGGCGATGAGCTGGGCGCGGTTGAAGTTGCGGAAGGTGTAGCTGCAGATGCCGAGGTTGATGGGCATGGGCTTGCCGGAGACGGGCAGGGCCTGGGCAAAGGCGGGGGTTGGGCTGGATGCGACACAGGCTGCGGCCATGAGAGCGCCGGACTGGATAACAAAATTGCGGCGGGACAAGGTATTTTTCATTGCTGGGAGACTCCTATTTTTCTCCGGATTGAATTGCCGAATCTATTGACGGCTGCGGTTTGATGGCAGAGCTCTGGCGCGGTACAGGCCGTCCCTGTGCGGGCCTATTTTTCGACCGTCCAATTATATGCCCGGAGGCGGGGTGCGCGTGGCCGGGGTGGGACTGATATGGGAATTGCAGGAGGAGCTGAGGAGGCTGGGGAAAGAGACCCAAGTTTGAACGAGAAGGCTGCGAGGCGATGCGTCTTCGCCGGCCACCCACCCGCGCGGCAGTGCGGTTTTGCTGGCCGCCAGATTTGGAATGAACCTGGAACTCAGCAAGGGGCATTGGCGATCGACGGCGGGAAAAGACGAATTTCAGCATGCGTCATCAATGGGACACCCGGGGTATAATCCTGCATAAATTTGCGAAGGAGGTCGTTCCGTGTCCTCAAAGCATTTTTGGTGTTTTGCCGTTGCCACCCTCCTGGTGATCTCGATAACAACGCGGCAATCCCGCGCGGCCACTGCCGGAGATGCGTGCTCCTACCTGACGCCCGCCCAGATCAGCGCGGCTCTTGGCGCCACAGTGGACGCTGGTGTGTACGTGACCCCGACGTTCAAGCGGACCTGCACGTGGACGATCAAAGGTGGAGGCGGATTCGTCACTCTGTTTCTCTCGGACCTGAAACAGTATGAGGCTGGCCGGCACCCACCCATCAGCGCGGTCGTCATCACTCCGGTGAGCGGTCTTGGCGATGGGGCCTACTTCAATGCTGTTGGCGACAATGTGGGTCTTATCGTGAAGAAGGGAAATGTCTCCTTCAAAGTTGCCGCTTACATCCACGCCGCACCTCTGAGCAGGAAGCAAGCCGTAGAAAGAGCGCTCGCGCCGCAGGTTCTGGCCGGCTTCTAGCGTTGTTGGTGCTGGCGGAGCAGGGCTAGGATTGCGGGCAAGGGGCTGCCGTCAGAGGCGTGCGTGAGGGAGGCATGAGTGGAGCCCAGTGCTGAAACCAGGTCTCTGAGTTTTTGCGGTGGCGGATTTTTGGCGGCTGCGTGGATTGAGCTGATTGCAGGGGGGATGCGTACGGGGTTGGGGCCCGTACGCATTTGGATTTACTGCTTGCCGAAGCGGTATACGACTCCGGCGGTGAATCCGCGGCTGGCCTGCATGCTTGAGCCGAAGCCTGTGAAGAAGTATTCGGGGACGAGGCGGAAGCCGACGTTGGGTGTGAGGTTGACTTCACCGATGACGCTGGCGCTGGCGGCGTAGCTGCTGGAGTCGGGATAGAGGCCGAGGAGAGTGGGGGTGATTCCGTTGGTGTCGCCGGAGAAGTTTCCGTAGGCATAGCCCGCCATGACGCGGCCCGCGACGGAGTACTTTGGCTGCAGATAGAAGCGATAAGTGGGTCCGACCATGGCGTTGTATTCGCTGATTTTTGGGCGGGTGAACGCGCCTTGGCTATACGGATTGAGGCCGACGTAGGCGATGCCGTAGTAGCCGCGGCCATCGATTGTGACGCCGAGGCGCTCGTTGAAGTAGCGGGTGAGGCCGGTGTCCCATGCGTAGAAGGTAAGCTTCTGCGTGGTTGGGCCTGGCTTGAAGCGGAGGTAGCCCATGCTTGCATACGACTCATAGCGATGAGAATAGACGTCGTGGATCGCTGCGGCGCGGCGCTGCTCGCGCCGGGCGCGAATGCGTGCCTGGACGCTGAGTTGCTGGGGAGTTGGCGCAGGGACCTGAGCCTGGTTTTGGGCTTGGGGTTTGGACTGGTCCGGCGCCTGGGCTGGAGGATTGCTGCTCGAGTTTTGGGCCAGAACGGCTGTGATGGCAGTGGACGCAAGCGCCAGCAGAAGGGCAAGACGACAAAAAGCACGCATCGTTATCGGGATTCCTCCAGGGGATTACTGAAGCACGCGACCGCAGGATGCAGTGCTTCCCCCATTAGGTATTAAAACACCTTGGGGGCACGGTTGTGGGATTGGACGGCTGGCGGGGTGAATTGTCAGTGGGAGAGGCAGGAATTGCGGCCAGGGAAATTGCGAGGAAAATGAACAAGTTGTAAGAGAGAAAGCGAGGGGAATGCTCTAGGATGGATGGAAAGCGGAGGCGGTGGAAGAAATGGGTCGGATGATAGTTGGAATTGTTCTGGGAGTGCTGCTGGTGCCGATTGCGGCGGTGGGGTGGTTTTATTTTGGGCATCCACCGGTTGCGGTTGCGGATGCGCCGTTTCCCTTGGAGCGGCAGATTGTTGGGATTCCGCTTCATGCGCGGATTAATAGCGAGATGGTGAAGACGCCTCCGATTCAGGCTGATGAGGGGAATCTGGTGGCGGGAGCCGAGGTTTATCGGGATCAGTGCGCGTCCTGCCATGGGTATCACGGCAAGCCATCCTCCTTTGCGGCGCATATGTATCCGAAGGCACCGCCGCTGTGGGAAAAACACCGCAGAGGCGGCGCGGTGGGCGTGAGCGACGATCCCCCTGGGGCGACGTATTGGCGTGTGGCGAACGGAATTCGGCTGACGGGGATGCCGTCGTACAAGGATGTGCTGACGGAAACGGAGATGTGGCAGGTGTCGCTGCTGCTGGCGAATGCGGACAAGCCTTTGCCACCGGCGGCCGTGGATATATTGAACGGGAAGACGGCGGTATTGGCTCCTGAGCCGGCGGGGAAAAAGCCTTAGAGGCTGGACTCGCCCTGTCGCAAATCGCAAGCAAAAGTTGCGCGGGAAGAGGAGCGTTTGCGGATTGACGCATGCTTTCCCACCCTAGCGGCAAAGACAAAGACGCCGCGAGGATGGGGCACCCGCAATGTTGCGCAAGATTGAGCGATGGGCGAGGAAGGCAAAGATGAGCGTTTTGAATGTGCTGCGCAAGGGATTTGGCTATGTGCTGATGAGCATGGGTGTGTCGAGTCCCACGGCGAAGAAACCGGCACCGAAGCCGGAGGGGAAACCGGAGGCCAAACCGGGCGCGTAGAGCGTATCCGCGTTGCTGGCGGGATTGAGGTTGGCGGCGGCGCGAGCGCGGCCGATGGCTCCGGAAGGCTCCCCGTACAATGGGAGAGGAAGGTCGACCCACCCAACCGATGGCAAAAACAGAGCAAACGAAGCCCGGTGAAGCCAGCTCTCCCGCGCCAGCGCGGAAGCGCGACGAAGATCCTGTAGGCAAGGTGTACGACTCGCGGCTGATGCGGCGGCTGGGCGGCTATGTGCGTCCGTACTGGGCGCAGGCGACGGTGTCGTCGGTTGCGGTGACGCTGAAGTCGGTGTTCGATGTATTCGGACCCATCCTGGTGATGATGGCGATCGATCGCTATCTTTCGCCCAATGTGAAGGGTGAAGACGCTACGAGCGCGGTGGCGCATTGGCTGGATACCACCAGCCCGCTGGCGCGGGTGCTGCCCACGGACGCCTACCGCGGCATTACGATGCTGGCGGGCTTGTATCTTGTGGCGCTGCTTTCGTCTTACATGCTGGCGTTTGTGCAGACGTACCTGATGCAGTGGCTGGGGCAGAAGGTGATGTTTGATCTGCGGCGCAACATCTTCCGGCACATGCAGCGGATGCATATCGGGTTCTTCGATACGAACGCGGTGGGGCGGCTGGTGACGCGGCTTACCTCGGACGTGGACGCGATCAACGACATGTTCACGGACGGCGTGCTCGCCATTGTGAACGACTTCTTCATGCTGACGGTGATGGCCGCGGTGATGCTGAGCATCAACTGGTGGCTGGCGCTGCTGGCATTTTCGGTGATGCCGCTGCTTTTGATTGTGACGCGGATATTCCGCGACCATGTGCGGGAGAGCTACCGCCGTGTGCGGGCGGCGATTGCGCGCATCAACAGTTTTACGCAGGAACATATTTCCGGGATGAGCGTGGTGCAGCTTTTCAACCGGGAGGAGCGGGCGTACAAAGACTTCGAAGCGGTGAACAAGCTGCACATGGTTGCGTTCATCGACACGATTCTTGCGTATGCGCTCTATTATCCGGCGGTGGAGCTGCTGTCGTCGGTTGCGATTGCGCTGGTGGTTTGGCGGGGCGGATTCAGTGTTCTGGGCCATGGGGCGGTGACGATCGGAATGCTGGCGATGTTTATCCAATACTCGCAGCGGTTCTGGCGTCCGATACAGGATTTGAGCGACAAGTACAACATTTTGCAGGCGGCGATGGCGGCTTGCGAGCGGATTTTCAAGCTGCTGGACACAGAGCCAGAGATTGTGAGCCCGGAGCATCCGGTGGCGGGCGATGGGAGTAACCGGATTGAGTTCCGGCATGTGTGGTTCACCTATCAGAAGCTGAGCGAGGAACAGCAGGCGGCAGTGGATGCGGCGAAGGCGTCTGACGCGGCGAGTGCGCGCCTTGCGGCGGTGGAAGGCATTGAGTGGATTCTGAAGGACGTGAGTTTTACGGTTGAGCCAGGACAGACGGTGGCGATTGTGGGCCACACCGGAGCGGGAAAGACGACGCTGACCAGCCTGATGATGCGGTTTTACGACGTGACGGCGGGCGAGATTCTGGTGGATGGAGTGGACCTGCGGCAGCAGGACTTGAAGGCGCTGCGGCAGCACTTCGCGGTGGTGCTGCAGGATCCGTTTCTGTTTGCGGGAACGGTGGCAGACAATATTCGGTTTGGCAATGATGCGATCAAGGACGAGCAACTGCGGAATGCGGCGCGGGATGTGAACGTGCTGGATTTTATCGAGAGCCTGCCGGGCGGATTCAGCGAGCCGGTGCGGGAGCGGGGCAATTCACTTTCGACCGGGCAGAAGCAGTTGATCAACTTTGCGCGAGCGCTGGCTTATAATCCGCGGATTCTGATTCTGGACGAAGCGACGTCGAGCGTGGATACGGATACGGAGCTGCGTATTCGTGGGGCGCTGGAGCGGATGGTGGAGGGGAGGACTTCTGTGCTGATCGCGCACCGGCTATCGACGGTGCAGCGGGCGGAGGCGATTCTGGTGATGCACAGGGGGCAGTTGCGGGAGAAGGGATCGCACCAGGAGTTGCTGGCCGAGCGTGGGATTTACTGGAAGCTTTACCAGTTGCAGTACAAGGACCAGGAGACGGGGATCAGCCAGGGCAGCGAGGCAAGATCGCTTGCCGGGACTCCTGGCAGGGACCCTGGAACAGGGAACAGCGGTCTCGGTGGTCAGCTTTCTGTTGTAAGCGAATAGAAGGAATCCCTGGCTGGAGTCACCAGACTTTCAACCTTCTTAGGGCAAGATGGGCGAAGGGATGCAGGTCAGATCGAGGGATCCTTTCTGGTGAAGCGATCCTTGCACGGTTTCGATGCGCTGTTGTCTTTTGGGCGCAGCAAGATCTGCGTGCTATAGTCCAAGCCAAATCAAGTCCAGGCATTTTTTGGGTTTGAGCGATCCTCCGGGTCGTTCGGAGCGGTGAGTTGCGAGTTGTTTGCAATCATCGGGCCGGGCATCGGGCCGAACCACTCGGTCGAAGGGAGAGATGCGATGAAGGCAAGGAAGTTATTTTTATACGCAATCCTAAGCGGGATGATTTTGGCGGCGAGGACGGGCGCGGCGCAGGCGGCTGCGGCTACGGGCGTTCCCACGGTACTCAATGTGGTGGTCACGGATAAAGCGGATCGGCCGGTTGCGGGGCTGCAGTCGGGCGACTTCACGGTAGTGGACAACAAGCAAGAGCGGAGCGTGATCGGGGTGCGTCAGGTGGCGGGAGAGACTCCCGATGCCGATCCTCCTTTGGAGGCGGTTCTGCTGGTGGATGAGATCAATTCTTCCTTTGAAACCATGGCCCGCGAACGGAAGGATCTGGAAAATTATCTGCGGCAGAGAAGCGGACCTCTGCCTCTTCCGACGTCGTTCGTATTCCTGACCGAGACGGAGTTGAAGTTTCAGGGTGCGCCGTCACGGGATGCGAAGCTGCTGCTGCAGAACCTGGAGAACAATCCGAATCCGCAACGATCGTTCCAGCCGCAGGGAGGGTTTCAACAAGGCGTGCAGATGCGCGAGAAGAGCCTGCAGGCGTTAAACGGCGTGGCACTGAAGTTGCGGGACAGGCCGGGGCGAAAACTGGTGATCTGGATCAGCCCTGGATGGCCGGCATTTCCAAGCCTGACCGTGCAGAAGTCGGCGAAGGAGATGGATGGGCTGTTTACGTATATTGTTTCTCTTTCGACGCTGCTGCGCGAGGCGCAGATCACACTCTACAGCGTGGACCCGTATGGCGCCATGCGGGACCTGGCGATTGCGGGAAACCAATCCTACAAGCCATTTGTAAAGGGCGTTGCGACAGCCAAGGATGCGGATAATGGCGATCTCTACCTGCAGGTGATTGCGACGCAGACGGGGGGGCAGGTGCTGTACGGCAGCAACGACATCGCCGGGATGATCGACAAGTGCCTGGCGGATGCGCAGACTTTCTACGATCTGACGTATGACGCGGCCGCCGCAAAGCACGCGAATGAGTATCACGGGATACAGATCAAGGTGGACAAGCCGGGGTTGAAGGCGCGTACGCGGACGGGGTTTTACGCGCAGCCGTAAAAGCTGGATTGAAAGAAAAGGGCCACTCCGCGGATGCGGAGTGGCCCTTTTCCTTGTGTGGTGGGGCAGCCGGGATTACTTTGAGGCGACGAGGGGACGAGTGGCGAGCGAGCCGTCCTTGTAGCCCTTGGCGATCTCAGTGATCGGGATGGGACTGTAGTCGCCTGCGTGGCCTGCCTGTCCGAACTGGGTCATGCGGAGGGCGACGACCTTCTTCATGGCTTCGCGGGCGGGCTTCATGTAGTCGCGGGGATCGAACTTCTCAGGCGACTCGGCGAAGACCTTGCGGATAGCGCCGGTGATGGCGAGGCGATTGTCGGTGTCGACGTTGATTTTGCGGACGCCGTTGCGGATGCCGAGCTGAATTTCCTCGACCGGCACGCCCCAGGTTTCCTTGAGCTTGCCACCGTACTGGTTGATGACATCCTGCAGGTCCTTGGGGACCGAGGAGCTGCCGTGCATGACCAGGTGGGTGTTGGGGAGGCGCTTGTGGATGGCGATGAGGACGTCCATCTTGAGGACCGAGCCATCCGGCTTCTTGGTGAACTTGTAGGCGCCGTGGCTGGTGCCGATGGCGATGGCGAGGGCATCGACGCCGGTGCGCTCGGCAAATTCGACTGCCTGATCGGGGTCGGTGATGTGGTCGAGGCCGCTGCCGCCGGCTCCATGGCCGTCTTCAACGCCGCCGAGGACGCCGATTTCGCCTTCGACGGTGACGCCGCGCTCGTGCGCGTAGTCGACGACTTTGCGAGTGACTTCGACGTTCTCTTCAAACGAGGACGGGGTCTTTCCGTCTTCAAGCAGTGAGCCGTCCATCATGACGGAGGTGTAGCCGAGCGCGATGGCGCTCTTGCAGGTTTCAAAGCTGTTGCCGTGATCCTGGTGCATGGCGATGGGAATCTCGGGATTGAGTTCCGCCGCGGCCTGGATGAGCTTGAAGAGGTAGAGATCCTCGGCGAAGGCGCGTGCGCCACGGCTGGCCTGGACGATGACTGGGGACTTGGTTTCCTTGGCGGCCATCATGATGGCCTGGATCTGTTCCATATCGTTGACGTTGAAAGCGCCGACGCCGTAACCGCCCTTGGCGGCCTCGTCGAGTAGTTGCCGCATGGAGACTAGAGGCATGGGAATTCTCCTTTTCTGGATGGCTCCGGTTGCCGGTGCGTTGGGCTCCGAGAGAACAGGAGAACGTACTGCCGGACTGCAGGAGCAGCGATCATCTTTATGGTAGCAGAGGCGCGCAAGGAAAAATTGTGGCGGGGGACACAGGAGGCAGCTTTCAGCTTTCAGTTCTCAGCCTTCAGTTAGTCCGTTTCGCGTGCGATTAAGGGAGTCCGTTCAGGACAGAAGTTTTCCATCTCTCAAACCGGGGCCGATAGTGCACGTAGCAAAATCAATTTTTTGCTCGAATTCGGCTTACCCAATGCAGACTGATGGGAGCAAAGTCATTAAAAATATCATTATGACCGTCGCCGGGAAGTGAATAGAACTGGCGAGGCTCGTTTGCCAGGTCAAAGAGCTGCTTTCCCTGGGACGGAGGGATTATCTGGTCCTGTGTCCCATCGACTATAAGAACCGGCACATGAACGTTTCCGATTTTCTTAAAGTTTTCATAACGGTCGAGGATCATATATTCCGCCGGAAGAAACGGATAATCAACTTGCGCCAATTTTGGAATGGACAAATAGGGTGCGAGTAGCATCAACCCGCCGACATGAAATTCCTTCGCCATTTGCGTGGCGATGCCGGTTCCCAACGAATGTCCGTAGAGGATGATGTTTTCGGGCTTTACGCCCTGCGCCATAAGCGCGTAAAGGTAGGCCCTTGCGTCGGCATAGAGTCCTGCTTCTGTCGGCTTGCCTGGCAACCCACTGTAGCCTCGATATTCCGCAAGTAGAAACCCGTATCCAGCGGCAATGTATGGATCGGCGATTTGAGAGGCGGTGTACAGGTTGTCGCCGTTGCCATGAAAGAACACGAAGGTGAACGGTTTTGTAGATGGCGGCGCATACCAACCCTTCAGATCAAGTCCGTCTTGAGTTCTAACGAAGAGTTCTTCAAACGATCTGTTCGCGTGAGCTTGGGCCAGGGGAATATAGGTGTGGCTTGGGAAATAAAGCAGGCTTCTTTGAGTGGCAAAGAAGCCGCCAATGCATATGAGATATAGAGCGGCAAAAAAGCCGAGGAGGATTCCAAGTACCTTCATAGCGAGTCTGTCTTTCATGATAGATCTGGTCGATGAAGCAGCTACCCAATTCAATACAAAACAAATTCTAGGCGGCGGGTCGGATGGAACTTGCGATGCGCGCAGTTGCAACGATGTGGAATAATCTGCCGGTGAATTCTACAGGCGTAACTGCTCATGACTGGTACCTGCTGGGCTGCGTGGCGGGGACGGTGCTGCTGCTTTTGTTGCTGGTGGTGAAGCTGCGGCTTCATGCGGCGCTGGGGTTGTCGATTGCGGCGCTGGGGCTGGGCGTGGCGGCGGGGATGCCGCTGAAACAGGTTCCGCTGGCGTTTACGGCGGGGGTTGGGAACATGATGGGGCACATCGCCATCATTCTGGCGATGGGGGCGATTCTGGGGCAACTGCTGGCTTCTTCCGGCGGGGCCACTTCGCTGAGCAAGGCGCTGGTGGAGGGCTGCGGGCCGAAGGGGCTGCCGTGGGCGCTGCTGGGGCTGAGCCTGCTGGTGGGGATGCCGGTGTTCTTTGAGGTGGGGCTGGTGCTGCTGTTCCCGATTGTGGTGGAGGCGGCGCGGCGCAGCGGGCGGCCACCGATTCTGGTTGCTTTGCCGGTGCTGGCGGGGTTGTCGATTACGCATGGGCTGATTCCGCCGCACCCCTCGGCGCTGCTGGCGGCGGCGGTGTTTCACGCCGATATTGGGCGGGTGATTTTTTGGGGGATGGTGGCTGGGATTCCGGCGTCGGCGCTGGCGGGGCCGGGGGTGGGTTGGGTGCTGATGCGGCGGTGGGAGCGGCGGCAGGCGAAGCTCGGAGCGGATTGGAAGCCCAAGCCGGTTGGATTTGTGGCAGAGATAGGCGAGGAGGATAAGCGTGCACTCGTTGCAGTGGCTCCGGCGGGGGCAATGCGGGCGCTTGCGGCGATTCTGCTGCCGATTGCGCTGATCTTTGCGGGGAGTTGGGCCGACGCGTTGACTGCGCCGGGCGGGACGGCGAACCAGGTGCTGCACATGTTGGGGTATCCGGATGTGGCGATGCTGGCGGCGGTGCTGGTGGCGCTAGTGACGCTGGGCGGGAGGATTCCGCGCGAGCCTCATCACGGACCAGACATGCTGCGCCGGCTGACGGCGGACTCGTTTGTGCCGATTGCCGGGGTGTTGGTGATTCTATCGGCGGCTGGGGGCTTGAGCGGGGTATTGCGCGACTCGGGCGCGGCGCAGGCGACGGTGGGTCTGGCACTGGGAGCGCACATGCCTCCGCTGGTGCTGGCGTGGGCGCTGGCGGCGGTGGTGCGGGTGTGCATGGGTTCGTCGACGGTGGCGATGGCGGTTGCTTCGGGTGTGCTGGCGCCGGCGGCCGGACATATGGGCGTGCGGCCGGAGATGCTGGTGCTGGCGACCGGATGCGGGTCACTGATGCTGTCGCACGTGAACGACTCGGGATTCTGGCTGGTGAATTCGCTGTTCAAGCTGGACGTGAAGGGGACGCTGGCGACCTGGTCGGTGGTGGAGACGGTGCTGAGCGTGAGCGGGCTTGGGGTTACGCTGCTGCTGGCGACGGTGGTGCGGTGAGGGAAAGGGTGGCTGGCGATCCCACTCAAGGCGCAAAAGGCCGCGCCGTGGATGGGGCACACGGTTTCTGGAGGGGCTCCAAGATCGATCGCGCGGAGAGCGCAACTCATTTGGGTGAATTTGAGGTGGATGGGGTTGTGGCTGGTTTGCTTTGCGCGGGCTTGGCGGGCGGCTTGGTTGTCTTTCTTCTTGTTGCGCGATGGGGTTTTGCTGGAGGCACACAGGGGAGCGCGACGGGAGCCGGTTCGGGGCGGCGGGCTGCCTGGGCCTCTATAGTGGCGCGCAGTTCTACAACCTGCTTCTCGATGGCGTCGGCCGAGCCCTGGATGCGGTTGCTGAGCTCAAGACGGGCGCTGCTGAGGCCGGCGAGGGCCTGCTGCAATTGCGCGGCCTGGTCTTCGGGAGCGATGACGCGCGCGGCTTCAACGACGCGCAGAAGCACATCGTAGAGTGCATTGACGTGGCGGTCCAAGGGCAGCGTCTTGCTGACCGATCCGGGAGCGGAGTCGGCATCCTGAAGCAGCGGCGGCAGGTTGGCCTGGAGATCGTGCTCAATGGCGTCGATGTTCTGGCTTGCTTCGTCGCGGATGGAGCCGCGCTTCCATTTTTCGATGTGCAAGGAGTCGAGGGTGCGACGGACGGTCGTGAGCGAGGGTTGGAGCGTGGCTGAGATCGAGGAGCGCGCCGGGGCGGAGGTGGGCGGCGCTCCATTTACCGGGGCCTGCGCAGCGCAGAGAAGGGAGGGAGTGAAAAGGATGGCCGTGGTCAGGATGGTGAGTGCGATGCGCATTGGTTTTTAGTTACCCCGCCTATCTAGATTGAACCAAGGGCAAAGTTGAACCAATATCCAAGTTTGAAGCAAGGGGAAAAGGCGCCTGCGGAGCTTTGAATGAGCCTCACATTGCGGTTGGATTCCTTCGCGTTAAAAATGGATGGGTTCCAACCTGGCATTTTTCATTTTACGTTAGAGAACCTCCGATCAGGTTTCATTCCCCGTTGAGCAATCCCTCAGGGGCTAAAGCCCACGCTGATTTTGATTCATTGAGGGCACGGCTGAAGCCTTGCCCTGACACTTGTTCGGCTCCGATAAGAGTTTTTCCGCAGCTTGTGAAGGACTCTTCCATTCTGGCCGCTTTTCAGGGGCGTGAAGGCTCGTGCTCCCTGCGGAAGCGCTCTCTGCGAGTGAGTTCCTAGGCTGGATAGGAGCCGCTGATGTAGCCCTGCAATTCCTGAATGGCTTTTTCCTGTCCGGAGATGACCCATTTGACGAGGTCGCCGATCGAGACGAGGCCGACTACTTTGTCGCCTTCGAGGACGGGGAGATGGCGGAAGCGGCCCGATGTCATCAGGGTCATGCACTCGTCGACGGTGTACTGCGGAGTGATGGAGCGAACCGGGCTGGTCATGATCTCGCTGACATGAGTTTCCTTGGAATGGTGGCCGACAAGGATTCCCTTGCGTGCGTAGTCGCGTTCGGAGAAGATGCCGACCAGCTTGCCGTTGGAGAGGACCAGCAGGGCGCCGATGTCGTTTTTCGCCATCATTTCAATGGCTTCGTAGACGGACTGCTCGGGAGCGATCGAGAGGATTCTCGCTTCGCCTTTGTTCTTGAGCACCGATCCAATCGTGTCGGTAATCTTCACTGGACCCTCCTTGGAGAAATCTCTCCAGATTGACCTTTTGCCGCGTGTGCGTGCGTTTCGTAACGGTACAGCGCGGTTCGGGTATGAGTCACTATAGCCGCATTCTGCAAGAACAGTCCAGATGGCGCCGATGGAGCGGGACAGTGCGGCGTTGCGACGGCTGGGTGTTCCGGAAACGCCTCAGGACGGGGTCATGCGCCATTTCTTGACCTGGATTGGCTTCTGGCCGTCGGGCTTGGGCACGAAGATGTCCTGCCACTTGAGTCCGCATTCAGCGACCATTTGAATGGGGTACTCGAGACGGCCGATTTCGGCTTCGGCGTTGTTGGTGCCGAAGGAGAACTTTGCGCCGGCGGCTTTGGCGGCTTTGATGAAGGCGGGGCTGGGGATTTTATAGCGGTTATTGATTTCGATGGCGACATCGTTCTCGATGGCGGCGTCGATGACGCGCTTCATGCGGGCAGGGGTCCAGAGAGCGTCGTACTGCGGGCGGATGGGCAGGGGCAGGTAGGTGGGGTTGACGTAGATGTCGATGGGCTCGTGGAGGACGGCCTCGATGCGGTTGACGTACATCTCGATGAAGGCTTCGGGGTTGGAGAGGTCGCCCATCTCTTCGGGGACGTAGAGTCGGCGGCGGTAACCGGAGTCGTCGCGGAAGGTCATGGCGTCTGTGAAGCAGTAGTCGAAGCGGGCGACGGACTCGGGCGAGGTGAGGGTCATCCACTCGCGGCCTTCGCCCTGGAGCGCGACGTAGCAGGGCTGGCCTTTCATGGTGGCGAGATAGTCGTGAACGCTCTGGTCGTCGTGGACGGGGAAGTTGAGGCCGCAGTTAATCGCAATGCCGTAGCCGATGCCGAGGCGGCGGGAGTTGGCCAGGGCCTGGTCGAGAGTGAGGCCGCCCTTGAGGTGGACATGATAGTCGACGACGGGATAGTTCTCTTCGCCGAGAAGCATGGTCTGGCGGTAGAGATCGTCGACGACTGGCAGGTCGGCGGCGGGGGTCGAGAGCGTGTCGGGCAGCGGGCGGACGCGGATGTTCTTGAAGAAGGTGGTGCTGCCGGGGTCGTGGCCCTGGAGGGCGAAGGTGCCGTGGTTCAAGGCGCGCTGGAAGTTGGTGTCGGCGCGGAAAGGCTCGGCTGGCTCGATGTAGTCGACGACGAGCATGTTGTTGAGGCGGATCTGGACCTGTTTGGCGCGGACCTGGATGTTGACGTTGAACCACTCATTGTCGTTGACGAGTTGCTTGTAGACGTTGCGGACCGAGTAGAGGGAACCGGTCTTCTTGTTGTCGCCGGGAAAGGTGTTGGCGACCTGGACTTCAAAACCGGCGGATGGAAAGCCGGTGGGCTGGAATGCGGTGTGGAAGTAGATGCCTGAGTTTGCGCGCGGGTGGGTGAGGACGTCGGCCGAGAACTCGAAGTTTTTGAAGTCGGCGTGGTGCAGGGGGCCGGTGTAGAAGAGATGCGAGCGCATGCCATGCACCTGGATCACGCGGCCGCCGCCCTCGCCGTCGACGAGCGAGAAGGTACCTTCGTGCTCGCTGGCCTTCCAGCCGTTGAGGGACTTGCCGTCGAAGAGGGTGAGCCATGGGGTGGAGTCGTCGAGATCGGAGGCGTGGGCGAAGGAGCGGGCGGCGACGGGTGCTGCGAGGAGCATGGCAAGGACGTCGCGGCGCGAGAGGGCAGGCATGGAGGCTCCCGGAGTTGGATTGGGACTGAAGGAGCGAGTATACGCCGGTGGGAGGCGCAGTGGACAGTGCCAGGTGCTCTCACTGTCCACTGGCTGCTTATTGCGCCAAGACGGCGCGCTGGGCGGCGAAGATGTGCTTGAGGCCGGCTTCGGCCATGTCGATGAGGCCGTTGAGCTGGGTACGGGAGAAGCTGCCCTTCTCGGCGGTGGCCTGGGTCTCGATGAGGCCTCCGTCTTCGGTCATGACGACATTCATATCGACATCGGCTGCCGAGTCCTCCTCATAGCAGAGGTCGAGCAGGGGCGTGCCACTGACGATGCCGACCGAGATGGCCCCGACCAGTTGCTTGAGCGGGGATTGCTTGAGAGTGCCGGCTTTGACCAGGGCGTTGAGTCCCAAAGCCAGTGCGACGGCGGCTCCGGTGATGGCGGCGGTGCGGGTTCCTCCGTCGGCCTGGATTACGTCGCAGTCGAGGATGACGGTGCGCTCGCCGAGCATTTGCATGTCTACGACCGAGCGCAGACTTCTTCCTATGAGGCGCTGAATCTCGTGCGTGCGTCCGCCGATCTTGCCGCGCTCGCTTTCCCTTGGGGTGCGGGTGACGGTGGAGCGGGGGAGCATGGAGTACTCGGCCGTGACCCAGCCGCGGCCGGAGTTGCGGAGCCAGCCGGGAACACCCTGCTCGATGGTGGCGTTGGTGAGGACACGGGTGTTGCCAAAGGAGACTAGGACCGAGCCCTCGGCGGTCTGAACGAAGCCGGGAACGAGGGAAAGAGGGCGGAGCTCGACGGGAGTTCGGCCGCCGGGACGGAAAAAGGTGCTGGAAGCGTGCATAGAGGGATTGTACGGGGTCAGGCGTGGGGATGAGGCGACGGGTATCCCGAACTTCCTGTTGGTCCGGTCCCGTATTTTCCGATGCCTGATCCCAGTTTTGTCGGTGGTTTCTTAGCAGGTGCCAGGATGGGAATTCCGGATTCTTGGAGGCCGAAACGGGAAAGTGAATGGAAATGTAAGAAACGAAATAAGTTAGTGTGGCAGGCGGGGATGGGTGTGTTCCATTTTGGGACGTGTGGAGGGGGGAGAGAGTGGGGAAGGGTTCGCTGGAATCAGGGTCAAGTATTCCCTTATCAGTAACTTAGGGAAAGTGTTCTGGTTTGGCACGCGACGTGTAATAGAAGAGGGCAGGAATGGGAACAGGGAACAGGGACAGAGGCAGGAATTGGGAAAGGCCACTGACCACGTTTCACAAACCCGGAACAGGGAGCGAGCCATGCGGCAGATCGAAGTTACGACGGGATTAGGTGATGCGGAGCGTAAGCGGGTGGAAGCTGTGGTGGAGACACTGGCCAACCTGGGCAGCCGGGGCGAGAGCGTGGCGGAGGTTGCGCACGACGCAAGAAACATGGTGACGGCGCTGGGGCTCTATTGCGATCTGCTTGAAGAGACGGGCGTGCTGGCGAGTCCGTTTGCGCACTATGGAACCGAACTGCGGCTGGTGGCCGCAGCCAGCCGTCGGCTGGTGGAGAAACTGGTGGCGCTTGACGGGGGACGGGACAAAAATCCTGTCACGCGGCAGAGCAAAGGTATCGCCGGTTGGGTCGCAGAGCGCTCTGCCCATGGGGCGATTGAGCTGTCGGGCTTGGATCGCGCGGTGGAGGCCGGCGGACACAGGAGTCTTGTGGAGCTCGGCCCGACGGAGGGGCGGGGGCGCGAGACGCCGGGACGCTGGGACCTGATGCCGACTGTTCCGATCGAAGACCTAGCGGCGGAGTTGCTTGCCAACCAGAATCTGCTGGCTGCGCTGGCCGGGCCCACGATTCTGCTGACAGTCGATGTGGAAGGCGCGACGCAGCCGGTGCGGTTGACGGGCGAGGACCTGACCAGGGTTATGGTGAACATGGTGAAGAACGCCGCCGAGGCAATGCCTGTGGGGGGGCGCATCCATATTGAACTGCACGACCTTCCTGCCAGCGAGGGCACCGGCGACGCCGTGGCGCTGACGATTGAAGACAACGGACCGGGCATCCCTGAGACGGCCCTGGAAGAAATCTTCACCTCTGGGTACACGTCCCGGACGCAAGGAGCCGAAGCCAGAGGAAGCTGGCCGGTCGTCCACCGCGGACTGGGGCTTGCCATCTCGCGCTCGATCGTCGAAGCGGCGGGCGGCCGGATCGAGGCCAGCAACCGGGCTCCTGCCGGAGCGCGCTTCGAGATTGATTTGCCGGTACGGAGACGCTGAACGTGGGCTTGCTTTCGGCTGCTCGAAGGTGGGAGGTGAGAGGCGGGAGGCGGGAAGTGCGAGACAGTGCCCGAATCTGAGCAGAGGCTGAGCATGGGCAGGGACGGGGACACGGACAGGAACAGAGGCAGGGGCAGAAACAGGCACAGGAACAGGCACAGGAACAGGGCAGGGACAGCAACAGGACAGGGACAGGAACAGGAACAGGGATAGGAAGAGCGACAAAAGGCGTGGATAGGGTTAGGAACTGAGACAGGGCGTAACCGGCAACATGCGCGGAAAGAAATTGCGGAGCGGCGTTGAGGATTGAGGTGCTCCGAAGACACTGAAACAGCGGCTTTGGAGGCTTGAGGCCACCGGGGCACTTAAAACCAGAATCACCTGAAAACAAGAACAGGCGCGAGGCGAATACAATGCTACAAACAGTTCTGAACACGAGGGCGATGGAGTATATTCCCCAACTAGCCGAGCCGGCGGTGCGGTTGCACCTGCTGGTGGTGGACCCTGACGCGGCAGTGCGTTCGGCCTGCGCCGAGATTGCCGCCAGCTTGGGCTATGCGGTTGAAAGCACTGGGGACCTGGGCCAGGCGCGGAGCCAGATGCGGGGCCATGCGGCCGACATCCTGTTGGTGAACCTGCCGGCTGGATCGAACCAGGGCCTGGAACTGGTCTCCGAAGTGAAGCTGCTCTATCCGGGCACCTCGGTGATTGCGATGACCGCCTCGGGCTCGGTGAATGCGGCCGTGGAGGCGATGCGCTGCGGCGCTTCCGATTATCTGACCAAGCCGTTCGCGATGGACGAGCTTTCAACGGTGCTGGATCGCGCCTCGGCAAATCACTTGACCGACACGGCGACGCGCCAGTTGCGGGAGCGCCTGCGGCTCTCGCAGGGTTTGGGCGCGATGATCGGCCGCTCCGGAGAGATGGAGAAGCTCTACCGGATTCTCTCCAAAGTTGCGCAGAGCACGCATCCGGTGCTGGTGCTGGGCGAGAGCGGCACGGGCAAGGAACTGGTGGCAAGGACCATCCACGCCTACGGGCCCAACGGGCAAAAGCCGTTTCTGCCGGTTGATTGCGGCTCGCTGGTGCCGACGCTGATCGAGAGCGAACTGTTCGGCTACGTGAAGGGCGCCTTCACGGGAGCCAACCGGACCAAAGACGGGTTGCTGGTTTCAGCCGAGGGCGGGACGGTGTTTCTGGATGAGATCGGCGAGCTTTCGCTGGACTTGCAGGCGAAGCTGCTGCGCTCTCTGCAGGAAAAAGAGGTGCGGCCAGTAGGGGCTACGCACCGGGTGCCGATCAAGGCGAGAATTGTGGCCGCCACCAACCGCGATCTGGCGGAGATGGTGGAACGGGGCACCTTCCGCAAAGACCTGTTCTATCGGCTGAATGTGGTGAACCTGCGGCTACCTTCTCTGCGCGACCGGCGCGAGGACATACCGCTGTTGGCGGCGCACTTTCTGGACCGCATCAGCCGCGAGCACGGGACCAAGTTCACGCTGAGCGACGAGGCGCTGCGCACGATGATGCGGCACGACTGGCCGGGCAACGTGCGCGAGCTTGAGAACGCGGTGGAGCGGGCCTGCACGATGTCTTCCGGGCCGGTGCTGCACCTGGGCGACCTGCCCACGCAGTTGCAGCAGCAGGGACTTGATGCGCGGAGGACGGCGGCGACAGCCGGGGCCGCGACCGAGCAGGGTGGCGCTGCCGAACTGAAGACGCTGGCCGATCTGGAGCGCGATGCCATTCTGGGCGCGATTCGGACCCTGAACGGCGACAAGCTGCAGGCCGCGAAGCTGCTGGGCATTGGCAAGACGACGCTCTATCGCAAGCTGAAAGAGTACGGTATCGCCGACCCGCTTCAGGAAGAGTAAATCGGTAGACTGCCAAGCAGCCGAGAGCTCCCATCGCACACCTTTTCCGATTACCGCAAAGCGTCATGGGCTCGAACTGTCTATGGACTAACCCGGAGTTAGAGACTCGCAACCGGAAGCCAGAAGCATTGGAACTAGAAGGCGAGCTACAAAAAACGAACCGAAGTCGGAAATAGAGGAACGAGGAAACGACAATGAGCATACTGATGGTGACTGGAGTTGAAGGCGCGCGCAACTGTGCAGCGGTGGTGGGCACACAACTGGGGATGGACGTGGAAGTGGCCGAGGGCCGGAAGGCTGCGCTGGCGGCGCTGCGGCGGCGCGAGTTTTCCGCAGTAGTGGTGGATGAGACCGTGGCGGAGTGCGACCCGGCTGCGGCGGAGAAGATCTGGGAGCAGGCGGGTCTTGCGATTCCGCTGCAGATCAACTTTGCGCTCTCCGGGGCGGCGCGGCTGATTCGCGAGATACGCGCGGCGCTGCACCGCCGGGAGCGGGAGCAAGCGCTGGCACGGCGGGCTGCGGCGGCTGCTATTGAAACCGAGTTGAAGGGAACGGTGGCCGGACTGCTACTGAACTCCCAATTAGCTTTGAACAGTGGCGAGGTCTCTGCGCCGTTGGCCGAAAAACTGCGCGTGGTGGCCGACCTGGCCGGCAGCCTGCGCCAGCAACTGAGTGCCCCGCTCAAGGCGCGGGGCAATGCGGCGGCATGAGCGCCGCGATTTTGTGAAAGGTTTGATTGCGTTGCACGCGCATCGCCGGGGCGGGTTTGCCCCGGCGTTTTTTTGCGGCGTGGGAATGAGGCACGGACTCACGGCGTAATCAACTGGCACGCCGGCAGTAGATTGCTTTCTTGCAATGGCCTTGTCCGGATGACTCGGTGCACGAGGCATGGATACTTCAGCCAGCGCATGCACTCCATGTTTTTCCGGGTTGGTTGGCGTACAATCAACGGCGAAGGAGAGAGTGTGAGCAAACCGCAGGGGTACAGGCAGTCGGCGGCGGACGCGGTTTTTTACGTGCTCGTGTTCTGCCTGCCGTGGTATCGGACCCTGTTGCTTGAAGGGCTTGGACGGATGATTTTCGTTCTGTTGCTGGCCTGCCTGCTGCTTTTTCTGGTTGTGCGGTCGGCGGATGTTTGCCGGCACCTTGCCGACTGCCTGCGGGCATCCTGGCATTGGCGGTTTTCCCTCGTTTGCGGCCGTGAGTTCAGGGACTTTGCTTTTGTATTTCTGGGGATACCTCGAACCCCGAGCCTCGCTGTGCTGTATCAGCGGCCTCCCCCCATTTTCTCTTAGTTCTTCCTTTCGACATCAGGAATGCGGAACCGTTGCAGCGGTTCTGCGCGTGCTTGTGTTGCAAAGACGGAGCCCCGGCCGTGGTGCGGGGAAGTGAAGGTGTGTTCATGCGTGCATCTTTCAAAGGGCGGCAAAGCGATGCGGTGCTTGCTGCGTACGGGTCGAGAGCCCTTGAATTAGAAATTGAGATTGCTGATTTAGAAACTCGCGCGCGTTGGGATGTTGTCCTAACGGTTGCCTGCACGGTTATGGGAGCTGTGTGTTTCCTCATGGCGCTACATGGAACGGTGCTGCTTTTTGCTGTTTGCGCAATTCTGATGTTTGAGGCAATGCGGAGATTGAGACGGTATGCGCGGGCTCGCGCGAAAGCAATCGAACGGGCGCACAGGGTGAGCTTCTGTGAGCGTGGCATTGACCGGGTGGAAGGCAAGTGGCGCGGCAAGGGGAGAGGAGGGATGGAGTTTGCGCGCGAGCACCACCTCTATCAGGCGGACCTGGACATTCTGAGTGAGGGGTCGCTGTTCGAATTGATGGCGACGACTCGATCGGAGATTGGCGCGGAACGGCTGGCGGATTTTCTGCTCGATCCAGCAACGCTGGAGGAGGCCAGGGAGCGACAGGCGGCGGTAAAAGAATTGGGCGGCGCTACGCATTTGCGCGAAGAGATTGCGGTGCTGGGAAGATACCAGTTTCAGAATTGCCGCCGGGAGCATTTTCGGGCGTGGCTCGATCTGTCGATTCTGAAGGTTCCTCGCGCAGTTTTCATATGTCTGCTCTTCTCCGCTGCGGCGAGTCTGACGCTGGGGTTGTGCGGTCTCGCCGGTCTGTCGGGCTGGATGACAATTGCACGCGTGCTGATTCCTCTGCTCGTGGTGCAAGCGGCAATCAGTGTGCCGCTGATGCGGCGGGTGAGCGCTCGCATCCAGGCGCTGCTTGCACTTCGAGGCGACGTGACGGTGCTGCGTGCTGGGATTGAGCTGATGGAATGCCAGCATTTTGAATCGGCGAAACTGCGCAGGCTGGTTGAAACTTTGCATCATGGATGTGCAGCTCTGCGGACTCGCAAGCTGGAGCGCCTTCTGATTGCTGTCGAGCGCAGGGAAGACATTACACTGTATGGATTGTCGTTGTGGCTGGCGGCGGGAACGCAGTTGGTTCTGGCAGCGGAGAGATGGCGGGCGGCGCATGGAAGGGATTTCGCGGATTGGCTGGATGCGTGGGCTGAGTTTGAGGCATTGAACGCGCTGGGTTGTTATGCATGGGAACATCCTGAGTATGAGTTTCCGGAACTGGTGGAGGGAGGCGCGCGATTTGAGGTAAGGAGTTTGGGGCATCCGCTGCTTCCGCGTACTGGCTGCGTGGGCAACGATGTGGCGCTGAATGAGACGGCAGCGTTTTATCTGATCAGCGGCTCAAATATGGCGGGGAAAAGCACGTTCCTGCGTGCGATGGGATTAAATGCGGTCCTTGCCGCGGCTGGAGGGCCGGTGCGCGCGGGATGCGCGATTGAGCGTGTTTGAGGTCTGTGCGTCGATTGCGATCAAGGACTCAATGCAGGATGGAAAATCGAAATTCATGTCGGAGGTTGAGCGGCTGTGCGAGTCCATATCTGTCGCCCAAGCAGGCCGGCCGGTGTTGTTTTTGATCGACGAGATGCTGAGCGGAACCAATTCCAGAGACCGCAGGATTGCGGCGGGGGCTTTGATTGGGGCACTGGTGGCGCGTGGGGCTGTCGGAGCACTCTCGACCCACGATCTAGCTCTCACGGAAATTGGAGAAGATCCCTTGCTGCGGGGAGTCAACGTACACATGGAGAGCGCGACTCCGGAGCAACCGCTGGCGTTTGACTATCGCGTGAAGACAGGCATTGCGCAACAGACGAACGCGCTGGCAATTGTGCGGATGATGGGTATTGCGATTGAGGAAAGATAGAGAGAAGCCCCGCTGCGAAGCGAACAATCCATCGAGAACCGAAGCGCGATGGTTTGGCTCTAATTTGCGTTGCGCCACCGAGACAGTATCCGGCCGCGCTCTTTGAATACGCGATCTATGCATCCAGATCTAGTTTGGTCAAGCTGCTGATTTGCGCCATGTGCAACTTCTTGCAGAGCATGTCCATGGCCGCGTCGCGCCAGGATTCCACGGATTGACTCAGGCTATCGAGACCGAAGTGCTGGGTCAAGAAGGTCACGACACGGGACGATTCGAACTTTACGATCACGAGTACATTGGGGCCGCTGTGCGCTTTCGGACCGGTTACTGTCAATTCCAGTCTGAAAGTTACGGATGGTTGCTGGGCCATTGCGTTACGAGTCGCCGAAAGCAGGCACAGGACCAGAGCAAGGACGATTGCCGTTGTTCTTCGCCGCATGGCATTTCTCCTTGGTGAGATTGTTTTGGGGCCAGGCCAGTTTTCAGCGATCTACAGGTTCAGTAGCGCAGGCCGAGTTTCATCGGGAAATCTTCTTCGCCGTCTTCGAGGCCGGGGAGGTTGCAATGCTGGCGCACGATGGAGCGATGGCGGATTTCAAGCGCAAGATGCGCGGCGGCGATTACCAGCGCGGCTACGAGCATGTGCCGGGGGCTCATCTGGACCCACGGTTCAGCGGCGATGGGCAAAACGGCGGGCAAGGGAAAGACCGCGTAGTACTTAAGGACAGTGAATGCCAGGTTCGGCTGACCGCGCGTTGGTTCTCCCGTGAAGGCCACGGTGGTGACTTTGAGAAAGAAGATGTCGGTGAGCAGAAGGCACATGGCTCCGGCGACGAGAATTTGTGCGGCGGTTGCAGGCCAGGTGCGCAAGGAGGGCGGGGCGATGGCGCGCAGGGCGAGGCCGGTGACGAGAGTGATCGCGCTTGTCGACAAGAGCACCCAGATTTTAGCGGCCTGTAACTGCTGGAGGGCTGGAAGAAAGTGCGGCGGCCTCCCGTGGACGAAGCGGAAGATCCAGCTTCCCTGCTGATTGCCAGAGGAGACAAAGGCCATACGCATGCCGGCGACGACCCAGAAGGCGACGATGCCGAGAGCCGAGCGCAGGCCGTCGGCCGAGATGGCGATGTGCACTGTTTCATGAACCACCGAAAAGCGCAGGATGACGGAGGCAACGATGGCGAGGCCCATACCGGCGTAGAGGGCGAGATAGATGCGGTAGCGGGGGACGCGCAGAATTGTTTGGCTGATGAAGTGGAAGACGGCGCGGCGGACCGGCAAGCGGATGACGCTGGAGTGGAAGAGGGCGTCGAGCGGTCGGTGCGCCCAGATGGGTGTTGAGTGCGTGGCGGGGCCTTCGACGAGTTGGCGCACGCGGCGCAGGTAGGCGAGTGGATAGGTGAGGACGGCAAGCGTGGCCGTGAAGAGCAGCGCGGAGCATCCGATGCGGGCGAGCGTTGCGTAGATGGGCAGCGCGGCGGAGCCCTCCATGAGGCGTTGGTAGATGCCGAGAAACCAGAAGGGCGGACAATAGAGCGCATAGCCGCTGCTGGATTTGAGCAGCGCGGGCACGACGCCGGAGAAGACCGGAAAGAGGAACAGGAGCAGCAGCAGAGCGGTGATGGAGAGACTCTGTAGAAGGAGCGAGAGTTTGCGGAAGATGCGCTCGCCGAGTGCCGAAAGAAGCACGCCTTGCAAGGCGAGAATGAAGGCGGCGGCAAACAATCCGCTGCCCGCTACGGCGAGCAGATGGGCGGCGAAGAAACGGGCGAGGCTGGGCGGATCGATGGCCATGGGAAGAACCAGCGCGGCGAAGATGTTGGCATCGAAGAGGAAGCCGGCAATGAAAATTGCGATGGCTGTAACGCGGGCGAGAAATACGCGGAGCTCGGCAATGGGCAGAGTTTTGAGGACCCAGAGATCGAGCAGATCGGGAAAGAACATATCCCACTCGAAGACGGTGACGATGCCGATAGCAACGAAGGAATAGAGGACGAAGAAGAAGTGATGATTGACCTGGAGCCAATAGGGTGGCAGGGCGGGGGAGAATGGGTGATTTCGTCGGAACTGGATGACCGGGTGGTAGACGGGCCACAGGTAGATGGCGATCATGAATGGGGCAAGGCCTGTGGCAACAGCGATTTGGACGAGGCGCGTTTTGGCGTCGCCGTCGGGCGAAACGGTTTCGTGGTTGAAGAAGCGCTCTAGAAAATGACGGACAAGCAGCGAAAACTGGCTGCGCTGGGGTGGGTGCGCAACGCCGAGCGCGGCTTGCGCGTTCAGCGCGAGGGGCTGCGAATCGGACATGGTGAGGAGGCGCTGGAAATTGTCAGGCATGGGCGAGCTGCATGGCCTCAACCATTTGTTGGGCTACGGTTCTGGTTTCCTGTTGGGCAACAAGTTGCGCGAAGACCCGTTCAAGATTAGGCAAGCTCATCAGTTTTGTCAGTTCGGAGGGCGGTGCGTCGGCAAGGATTTTTCCTTTAGCGATGACGATGACGCGGTTGCAGATTTGCTCGACGACTTCGAGGACGTGCGAGATATAGAGGATGGCCTTGCCCTCGGCGGCAAGCAGTTCGAGGAGGTCTTTGAAGAGGCGCGACGAGACGACGTCGAGGCCGGAGAGCGGTTCATCGAAGATGAGAAGTTTGGGATTGTGCATGAGGGCAGCGGCGATGAGCACGCGCTGGCGCATTCCCTTGGAGTAGGAGGAGATGGGCGAGTATTGCCATGACTCGAGCTGGAGAAGCTTGAGCAGGCGCGTTGCTTTGGTTTCGAGTAGAGCCTCGCCGATGCCGCGCAGGCGGCCGACCAGCTGCAGGTATTCGAGTCCGGACAGGTAGCTGTAGAGTTGCGCTTCTTCGGGAACGTAGCCAATGGTGGCACGGAAGGCGACCATGTTTTTACGAATGTCCGTGCCTTCAAAGAGCACACGGCCCTCGTCGGAGCGCAACATGCCGGTGATGATTTTGACGGTGGTGGATTTTCCGGCGCCGTTGGGGCCGAGGAATCCAACGATTTCGCCGGGGGCCACTTTGAAGCTGATGTCCTCAATGGCGGGAATGGTGCGGAAGCTTCGGTAGAGGTGCTGGAGTTCGAGCATGATTTTCCTCCGACCCCTATGTAGCATTCGTCATAACTGCTTGTCAAGTAGATTGCTACATAGGTAAAATGCGCGCATGGCTTTCGAGAGGAATCCGGAGACGAAGCTTTCGCATACGGCGGCGATGATTTTGCAGGCGGTGGATGCGGGGTTTGTGTACGGCTTCAGCATTATGGAGATGACGGGGCTGCCGAGCGGGACGGTGTATCCGGCGATGCGGCGGCTGGAGCGCGACGAACTGATTCGGTCGAGTTGGGAGAAGCAATCGATTGCCGACGCGGAGCAGCGGCCCTTGCGCAAGTACTACAAGCTGACGGCGGCGGGACGAGCGACTTTGGAAAATTCGCGGAAGCGCTATCCACTTCTGGAGCGGCTGATTTCGTCCGAGGAGGCACGGTCCGTATGAGGACGCCGATGGGAATTGCGGATCGCGTTGTGGATGGGATGGCTCGCGGCCTGGACCTTTGTTTGCTGCGTGGGGCATGGCTGCTAGTGCCGAGTGCGCAGCGGGCGGAGTGGTGGTGCGAGTGGTACGGGGAGTTGTGGGAGGCACGGCGCGCTTATGCAGGCGACGCGTTCTCATGGAAAGTGGAACGTGCGATTGCCGGCTTCTGCGTGGGAGCATTTCAGGATGCGGCGTATCTGCGGAGGCTTGCGCGGCTTCCGGACGGGAAGAGAAGGGCTCGGCTGCCGTTGAAGTTTGGATCTGCGTGGCAGTGCATTTTGGTTCTGGCGCTGCTGTTGGGCGGCAGTTTCACATTGGCGCGCTTGCTGCCGGGGGTACGTGCAGAGCGGAGCTTATTGCGGCATGGAGTGCGTTCGGGGCTGGTGCTAATTGAGGACGCGAACAACGAGGATTCGCCGCGCACCATTTCTTCAGGGCAGTATAGGGCATGGAAGGATCGCAAGCAGGAGTTCTTCGATGGGTTTGCGTTCTATCGGGTGACGCGGGAGAGGGTGAATTGGCGTTTGGGGGGGATGGGGGCGGGGGAGAGCGCGGGGTGGGGAGTAGGGCGGGCGAGTTCGAATTTCTTTGTGCTGCTGGGGTTGCCGATTCGATTCAGGGGGACGGGCGGAGGAGCGGACGCCGAGATGCCGAGCCTGATTCTGAGTGAGAGTTTGTGGAAGCAGGAGTTTGGCGCCGATCCTCATGTGGCCGGGAGCGTGGTGCGGGTGGGGACGCGCTGGGCGACGATTACCGGGGTTACTCCGGCGGGTCCGCGGGGATTGCCGGGCAAGGTGGACGCATGGCTGCTGGAGCCGGATGCGCAGATGGTGCCGAGCGGCGCGGGATACGTGGTGGCTCACCTGTCTGCATCGGGGATATCGAGGATGGATGCGGCGCAGATTCCGATTACGTCTTACTCGCCGCACCGTTCGCCGGACGATTTGCTGGGAGTCTCTCTCGGCAATGAGATTCCCGGACAGTGGGATGTTTTTTGCTTCGGGGTGTTGCTGGCGTTTCTGGCGCTGCCGGCGATTACGTCGCTATCGTTCGGGGAGCTGAGCGTGAGCGTGCACAGAATTTCCTGGGTGCGGAGAGTCTGGCGTTGGGGATTCCTGGGCGCGAAGGTTGCGCTGCTGTTGCCGATTGTTTATTTTGTTTCGCTCGATGCCGCCTATGGGTTCACGGGGTTCAACGCGAGCCAGGCGCTATACGTGCAGATGGCGACGACGTTTTTCTTGTGCCTGTTTGGGATGCAGTGGGTTTTGAGCGATCAGCGGCAGCGGTGCCCGGTTTGCCTGCGGCGGGTGGTTCATCCGGCGCGCGTGGGGCAGTTTTCCAGCTTGTTTCTGGCGTGGAGCGGGACGGAGCTGATGTGCATGAACGGTCACGCGCTTCTGCATGTGCCATCTCTGCCGACGAGCTGGTTCGGCTCACAGCGCTGGATGTTTATGGATTCCTCCTGGGATTTTTTGTTTGCAGGGGCGGTACGGGAGTAGCCGGCGCAGGCGAGACAAACAGGGCGGGTTTGGCTGTAAGCTGAAGTAGAGATGAGAGATTCAGCTGTATTGCTTGTGGATTGCCCTGACCGTAAGGGTCTGGTGGCGCGTGTTGCCGGGATGCTGTATGAGCGGGGCGCGAATATTCTGCACGCCGACCAGCATCAGGACCACACTCTGGGTTTGTTTTTCATGCGCGTGGAGTGGGGACTGGAGCTTGCGGGTACGGACGGTGCTGCTGTGGAGCAGTTCGATCTGGACGAGTTCCGGACGGCGTTTGCGGCGCTGGCCGCGGAGTTTGGGATGCGGTGGAAGCTGAGCGCGCGCACGCGGCGGCCACGCATGGCGCTGTTCTGCTCGCAGTATCTGCACTGCACCTCGGACCTGCTGCAGCGGTGGCGGGCTGGGGAACTGGAGTGCGAGATTCCTCTGATCGTGTCGAACCATCGTGAGGTGGAGAGGCTGGCGGAGTTCTACGGGATTCCATTTGAATACGTGCCGGTGACGGCTGCTACGCGGGCCGAGGGAGAAGCGCGGCAGATGGAACTGCTTGCGCGGCACGAGGTGGAACTGGTGGTGCTGGCGCGGTACATGCAGATTCTTTCCGCGGAGTTTGTGGGGCGGTATCCGCAGGCGATCATCAATGTTCATCACTCGTTTTTGCCGGCGTTTACCGGGGCGCGGCCGTATCACGCGGCTCATGCGCGCGGGGTGAAGCTGATTGGGGCGACGAGCCACTACGCGACCGAGGTGCTGGACGACGGGCCGATCATCGAGCAGGATGTGGCGCGGATTTCGCATCGGGACCAGGTTGAAGATCTGGTGGCGCGTGGGCGCGACCTGGAGCGAATGGTGCTGGCGCGTGCGGTGCGGTTGCATCTGGACCGGCGGATTCTCTGCTACGGGAACAAGACTGTCGTGTTCGACTAAAGGCGGGTTTCAGGGACCGGAATTTGGGTTCGGCGCGGGATTTGGGTGGACGCGGAATTGCGCGCAAACTGGGGCTTCAGGGTCGAAAAAGGGGCGTTTTTGGCCCTAAAAACCGCATTTTTTCGTCGTTTTTCGACGTGTTGTTTACTGAATAGTAATATTTAGGCGGATGTAAGTTTTAGATTATAGGGTAGTTCTATTTTCACTGCACCATAATCAGTGCACTTTACAGGGAGGGGGGGTGGGGGTCTGCTGTTTTTGAGGGCTGGATTTGCCTCGATGAGGGCCTGATAGGGATAGTATGCGCTGGTTGGGGGTAATTTTCGGCAAACCTGGGGTCAGTGGTCAGGGAACTGTGGGCCGGACTGATGGGGTTTCGCGGAATTTCAAAATCAAGCATAAAAGGGCCGATTTGGGTTGATTTTGGGCAAAAAACATGCGAAATTGCGCATGGGGTTTGAAGGCTAATTTTGCGTCTAAGTTGATTTATATCTGCTGGTTATGGTCTGGATTGGGGTGTTTTTCCAGCACAGAATGGCGGTTTTTTGCGTTCTGGCCTTGGTTGCAAGTGATTTGGTTTCATCGGTTTGACGGAAACGTGATTTTTCGTGAGTGGCGGGGTGGGGGTTTGGGGCGGTTTAGGCGTGGCGGTGGTGCGAGGTCTTTATCGTCCTCAGGCGGTCGGCTTTGGGTATGACGGGTGAATTCCAAGCCGTTCGTGCGGGAGTGGAGTTTGTCGTATCCCACCCTCGCGGCAGAAAGAAGCCGCAAGGATGGGGCACCCTCAGTGTTTGGGTGGGAGGAGTGTTTGAAAACTAAAGGGTGGGGCACCCGGCAGATAAGCCCAGTGTGACTGCCAGAACCGTTTCTCGTTGGGAGAAGCGCCAATCGCCGGTCCCGCTTTTCGTGGAACACCCGTTGCGTGAGATTCTCCGGATCGGCTCCGTGAGATTCGGCCCGCGTGCTTTCTTTTGCAATTAGAAGCAGTCTTTTTTCTACTGGTCTCGGTGTTGCTCTTATGTTGCCGGCAGGAGGTCTGTGATGTCTCTTTCGGTTGCGTCGTTGGTGGGTTCCTTTGTCTCTGAGACCTTGTGGTATTCATGTAACTCGTGATCGAGTTCCGGGTCATATGGGAAGTCCTTGAAGTAAAGGTCTGGCACCCCGAGGTCTGATGCCCTAAAGAATTGCTCGGGCATTACTGTGCTGAGTAGCATCTCGTGGATTTCCTCTGCGCTCAGTTTGCGTTTGTTCGCAAACACTACCTTTCCAAAGTTCTTGAAGTTGCCACAGTCACGGTACAGGTATTCGAGTTCGATGTTCATTTGCAGGCCTTTCATCCGCAGAATAGGTTTTCGCGATGGTATTTCAGGAACGCGAGGTCTGGTACAAACTTTGCCGGTAGATTGATTGGTTTATGGGCATAGGCGAAGAACGCATCATCGATGTACCGATTCGGCTTCATTTCTGAGATGCGTGAGGACAGTACCACGTGGAGGCTCTCCGAAATGGTTATCAACCCTTGGTCAAATGCGCGGTCGTGTAGAGCGGAAAGGCATAATCCATTTCTCGGGTTGAGGCGATTGCTTGAATCAGCTCGCCATGGGACTATGTGGCTGGCTACAAGTAGCTCTTGGGCTGCTAAGCCTGTGATGCAGCATTTGAAGTCATAAGCGCTCAGGACGGCCTGACGGAAAAATCGCTGGCCGACTCGTGCGGCAATGAGAGTGGTTTTTGTTAAGCCGGTGTAGTTGGCATCGCCTTGTGGAGGCTCTTCTTCCTCTTGGGGGGTGGAATTCGCATCGTCGAGCCTTTGCTCCGTTCTGTCGATCTCGGTGGCAATACGGCCCCAGTCGGAGGTCATTTCATTCCAGATTTCCCTATCTGCTCTTGACGAATTCGTAAGGCCCCTTCGACCTGTTGAAACGATCTTGGGGTCGAGGCTGGCAAAGTTCGTGAGCTTCATTGCTAATGAGCCGGGGCTACGGTGAATTAGCTTGGAATAGCGGATGATTTCTGGATTTCTAGCGTCCATTTTCCCGAAAGGAATCTCGCAATAGAGCTTAAGTGCGATGATCAATTGCTCGCGGGACCATCCGTTTTTTTGGGGCATTGTTGGGCTCCGTCAGGCCTTGCAAATAACGATACTCCTTCGGCGCTTTCTACACGTTGTGCGAAAGGGATGCGTGGCGGGTTGCGTTTGCTGGTGTATTTGGGCCGAAATTGGGGGCATGCAATACGCCGGAGAAGGTCTCAGGGGTAATCGGCGACTATTTCTATACTTTGGATAAGTTCTTCCTTAGCAGAACTCAGAGCCGACGATCACGGGCTGGGAGCGCCTTTGAGGTAGTGCTTGAAGAATTGTTTAAAAGGCTCCAGTATCCTTTCCAA
>DATKWA010000099.1:0-40451 GCA_035529815.1 Occallatibacter sp. | reverse complement strand
ACGAAAAGGCGGAATCAAAGCCAGACGAATCATCGCCGCCACAAGCGACAACTACCGCGCCCATCTACTCGGACTGGGATAATCGCAAGGCGCCCTCATGCTCTTTCTACTTTCGCCTTCTCTTCATGCGATCACCCTGGGACACGGCTAGACACGGCTGGAAGGGGCATTGGCGGAGAGGGAGGGATTCTCAGCCTTTCCAGCCCCTCGTACGGTTTTGCAGTTAGGGATGGGAACATACCTCCCTCCCTCTCTCGATCACCCAATCCTGCATTAGCCTGATCTCTCGGCAAGCAAATCCGCTATCTCGCTTCAATTCTTCCGCTCGCCGCCGGCGTCCTAAACTCTCCAACGACCGACGCAAAGGCGGTGCTCAGTGGGAAGAGATTAAGGCTAGGTGCAGACGGAGAGCATTTCTTGCTAGCAAGAAGCGTGCTGGCACTGAACCTTGCCAACGCTTTCTTCATGAGGGCATAGGTCTGAGCGAGTAGCCGGGATTCAAGCAATTTGGTGCATGTTTGAACCAGGATTTTGTACAGTTCCGTGCAGCGTCATGCAGTTCTAATCGCCTCAATATCTATTGTATATAAATGAGTTATACAGATTTGTGCATTAGAGTGCAGCTCGATGCAAAAGAGCATAAAACAGACTTAAAATCCGCAGGCTGCAAGGCCGTGGGGGTTCAAGTTCCCCTCTGGGCACCACTAGTCAATCATTCATAGACGCAATAATCCCTTCAAAACCAGGACAGGATCTATAGGCGGGTACTTGTTTTCTGACGTCCAGTCCCAGCAGCGGATGTCGGATGCCTCATGATTATTGCGTCGCTGCCGCGGCGCACGAAAAACGTTCCGTCCCGGCGTATACCAGATTGTTGCCAGAGGCCAGGCCTCATAGTGCGAGCTAGCCCCAAGAGAGGGAGCACAAAACCCAAACGCAGCAGCCTCAACGAGAGTGTAAGGCCGTGGACGCTTAGTGATCGAGCGGAACAGGGCCGTGTCTCTAAGGAAACCTTGCCACATGCCGAGTTATCGTTACTGATCGGAATCTCGGTGAGCGCGTCGGCAATTTTGAGAGAATCCAGGAAGGCACTGCCTGCGACATCGGGTTTGATCGGCATTTGAGTCAGCCAGTGCCTTAGTGCCGGCTGCTCTATCTGCCTGAAATGCGCTTTCTTGTTTTTTTAGGAGCTTCATATATTGGGCTGCTCCCATATTGGTCTGGAGGCCTTGGGCGGGAGCGAGCGGATGCGATGTACTGCCGGCGCTTAAACCTTCCCAACTCAAGGGACGCTGTGTATACTGGCGGCGGTCCGGCTAGCCTAACCGAGAACGAATTGGGAGAGCTGGCATCAACGTCCGAAGCGAGGCGGTCCCTAATGAAGAATTCGTCAGCGATCTCATTATTCGCCTGTTCTGTTTCGGCGATTGCGCTCCTATGTATTCCTGCTGTTGCGCAGAACCCACTCCCGCCCCCGGGTAAGGCTCCGCTGTACAACACTGCCAAGCAGGAACTTCTGGAGGGTAAGCAGGTATTCAGCTTCACTCAATCGAAGGCGGATAGCGCAGGCTATTGCGAGGCGGCCAAGCATTACGACTTCACCTGGTTTGAAATGCAACACAGCACGCTGGAGTTTGCGGATGTCGAGAAGATGATCGCCGCATGCCCGCACGTCAGGGCCACCCCCATGATCCGGCTGCCTGATGCCCAGGAATGGCACATCCAACATGCTACCGACATTGGTGCGATCGGCATCATTGTTCCAACGGTCGACGATGTGGACAGGGCGCGGGAAGCGGCCAAATGGGCGCGTTACCCCCCGACCGGAAGGCGCAGCGCCGGAGCCGGTCAGGCCAGGGGCATCTGGGGCATCAACGGCATCGACTACCGCCAGACTATCAACGACAACATGCTGGTTGTAGTCATGATCGAGACGCCCACAGGTGTGGCGAATGCCTATGACATCGCATCTGTTCCCGGGATAGATGTAGTGATCATCGGAAACAATGACCTGAGTTCTTTCTCAGGCTACGCGCAGACCGACGAGCGATACCATCAATTAGTCCAAAAGGTTCACGACGACGTCTTGAGGGCAGGAAAGATCTTCGGTCTGGCCAACGCCATGTATGCGACTGGTCCCTACAGCAAGGATTCCCAATTCTTCCAAAACGGCAAGTCGGTCGATGGTTGGCAGCCTCCAGCGAGCGCTAATCCGAATGCGCCGCCTGCTGGAGAAGAAAGCAAATAGCTGCCGCGCCACGGAGGGTCGGGACATCTTCGGATCATGAAACCAAGAGACGCATACGCAATGTGTGGCTGGCTTCCGCGGTTTCTCGCGCTGGCTACGATAGTTGCATGGACCAGCGCTGGGATATGGAGCCAATCTGCCTCACAGATAACGACGGGGCAACGTATGGCGGCGATCTGGGAAACACCAGATATCGCCCATTTGACCAGATCAATGCATCGAACTTCGATCAGCTCGAAGTTGCCTGGCGATTTAAAGCCGACATTTTTGGGAACCATCCGGAATACAAGCTGGAGGGCACGCCACTGATGGTGAACGGCGTTCTCTATGCGACCGTGGGAAGCGAGGGAAACAATGAAAGATTCGCGTCGAGAGTTCTTTAGAAAGGTAGCGATTTCAGGCGCCGGTGTTGCCGCCGGCAGCTTGGTTCCGCAGGCGGCCTCAGCCGCTCCGGCTCGCGTCAAATGGGACCGGGAGGTGGACGTGATCGTTGTGGGCGCGGGGGCGATGGGTTTGCCTGCTGCGCTTCGTGCGCAGCAGGCCGGGGCTTCGGTGCTGCTGCTGGAAGCGACCCGCGACGTGGGCGGACATGCCATCGTTAGCGCCGGCAACGTAGCGTTGGGTGGCGGGACTAGCGTGCAGAAGAAGTACGGTATTGCGGATTCGCCCGACCTTCTATTCAAGGACCTGGTGGACTGGTCGGTGATTGAACCCAATGGCTTCCCCGATTATCGTTACAACGACCGCGAAATCATCCGCGCTTTTGCCGACAATGCGCCTGCCACGTTTGAATGGCTGGTCGCCCAGGGCGTGACTTTCGTGGACAAGGGTCCCGACAACGTGGGCGGTACGTCGATTGGCAACTCAGTCTTGCGTGAAATGCACTGCGCGCCGCTCGACTTTGTGCGTCCCGAGGCGGGTGTGCCCTTTGAGGGGTCACTCAAAAAGACACGATCGCACGGTGTCGGCCTCATGCGTCCACTCGAGGCCGCCGCGAAAAGGGCCAATATCCCAATCCTGCTTGACCACCATATGGACAGCCTCATCCGGGAGAACCAGACTTCCGGCCGGGTGCTCGGCGTGGCGGTGAACAACAAAGGGAAAACGCTGAATTTCCGCGCCCGCAAGGCTGTGATTCTGGCTACCGGCGGTTCCACCGGAAACGTAAACTTCCGTCGGATTTTCGATCCTCGTTTGACCGAAGAATACTGCGGCGTGGCCGGCGAGCCGCATTCCTTCCAGGACGCCAGCGGCGAAATAGCCGCCATGGCTGTTGGGGCATCGTTGTGGGGAGCCTACAACCAGGTTGGCGAATTCGGTTACAACGTCACCAAAGCGGGGTCGGTCGGCTGCCGGTACGGGTATCGCGCTCTGAAGTGGCTGCCCGGAAGCGCCTATTTCAAGGAGGCCGGTGCTTCCGGCCTTACCGTAGCTGATTGGCAGGACGTGATCCTGGTGAACCAGGCCGGCCTGCGCTTCTACGACGAAACCGTCGATCAGTACAGCGCCAATCGAAGCGGCGTCGTTCAACCTTACGAGCAGGGCAGCTACCGCAACCTGCTGAACGTGAAGATGGATGCTCGTTCTACGGCCTTCCTCGATGCCGCGATGGCGGGAACCGGCGAGCCGGTCAACGGCGGTGGGCCAATATGGGCGATCTTCGATGCCGATGCCGTCAAGCGCGAAAAGTGGAACCCGAAACCGCCCGACGTGGATATCGTCAACGGATTCTTCTTCGAAGCCAATACGCTCGCGGAACTGGCCAGCAAGATCAAAATGAAGTACCAGTCGAAACCGCTGCCCGCCGCAGTTCTCGAGGACACCGTCGCCCGCTACAACTCGTTTGTCGATGCCGGCAGGGACGCGGATTTCGACAAACCAAAACCCAAATACAAAATTCAAACCGCACCCTTCTATGCTGCCTGGGCAACTCCGGTGATTCACGACACCCGCGCCGGGGTCCGCATCAACGGAAAGTGCCAGGTGGTCGATCTGCATGGGAAAGTGATTCCCGGCCTGTACGCCGGAGGCGAGTGTGCGGGCGGTTTCAGCGAGCACGGCCTGGCACGGTGTACTTGTCAGGGGTACATCGCCGGCAAGGAAGCGGCGAGTGAGAAAGCCTAGGCGTGGACGAGGGAGGACGCCCGGGTGCAGGCTCTTGAACACAATTGGGCCTCTTCACCCCGATGACTGGATCCATGGGCGGTAGCGTTATTTCACCTGGAATCGATACGCGACTACTGCACCAGCTTCCGGACAGAATAGTCGTAAGATTATGCCCAATGTAGGGCTGGTATACTCCCCGATGGGTCGCCTATGCAGCGAAGAGATTTTCTGAAGTCCGCACCGCTTGCCATTCTGATGCCGCAGTTGCGCACTGCGGTGCGGCTCAAAATCACCGACATCCGGATCGTGAAACTGAAGGTCGTTCGCGAAACCGGCAAGATAGAAGCTGCATGGAATCCAGGAACGGTGACCACACAGCGGATCGGCGGCGGCTCGGTCATCGAGATTCAAACCGATCAGGGACTTTCGGGCATCGGGCCGGGAATGGATCCTGCTTGGTTGGAGGCGGGCAAGTCCCAGCTCATCGGTAAGGACCCGTTCAGTGTCGAGCAGCTGGCCGGTCCGCTACGCTATTACGTGGGTGGAAGCCCGCGCACAATTTCGGCTCTAGAGATTGCGCTGTGGGACCTTATCGGCAAAGCCACCGGCCAACCTCTCTACAAAATCTGGGGCGCGGCCAAAGATCGGGTACCGGCCTATGCCAGCATGATTCAACTTTCCACACCGGAGGAAAGGGTCCGCATGGCGGTCCAGCTCAAATCGCAAGGTTGGAAGGCGATCAAGCTACGCGCGCATTACCCGACATTGAAGGAAGACGTGCAACTGGTCGAAGCGGTGCGCAAAGCGGTGGGCGACGACATGGAGATCATGGTGGACGCCAACCAAGCACAGTCCTTTGGCACGTGGCAGCCGGGGGTGATGTGGGATTTTCGCCGCGCGTTGGACACCGCGCGGGAACTCGAGCGTTTGAACTGTCTCTGGCTGGAAGAACCGCGGCTGCGCTACTCTTTCGATGAACTGGCCGAGTTGAGCCGCCTTGTAGGCATTCCCATCGCCGGGGGAGAGAACAATCGCGGCGTACACGAATACCGGTCGATACTCGAACAGAATGTCTACAGCATCGTGCAACCCGACATTATGGTGGCCGACGGCGTCACAGGCTTTCGTGAGATCGCGACTCTGGCTCAGGCACACCACAAGAGATTGATTCCCCATCACGGCGGAGGAAATCTCGGCACCATCGCCCAGCTCCACGCCATCGCCTCCTGGCCGAACTCGCCGTGGATTGAGATCCTCCACGACCCGCCCGTCGCCGCGTATACCAATGGGTTCGCTGTTATGGGGAACCCCCCACTGGTGGACAAGGAAGGCTATCTTAACTTGCCGCAAGGTCCGGGCTTGGGCGTGGAGATCAACAAAGATTTGATCGCCGCGTAGACGCGATTTCATCCTAGAGGAAAGGGCACTGTCAAATTCCGCAGGTACTGCAATTCCGTTTTTCCGGCTCTTCCTAAAACGGCCTTCCGACTCAACAGCACCAGACCCGGGCCAAGCAGCGGGTAAGTATCCTCAGGAGAGCCGGGGGCCCCCCGTGTTTAGCTAGAAAAGCTGTAGCAGAGCAAAGATGGTCTTTGCGGGGCAGAATTCCGCATCGCTATCTAACGTCATCTAGTGAGTCAAAAAAGGGCCGCAAAATGAGGAGAATCGCACGGCACGCGCTACCGTCTCGGCTACAGTGCCGCCTCCACGGATTCCTGGAGAACTTGAAGCGATCCAAATTTCCGCGAAACGCCCCAGGATCCAGGAGCGGTCGGCTTTCTCAACCCCTGCGTTCGGATGTCATCCGAATCCTGAGCCGTTAGTCAAGCCATCGTCTCCACTTTGGGCCGACCTTTTGTCTTCGCTCGATCCTGTCTGACCCGCGGGCGCCCTTCAGATATTAGTTTCCGAACATCGTAGTCGGGCTCAATCGCCTGAGCGGCCTCATACCGGACGCGAGTCCTTTGATGCGAATAGAATTCGCGCATTGTCTGACTAACGTGGCCGCTGATCGCATTCACAAGTTCACCGTCGACGCCATTTTCGAGCATACGGGTAATCGCATGGTGCAGAAGATCATGGGGCTTCAGATCGGTAAAGCCCGAGATGTCGCGCAGGTGGTTCCATGAGCAACGTAGAAACCACCGGGTGGCAAGTTGCGATGGGTCGTACTGATTTCGCTTCACGCGAAACGGGAACAGAAAATGTTCCGGCTTCGTTGAGCCCAGCTTGATGGCGCGCCGGTAGACTGTGCTCACTGCCCAGCGCGCAACTTCGTTGAGTGCGGTCTTCCGCGGGCAGTGGTCATTCTTGCACGCCTCCGGCGGAATGTAGATTTCGGAAATCTCGCCCGTTTGCCGAAGGAAGACGTTCTCCAGCTTGAGACAGCGGAGTTCGATACCACTCGCGGTGGTGTTGTTCGAAATCGCAGCGACGCAATAGGCGAGTTCCGCTTCAGGGTAGCCAGCCACCTTCCGGAAGAGTTGCTCTTCTTCTTTTTCACTGAGGATCTCGCGCGGGCTCCAACTCTTGAGCGGTAGTGGAAAATAATATGGGCGGATCTTTTCCCACTCGTTGCATGCGCGCAGAATCTGGGCAAGCAAGTTGAGTTCATGGTTGATGCACGAATGGCTGGCGAGTCGGCTCCAGGGTCGGTGCACCTTGCCTGCAACTGCGATGGCATTAGACTTGCGCGCCAGTTGGTACGCCTTCAGCATGCCAGGGTTGATCGAGCGCATTTGAATGTTCTTGAAAAACTTGCTGAGCGAACTGATGTACTCGTCAACTGATTCGTGAGTTCGCTCGCGCAGAGCGTTTGAATTGCGGCGCACACGTTGCCAGACTTTGGCCGCCTCCGGGAACGTCTGGCCCGCCATGCCCAGCAGATCAGCTTTCATCAGTTCGTCGAATGCCTGGCAGGCAGGGCAGTTAACGTGATCGATGGTGTGCGACTTGCCACCCTCGAATTCACAGAGACTACGTACGAGCTCAGCGCCCAGTTGAGTCAGGCCCCCATCGCTCGTTGACCTCGCGGGCAACGGACGTCATCTCCAAAAATTCGTCGAGGCTTAGGCCCTTACCTCGTGCACTCTTCAGGTTATTTAGTAGAGCACTCACATCCTGATTATCGGCAGTTTCAGGAATAGCTGCGAGGTCGAGCGCAGAACTTCTCCTTACTGATGGCATACAGACTACCTTGGTGTTCCTTTGGCTTGGAAAAGAAGGGAGAAACGCCGGATCGGCCGTGCTCAAAAAATAGCCAGAAACGGCTTTAGAGCACCGGCCGAAAAGGCGCACTTCGATTGCAAAATGCACGGAAGTGTAGCTTAATAAAGGGCTTGTGTAACCATGGCCGATCGGCTTTACTTCACCGTCCTTCTACGCCGGGGTTGCAGGTTCGAGACCTGCCTCGCCTATCAGCCCTCCGCTGATCGAATGATTGGCCAGCAGATAGCGGCAAAAATTCACTGCCTCCCTCTTCTGATTCCACACACTTACAATCACTCTATGACCGCCTCGCCGTGGACGATTCGCAAGCTTCGCAGTGCACTCGCAGATGGAGATTTGAAACCCACTGAGCTGGCCGAGCTAGCGCTCACGCATTGCAGCCGCAATCCAAGCCACAATACCTATCTTTGGCAGGATGTGGCATGGACTCGCGGTGAGGCGGCGCGCGCCGAGGCTACACCGCGCGGCAACGGCGGCCCGTTTGGCGATGGCCGGAGCGCGCTGTGGGGACTGCCTGTGTCTGTGAAGGATTGTTTCGACCTGGGCGGCGCGCCTACCAGTTGCGGCGTGCGTTTCTATCGGGATCTGAACGGAAAGGCTGCGCAGGATTCCTGGCTGGTGGAGCAACTTCGTGGGGCGGGCGCAGTGATTATGGGCAAAACCCACCTTCATCCGCTGGCCTATGGCATTACGGGGGAGAATCCTGAATTTGGCGACTGCCTGTTGCCCGGCGACGCGGGTGCGCTTACCGGTGGCTCATCAAGCGGCGCGGTGGCCAGCGTGCTGGAAGGCTCGGCGGTTGCAGCCATTGGGACCGACACGGGCGGTTCGGTGCGCGCGCCCGCCGCGCTCGGTGGGCTGGCAGGTTATCGAGCCACGCTCGGACGCGGCAATTGGCGCGGCGGCTTGCATCTTGCGGAATCGTTCGACACGATGGGGTGGCTGTTTCGCGACCTTGAAGATGCGCCGCTGCTGGCTAGAATCTTCGCGCCTGCGCCGTCGGCATCCCATGTTGGCTTTACGCGATTTGCCGCTGTAGCGGACAGCTTTCTCGACGATTGCGAGCCTGAGATTGTCGCCAGTTTTCACGCGACGATCCGGGAGTTGGAGTCTCTCGGCCTCGAAGGGAGCACCATCGATCCCGACTGGTGGGCCGAGTCGCGGGAGATTTTTGCGCCGATCCAGGCATGGGAGGCGGCGCGCCTGCACGCAGGCCACTTTGACAGCTTCGAGTCTGTCATTCGCGAGCGGCTGGAGTGGGGCGCGCGCATCACAGCAAATGAAATTGCCGAGCTGCGCCAACGTCACGCCGGCTTCAACGCGCGCATGGACGAGCTGTTCGCCGAGCATCAACTGATTCTGCTTCCATGCGCTCCGGTTGCTCGCCTTGCCGCAGGAGCCGACCATAGCCAGACGCGCGGACGTCTGCTGCGCTACACCACGCCGTTCAGTCTGGCCGGAGTGCCTGCGGTGGCGATTCCCAGCGCTCACGGTGGCATGCAACTTGCGGCTGCGGCTGGTCTGGACGAGCCATTGTTGGAACTTGCTGGCCGTGTTGGAGCGCAACGAAATTCTGCGGTCGAGACTCGCCGAGCGCATTAGTTTTTTGAGAAGGGCGCGTCCCCGGCTTTTAAGGGGAGGTACAAGAGTGACATTTGGCCGGGTTGCTGTTGGCTACAAAATCTATAAGTTAATTAACTAAATGGTGGGCGGTCAGGGACTCGAACCCCGGACATCCTGCTTGTAAGACGGATTGAGAGTTTTTCTCTCACTGTCTGCTAATTACTATAACGACCGCAGAATCACGGGTTTCTGGCCTCCACCAGCCGCCCGCGATTCCTGCCAATATCTCTTATTTTCTTTGTAGACTACCCGCAATTCCCCCCGCAGTGTTTCTGGTGAAGGTGAAAGCGATAGACTGGCAGCGCCTATTGGCGGAGATCGTTCTGGGACGCATGGTCATGGGCAGGGGAAACCATCACCGGCAGCCTAGCGGCGCGTTCTGGGGCATCCTGGGGCCTCTGCGCTTATAGTTGGTCGCCACTCTTTAGCGGCGGCGCCGGATTCACGCCATGGTGGACCTCTGACGCCCAGGGCGCGGGCTGCGCAAGATCAACTCCGAAGTGGGGCTGATCGACTGGAGTAGCCGGTAGCACGTCTGCGCATGGGCCGGTAGTGGGCGCAATCCTGCCCGCGTCAAAGGTTGGTATCGTGCCGTTGATTTGCTGCACAGGGATGTTTTGCATCGGTTGATTCTTCGTCCTGGCGAAACCTTCCGCCGTGGCCTGTCCAACTGCCTGATTGCTGCCTTTCTGTGTGTTGCTCATGGTGCGATTCCTTTCGTGTTTGATGGTTGACGTGCGCTGCGAGCCTCTGCCCATACGTTCGCGCTGCCTCTTTAAGATCGGCGTCACGCCTAACAGGCAACCGGGCGCGGTGCTGCGCTGGCTTACGCGGAGGACTTTCGATCACTCGATCAAAACCGCCGAAAGAGTCATGCACGACATAAGGCCCCCGCAACCCGTGCCCCGGATATTGGCAGCTCGGCGAGTAGTAACTCACGCCGTTCGCGTCCGGCTCGCCATGATTCTGGCAGATACACTTCAATCGCACAGGCATCTGATCGACTAACTGTGAACGCTGCTCTTGGTCTTCGTGGAAATGCTGAAGCTCTGGGCCGAACCTGCGCATGCTTTCCTTTCCGAGAAAATATAGGGGGAGCAGGGTAACTCCCCCTTTCAGGCAAGCAAGCGCCGTGACAGAACAGCGCCGGAGAGCGGAGATGTCGGCCCCGCCGCTTGCCCGAAAATCAATGTCTACCGAATGCGACCGTGATAACTCCCGAGTCGGGAATCTCACGCTCATACCAGTTATCGACGCCGGAAGCGGGAACTAATTTCTTGAGCTTCTGTTTCCACCCTGCGATTGTGTCGCGGCAATAACTCTCTTCCCATGAAAGATTCACAAGCCTCTCGCTGGCAATCCGTTTCTCGCCCTGCAAGCGAGTTAGTTCCGCCTGCACTGGCGCAACGGCTGCATCTGCGGTCTTCTGCTCTTTTAGGCATTTTGTTATGCGCGCTTGCCAGTCGCCCTGCGCGTCCGCTCTATCCGGTCTCCCACCATCCCATCGTGGAATGGGCGGGTTGCGCCGCTCAGTGTCGAGAGCTTGCGCAGCTCCATTCCGGCGGGTGACGGCCTGATACAAGACGTGAGTTTGCGCCTCCACTTGCTTGTCGAGCGTGTCGAATCTCTCTTGCAGCGTTCGGCATTGCTCCAAGAGTGGCGCGTGTCTCTCTTCGGCCTGGCGCAACTCCTCTGCGGCAATCACGCGCTCTTGCTCCTCAATCTGTGCGCGCAACGTTGCCACATTCGCCCGCACTGCGTTCAGATCGACCGGCGCAGTCTGTGCGGGTTCCGTGATGTTCTCTTGTATCGCTTCCATGCTCTGCTCTCCTGTTTTTCGTGTTACTGAATTTCGGTTGATTCATAGACCGGGCCGCTTGGGTTGCGCGCAATCTCCCACGCGGTTTCAATTAGCGGGCTTGTGCCGACTGGTAGAGAATCCAGCATTCTCAGCCGGTTTAGTTCGCTGTCCATGACATGCTCTGGCGGTGTAAGGCCGTGCGAGAGATAGTGCTCCCGCCGTATCGCGCAATCCACGAGTAAGGCTTCGTCGATTGGCCGTGAGTAGGTTTCCAGCTTCGTGATACGTGATTCCAAGACGGTCATTTTCATTTCTGCAGGTTCCTTTCGAGTTGCGAGATTCGCGCTTCCAGGTCTTCGAGTTCATGACTCCTTAAGGCCAACTCCAGAATCTTTGTTGCTGCGCTCACGCGCGCCGCGGGCGAGAATTTCTTCACTTTGCCGCAGACTTCGCCCTTGTAGTAAACGGGTTCCGTCCATTCATCGCCGGTACTGACTACCTTGCTGAGTGCCTCAACTGCCGCGCCCGATTCAGCGCGTAGCCGTGCCGTCGCTTGCGCTAATAGCGCGCGCTTCACTTGCCTGAATTGCCGCTGAAATGCTTCGTGTTTTTGATGCCGCATGAGCGTGCGGGTACTGACGCCAAGCGCAGCCGCAGCCTCTTTCAACGTCTTCGAAGTCAAGAGCGCCTCAATCATCTGCTCTGTTTTTCGTTCTCGCCCTGGCCTTGTCACTTCCCGTCCTTTTCTGTCGCTCGTGGCGTCTTTCCAGCGAGCATCAGCGCCTCTACATCGATCCATTGCGATATGTGACTGCTCCAGTAGACCTTTGCTTTGCCGTCTTGAATGGCGATCACTGTCCCTTGAACCTCTGGCGCATCTTTGCGGATTACCCGGTCCCCAATCCTCACAGTCCCCCCTTTGCCAGCATCAAACTCGCGGGCGCGTGTCTGCCGATATAGGACGGCCCCAGATCGGCCCAAAGAACAGCCAGCTTGCCCCGCTCGATTCTCAGAATCCGGCCCGGCTCGCCAAACGGCGCGCCCCGCAAAAAGACATGCTGACCCACGCTGAGAGTGTCACCGTCGCGTCCTGGGGCATCCTGGGAGGCAGGTGCAGGCGCTACAGCGTCAAAGTCGAGTTGAGATTGGATCGTCATTCGCCTTCAGCCTCAAACCATGAATCGGTTTCCGCCGCTATCGCCCGCGCGCGCTCAAAGTCTTCGTCGTCGATTGCTTTCCTCCACAACTTCCCGGCCAGCCGCTCAAGGCGGGATTCCGCAAGCGACTTGCTGAGTGCTGCCCGGTCCCGCTCGCTGAGTGTTGCCGGTTGAACATGGGAAAGGTTCATTTCAATTCCCCCTCGAAAATAAACCGCTTGACAGTTACATTCATGGCCGCAACAAACCCGCAATTCTGCTGAGTAAGCAGCGATGCACAGGTATTGTCATGCTGTGTTTTCATGCACATAGCTCCATGCCGTGTGAAAATTGCGGGGACTTTTCAGGGGGCTCCGGCCCAATTTCGTTCCGATTGTCCGCTTCCATCAGGCTTTCCGGCTTGTGCCGCGTCAGATAGTCCAGGTCATGCCAAAGCACCACGGCGCGGTTTCGTTCGATGCGCACCACTGTCCCCGGCTGCCCGAATGCACAGGCCCGCAAATAGACCTTGCTCCCAACCGCGATCATGGCCGCCCCTTCCTGGCATTGCGCCGCTTCGCTGCTTTGGCCCGTGCTGGCGGTCCGCTGTCCGCTGGCGCGGCCTGAAAGCGTTCATGGGCCTCCAGGTCTTCCCCGAGCATCAAGCCGTACACAAGCCCGTCCGTGGTCACAGCGAAGCCCTCCGCCTGCAATTCCGCTGTGAAGGCCCGCCGTGACTCCGGCAAGGCCCGCCCTTGGGCCGCGCACCAGCGGGCAAGGTCAAGGTGCAGCGCCCCGACTCCGCCCCATGCGCGGTCACGGTAGACACAGCGCGCCAGCATCCAAAGCCCGAATGAATCGCTATCGTCCGCCGCGTCCTGCTCCTGTTGCGCGCGGCTGCGAAGCAAGTCCATAATCGCGCGCTTGTGTGCGCGCAGTTCTTCCACAAGTGGCATTGCAGCATCCCCTGGCCGGATGACAAGCTCTTCGCCATCGATCAAAAAGCGACCGCCATTTGCTTCGATCTGTTGAACGAGTTCCATTGCCGGGTTCACACTCTCACCTCCGCAAAAATTCTTTGCCGGGCTTTCTTCACAGCTTCGTCGAGACGCTCTTTCGTGACAGCATCGGCTTGATTGGCCGTACTCGCAAAATGCTTGTTCCCATTCCTTTCAGAGAGTGGGGGAAGTTCCGTTTTGTTGGGAACAACCTTTTCCTCAATGTTTATAGGGGAGGCAGTGTCGTTTGGGTTTCTTGTTCCGCCTTTCCCATACATAGTTATGGGTGCGGGAACAACCTTTTTTTGATCGTTGTTTTGAACCTCTGAGACAGCCCCAAATAGTTTCTTGTTCCCGTTATTTTTTGCTAGAGCGGGAAACGCGGAACAACCTTTTGTGTAGCGGTACGGGTCGCCGCGTTTTCCGGTCCCTTCCCGCTGAATCTGCCCTGATTCGGTCATCTCCCGGAGCGCCCGCCGCTGGAAAGTTGTGCGCGCTTCTACGGTCTCGGCAAGTTCCTGTGCTGTCATAACCCCGGAACCAAGAGCGGCAAGAATCTCCTCGCCGACAGAGTGGACCTCCTCAAGTTCCCGGCTGCCACCTAACGCGAGACGCTTTGACGCCGGGTCAAATTGTAGAACGGTTTCCGGCAAGTCTTCGCCGATTCGCTGGACGGTTTGCAGCGTCCTATATGTCTCAGTCCGCCGCATCACAATCAAAGTTGAGACAGCCCCACCTAACGCAGTGGAACCAAGGGGCGCGTCGATAGCTTCGGACTTCGCTAACTTGGAACTATGGTGGAGGCAGCAAATATGCGTGCCTGTTTCCCGTGCCGCGTCAATCAATGGCCCGAGCGCGCCGTACATCTCCGCATAAGCCTTCTCATCCTTCACGCTCAACAGGCGGAACAGCGGGTCAACTACGAGCAGGACGGGTTTCCTTTCCCAAAGGATCGTCACGACATCCAAGGCCGTCCCCGCATCGGCCAGCAAAATATCCTCGCTCCCGTCCGCGCCCAAAGCGCGAAAATCCGCGGCTACATCTTCGGAGCGTTCCTCTAGGGCAAGGTATAAGACGGTTCCGCGCTTCACTGCCCATCCGAGAAAAGGTTCGCCCCGCGCTATCGCCAGCGCCAAGTTACGCGCCAGTGTTGACTTTCCTACTTTGGGCTTGCTGACAACGAGAGAGACACTCCCCGCCGCCAACCGTCCCCGCAATATCCAATCCACGGGAACCACGGGGCGCGAAAGCAAGTCGCCAAGTTCTACCAGCTTGAGACCATTTTCTTTCGGCGCGTTCGGATAGCGGGCCGGAATATCGCGCGCAATGGCCCGCACTTTAGACTCCGGCAACGGCGGGGAACACTTCGCCGCATTCTCGGCAAGCAAGGCCGCTTCAATTGCCTCTGGACTCATCCCGCGCCGCTGCATAGTCCCTGCAAGGCTAACCAGCGCATTCGTCCTGCCGCCCTTCGTCACGGCCTGCGGGCTTGCCTGTGCCCCCGTGGTGGGCATTGCCTGGCGCGCTGTCAGCCGCTCGATTACCCATCCGGGCGCGTCTGCAATTGCGGCGGATGGATCGACAAAGCGATAGACCTTGCCACTCGCATGGACAGACGGCGGGCATACGACAAATCCGCCTGTGCCGCGCACGTCGATGTGCGGGCCTATTTTGCCCGATTGATCGTTGTGGATATCGACGCCGGGCGGCATCCGATAGTAAAAATGTGTTCCACCATCCGCGCGGCCCGTGGTCACTGTGAGCGTAGCGGGCAGCGTTAAGCCTTGCCGCTCCAGGTCCGCCAAAGATGCGCGGCCTGCTTCGCCGTCCACATCGACCACAAAGACGCCGCTTGGCTCGCAGGTTGCCATCCCCCAATTGCATTGCGGATATTCCCGCGCCCACGCCTCCAATGCAGCCGGGTCACTCGCTGCCTTGCTGGGCCAGTCCGCTATCAATGGCAGCTTGCCCCGTGCCTTGACAGGAAACAGCCGCCAGCCGCGCTGCGCGCCCTCTATGACTTCATGGGGAAGCGTGTTCACCAGAGCAGATTTGGCGGTCATTCGATCACACTCCCCGCTCTATTCACCGCGTTTAGCGGTGGCCCAGTGTGCAAGTAACTAATTGCACGCTGGTTAGTTGGCTGCGCCTTTCTGCTATCTACGCAGATCATTGCGCCTCCAAAGCGGGAACCGTGCTGCGATCAATCAGCCTGTTGATTTCCTCTTCCTTGAACCGCACAGATCGGCCCAGCTTGACGTAAGAGAGTTCACGTCTCCAAACTTTCATCCGAACCGTTTTCGGCTTCCAGCCCGTCATCCGGGCAACGTCATTGACCGTTAATAGGTTCCTTGTGTTCGCCATGCCCATATATTGCTCTTGCCTTCCCTCAACGTCTAGAGATATGATGACCACATTGGGGAAATAAGCATCATGGTAACGATTAAACAAAAAGCGGGATTTATTGAGGCCATAGCACCGCGCCCGAAGACTCAGACAGAGATGAAGCGCCGGGTCCGCTCGCAATCTTCCACCGATGCCATGCTCACAGTCGAATGGTTGAACGCAGCGCAGCGCACAGCCGCATATCGGCGCGTGCTCATGGTACGCGGGGAACTGGAAGAGCTGGGCGCGATGCTCGAAAGTCTGAGGCAACAGAGACAAGCGTGGAAGAATAGACGCGCGAAATCGGACGCGGAGATTCTGGAAAACCTCAAGGCCTCAACTTCAATGGTCTCTCTCCAGGAACAGTTTCGTCAGCGCCACAATGCGCTCAATGTGCTACTTGCGCGGTACGCTCACGTCCCCGCCCTTGCTTACAGCTTGAATTCTGGTATCTGGCGATTCGGGATGGTGCCCAAACATCCACGCGGCCCGGAAATCAAACTCAGCGATGAATCATTCAACGTGCGCGTCAACGAATCTACCGTGATTGCTGCCCTCGCACGCCTTGCCGCAAACCATGAATTGCACAAGGTGCGTCTGTGCGAGACGTGCGGTGAACGTTGGCGAGTTTCCGAGCGGAAAATAGATAGGTTTTGCAGTCAGCAATGCAGGGATGCTTTCCATATCAGTTCTCCCGATTACAAAGATCGGAAGGCAGCCAATCAACGGAAGTACCGCGAAAGCCTGAAACAGAACATGGTCACCAGCGCACGGTATTTCGAGTCAAAAGTAAAACCTCAACAACCAAAGAAGGGACGGTAAACAATGGCAGTCTATCGACCGAAGGGCAGCAAGGTTTGGATCATGGACTTTATGTTTCACTCGCAGCGCATCCGGGAAAGTACCGGCATGACCTCGAAGACGCGGGCGAAAGAAGTCTTCGACAAGCGGAAACAATCACTCAAAGACGGGACCGCGGGCATCCGCAGACAGCCCCGCCCGGACTTACTCTCAACAGCCGCCGGAGAATGGCAACAGGCGAAGCAACTCAAGTGGTCCCCGAAAATGGCTTCCATTGTTCACTACAGCATCGGCCATTTGCTGCCCGTCTTGGGTAAGAAGTTGCTTGTAGACATAGAGGCGCGGGACATTGCAAAGTATCAGACGGCGCGCCTTGCGGAAGGCGCATCCAACCGGACGGTAAACATCGAAGTGGGAATGCTTCGCCAGATCATGCGCAAGTATGGAGCATGGGCGCGGATTCAATCCGATGTGACAATGCTTCCCGAAAGGCAAGACGCCGGATGCGCGCTCACTCCCGAGCAAGAGACTATGCTCTTACATGAATGCAGCCGTTCCGTTTCCCGCGCCTTGCTCCCCTTTGTGACGCTGGCACTCGAAACCGGCGCGCGATACAACACGATTCGCACTCTGCAATGGGGGAACATCGACTTTGTAAATCGCTGCCTAAAGTTTGGCAAAGACAAGACAGCAGCGGGCACGGGCCGGACAATTCCCATGAATCAACGGGCAATAGAAACCTTGAAGTTTTGGGCGCAAGAGTTCCCCAACCGGCAACCGGCGCATTTCATCTTTCCATCGGAGCGGTACGGCCTCCACGGGACCGAAGGGACATTCGGCGGGACCGTCCAGGTCTACGACTGCGACCCGGAAAAGCCGGTCGGAACCATTCAATCCGCCTGGCAGTCAGCCAAGAAACGGACACAGCGCCATTGTCCAAACTGCGGTGATGGAACGCTGATAGACAGCGAGAAACCGGAATCCGGGTATGAATGCGAAGGCTGCCATTTCGAGACGCCGAATCTTCCCGCTGCTCTGACCCGGCTTCGCTTCCATGACTTGAGACACAGCGCCGTCTCTCGCATGATTGCAGCGCGCATTCCAATTCCCATCATTGCCAAGGTGGTCGGATGGTCCCCGAGCACAATGGCGAAGATGGCCGCGCGCTATGGTCACTTTGGAATTGAAGAGCTGCGCAGCGCCGTCGAGTCGATCAGTTCCACCACAAACCCGCAGATTGCGACGGGGTACCCGCAAAATCCACCGCAGTCAGACAGTGAACAGAAGAGCAACATTAACTAAATTATTGATTCTAATGGTGGGCGGTCAGGGACTCGAACCCCGGACTTCCTGCTTGTAAGGCAGGCGCTCTAACCAACTGAGCTAACCGCCCACTGGCGGCGGCAAGGCGTCTTCGGCCTCTTGTCATCATACCAGTGTGGTCCGGGCCCCGATAGGCGTGTGTCGATTGCCTAGTGAAAGCATCACATGCCCAAGTATTGATAAACTCACCCGGTGAGCCGTCTGATCATTAACGCCGATGATTTTGGACTCACTTCTGGCGTTAACCGGGCCATTGTCGAGTTGCATCGATTTGGAGTGCTGACCAGTGCAACGCTGATGGCTCGTGCCGGGGCGACGGGAGAAGCGATTGACCTGGCCCTGGCTACGCTGTCGCTTGGGGTGGGTTGCCATGTGGTTCTGGTGGATGGGGAGCCGGTGCTGCCAGCGCGCGAGATTCCTACGCTTGTGGACGCAACAACCGGCCGTTTCCGGACTTCTCTGACTGCGTTCCTGGCGCGACTCATGACAGGCCGGATCTGTTCTGGCGAGATTGAAGCTGAAGCTGCGGCGCAAATTGGGCTGCTTCAATCGAAAGGAATCAGGTTGGGTCACATTGACACTCACAAGCATACGCATATGTTCCCCGGGGTGCTTCGGCCTGTGCTTCGCGCAGCCCGTGCGGCGGGCATCTCCGCGGTGCGGAATCCGTTCGAGCCGGTATGGGCCGTACGCGCCACGGCGGGTGCCTCATGGGCGCGTGCTGCAGAGGTTAAAGTTCTGCGCAACCTGCAAGGAGCATGCCGGCGGATTGTTGCAGAAGAAGGGTTCACTACTACGGACGGAACGATCGCTGTTGTTGGCACCGGGATACTCAACGGAACGACCTTGCGCTCGCTGCTCGGGCAGCTTCCCACCGGGACATGGGAACTGGTGACGCATCCTGGGTATAACGATGCCGATCTGGACAAGGTGCGTACGCGGCTTCGGGCCTCGCGCGAGACAGAGCGCGAGGCGTTACACGCAATCAAGGAGTTTCCAGAGCTTGAGCTTATTTCTTATTTCACCTTGCTTTCATCTGCCCTGCCGTAGCCAGTGCCTTAGCGCGTCTGTGCATCTTCTCACGCTCATAGAGAGTCAAACCACTGGGGAAACCAACCCCGATCAACAGATTGGCAGGAAGCTATGCGGATAGGCATTACTTGTTACCCCACTTATGGTGGATCGGGCGTTGTAGCCACCGAGTTGGGCATCGAACTGGCGGCCCTGGGCCACCAGGTGCACTTCATCTCGTATTCACAGCCATTTCGGCTTAATGGGCGCGAAGAGGGCATTTTCTATCACGAGGTTCCGGTATCGAGCTATCCACTCTTCGAGTTTCCTCCGTATGACCTGGCGCTGGCTTCGCGAATGGCCGAGGTTGCCGAATTCAACGATCTCGACCTGCTTCATGTCCACTATGCGATTCCCCACTCCGTCAGCGCGCTGCTGGCACGCCAGATGCTGGCCAGCCAGGGACGGCGGCTGCCGTTTGTGACCACGCTGCACGGCACCGATATTACCTTGGTAGGTCTCGATCGCTGCTACCTGCCCATCACACGCTACGCCATACAGGAGAGCGACGGCGTTACTGCGATCTCGAACTACCTCAAGGAAGAGACAATTGAAAGCTTCGAGATCAAGCGTGAGATTGAAGTGGTGACGAATTTCGTCAACTGTAATGTCTACACGCCCATCAAGGACGAGGCGCTGCGAGCCGAAGGGCGCCGGCGCCTGGCCTCGCCGGACGAGGCGATTCTGATGCACCTGTCCAACTTCAGGCCGGTGAAGCGCATAGTCGACGTGGTGAAAATCTTCGCGCGGGTGGCGCGGGAGATGCCGGCGCAGCTGATTTTGATAGGGGATGGGCCTGACCGCTCGGCTGCCGAGTGGCTGGCCCACGACCTAGGCATTCAAAGCCGGGTGCATTTCCTCGGCAAGCAGGAGCGCGTGAACGAGCTGCTGCCGCTGGCGGACCTTCTGGTTATGCCGAGCGAGCTGGAATCATTCGGTCTGGCAGCGCTTGAAGCGATGGCATGCAAGGTGCCGTCGATTGCCACGCGGGTGGGCGGAGTTCCGGAGCTGATTGACGATGGGGAAACGGGGCTGCTCTACGAGGTGGGCGATGTTGACGGGATGGCCCAGGGAGCGCTGAGCCTGCTTGGCGACCGCGGGCGGCTGAACGCCATGCGCGATGCGGGTCGGCGCGCCGCTCAAAAGCGATACTGCGCGTCGTTGGTTGTTCCGCAGTATGTGAGTTATTACGAGAAGGTGCTTGCGCAGCAGCGGGGCTGAGCCAGGGATTGTTTCGCGTTTGTCGTCCGCTGGGTGCCGGCTCAGGCCGTGGGGAGTTCCAGCTCGAAGGAAGGTGCGAAAGCGAGGCGGCGCCAGAAATTGTCGAGGAGATCTGTGGTCTCTGGAGCGGTGTGTGCGGTGGTGCGGAGGAGAATATTGCGGCTGCGGTTGGCGGTGAGGTCGGAGGCTTCGGCGGCGATGGCGATGCACTTTTCGGGGCGGTAGGTGCAGTTGGCCAGGTCGGTGATGGATAGGCGGGTTGTTGGCGTGGCGAAGACGGCGCGGGGCGGAGCCATGCGGTCGAGGAGCCAGAGGATTTCGAGCTTGGATTCGAGCTCGTCGGGGACGCAGTCGATGATCAGGTCTGCCTTGCGCACGGCGTCGTCGATGGAAGAGACGAAGCGGACGCTGGGCAGGGAATCGGGACCGAGCGCGGCGCGAAGGGCTTCCTGGGCGTGGTGAAGATTTGAGGGCATGACGTCTTCGAGCAGGACTGGGAAGCCGGCGCGGGCGGCTTCAAGAGCAAGCCAACGGCCGAGCGGGCCTGCTCCGATGATGGCAACTGTGGACATGCGATGGTTTGATTGTAGTGGGTTGACCTGAGGTTGGTGAGCGGGTGGTTTGTGCGGGATTTTGCAGGCTAAGAATCATGCGCTCGATGATGCGTTCTATCATGCGTTCGTGGGCGGTTTTGGGGGCGATTCGGGTCAATTTTGAAGTGAAATTTCGCAAAATTCCGTATGACGCGTGGGTTTTTGATTTCAGACTAAGTCTATTTATTTCTTTAAATTAGGAAAATTCATGGGCAAATTCAGGTGGTTGAACCGAGAGAGGCTCTTGCGGCCTAAGTGGTTTGTTTCCTGTGCCTTTCATAATTCCTCACAGTTTCACAGGGAAAGGGGGGGAGGGGGTCTGCCTGTTTCCTGCCTGAGACTGCGGCACAGAGTGGAGAAGGCTCATCTCTTGATTGTGCGCCGAGGCACGGTAATTCTCTGCAAATGGATTGTGAGCCCTTGGCGTTGCTCGTTCTCGCATGGAGGGTGTTGGGAGAAGTGTCGGTAGCTGTGGGCTGGACCTTCGGTTTGAATGAAATTGTTTTTCAGAGGCGCGAGTCCATACAGGAGACGTATGCTGAAATGCCCTGAATTCAGAAGGGGATAGGCTGTGCGGGATCGTGGCACGGCGGGTCGGGTGGCGGTGGTGCTGGATATAGTGCTTTGCTGCCACCCGTTATAGTGCTTTGCCGCCATCTCACCCCGGCCCAGAAGGCTGAAGATTTACCTCCAGCTCGACGGGCCGCTTTCGGCCGCTATCCTGTTTACTCAGGAGTTATCGACGGTTGGGCGACCACTCGTACATCACGCCCTCGCAATTAGCATGGCGAGGGCTGTTCATGTCCAGGAAGTCACCATGCGTCCACTCTTCGTGCTTAACCTTGCTTGAGTGGGTCCCGCCCGCCATGAGCGGCAGGGAGCTGATATGCGATTCTCGATGAAATTTCATACACGAACAGGAATTTGTCTTGTCGTGCTGCTTCTGGCTTCAGGAGCTTTCGCCGAAACACGGATAGTCAGCATCGGCAACCGAGAACTTTCGATATCGTGCAGCGGTGCCAGGGCGAAGGCGACGGTTGTCCTGGTTTTGGGAGCCGGACGCACTGCGGCGGATTGGAACAAAGTTGCACCGGAGATTGCGAAGTTCACGCGTGTGTGCAGTTACGATCGCGCAGGCCTCGGCGCAAGCGAGAAGACGGCAAAGTCACAATCCGAAGATGAAGTGCTGGCCGACCTGCACGCGTTGCTCGCGGCTGCGGGCGAGAAGGCGCCTTTTCTGCTGGTCGGACATTCGCTTGGCGGACTTTATGTTCGATACTACGCTACGAAATACCCGGCTGAAGTTGCGGGACTCGTGCTGGTAGACAGCGCCCACGAAGAGCAAGTCTGGCGGTTCAGAGAAATTACTCCGTCGATGGGAGCACCCGCCCCCGACGGCTTCCTGACGAAGCCCGGCGAGCTGCTCGACTGGAAGACCACGTTACCAATGATCGTACTCACGCACGGAGAGTTGACTCTGAGGGACTTACCACCTGGTATCACCGAGGCTCAGCTTCAAGGGATCGAAAAGACTTGGCAGGAGTTGCAGCTCGATTTGGCGAAGAGATCACCGACAGGCGAGCTGCGTCGCGCCGTGTGGAGCCATCACTTTATTCAGATGACACAGCCGAATGTGGTGATTGAGGCAGTTCGCGATATTTGGCAGTCGCTGTAGGTGGCAGTCGGTTGCGTTAATGGCGGTGTACATCGTCACCCTGGGGCGAGTGACCGCCAACTCTTCCCCGATCCCAAAAACGGGAGGCGCAAAGGCCACTTGGGGCGAACATTTGTCTAAGGGAAGGATCGGCGACGATGCAGGAGTTGGCCGAATCAGAGACTGCCTCCGACAAGAATGAAAAGCTGAAAAACCGGTTCGTCTCGCCTAACCCCAACAATTATACTTGCCCGCTTTCTCGAATGTAGTTAATATCACTACATATGGAGGTTATATGGAAAAACCGATCTCGGCCGCAGATGCCAACCGTGAATTCTCCCAGCTCTTGCAGGGGGTGAAGAAGGGCAACAGCTACATTGTGACTAGTCACGGAACTCCGGTTGCAAAGATCGCGCCCGTTGCGGCGAGCAGTCATCTCGCGAAGAAGGCGCGATCGTTGCTCCTGGCCAGACTGCAGGCCCAGCCTGTTATAGAAATCGGCCATTGGACGCGAGAAGAGATGTACTCACGATGAACACAATGAGAGTTGCACTGGACACCAACATCCTGGTCTATGCCGAGGGATTGAACGGGCTCATTAAGAAACAAGCCACGCTTGAGTTGGTGCAGAAGCTTCCGCAAGATTTGATTGTGCTGCCAGTCCAGACCCTAGGCGAATTATTCAACGTCCTTGTGGGAAAAGCAGGACGATCCCCTGAAGAGGCTCGTTCATCTGTTCTCGGTTGGCGCGATTCTTATGACGTAGCGGACACTACAGCGAAGGTCGTAATCGCTGGTACCGATCTGGCTTCCCAGCATCGGCTTGGAATATGGGATTCGGTTATTCTCGCTACGGCCGCAGATGCCGGTTGCCGCCTGCTTCTCTCTGAAGATATGCAAGACGGCTTCACTTGGGCTGGAGTTACCGTCGCAAATCCCTTCGCCTCAACGCTGCACCCGTTGCTCGACGCCATAATTCAGAGTATGCCGTAGTGCGGAACCTCACTCCCCCGGACGAGTTTCCGCAGTAGGTTTGCAATGTGAATTACGTGTGTGGCATCGTGGTCGGTTTCACACTGCGCTCCAGAAAAGGTTGTGTGGCGGCTTCGCGGTCCAAGCCCGTTTTCCAGTTGCGGGCGAGCGACCCTCAATCCGGAAGTGACTGCGGTTCGGGTTTGGGGAGAGCACGCGACCATCCTCTCGCAGCATGCTCTTCAATCCAGACAATGAAGGAGCAGCCAACGACCGCATGGTCTCCGCTAGGCCCTCCGCACCAGGTCTCATCGCCCCTCTTCTTCGGATCGACAAACCCGCGTCCCTTCCGCCATACTGTCCGGAACGAAAACAGGAGACTCCAACCGCATGTGCGATGAATTCATTCACCAGGACCTCACGCACGATCCCATTGTTTCGCGCCGTACATTCGGCCTCGGAGCCGCAGCCACCGCCGTCGCGCTGCACTTCCCCGCCGCAACGGCACAAGCCAAAGTTGTAGAGACCGACGTCAATGTGCCCATGGCCAGCGGCGTCTCTGACTCCGCGCTCTTCTATCCGGAAGGCAAAGGCAGCTGGCCCGCCGTCCTGGTGTGGACCGATATCCTCGGCCTCCGGCCCGTCTTCCGCGAACTGGGACAGCGGCTCGCCGCTCAGGGCTATTTGGTCCTGGTCCCAAATCCCTTCTACCGCAACGCGAAGGCGCCCGTTGTCGATGGCACGTTCGATTTCAGTAAGCCCGAAGACCGCGCCAAGGTCATGCCGATGGCAGCAGCTCTCACCGCCGACGCCAACGTCAGTGATGCGAAGGCTTACGTCGCCTTTCTCGACTCACAACCCCAGACCGACAAGAAAAAGAAGATGGGCGTTCAGGGCTACTGCATGGGCGGCCCGCTCACCTTCCGCACCGCGGCCACTGCCCCTGACCGCGTCGGCGCCGCAGCCACATTCCATGGCGGAGGTCTCGTAACCGACAAGCCCGACAGTCCGCACCTGCTCATCCCGAAGATGAAAGCCGAAGTTCTCTGTGCAGTCGCCGACAACGACGACAAGCGTGATCCCGCTGCCAAAGACACGCTCAAAGCCGCCTTTGCCGCAGCCCATCTCACCGCAACGGTCGAGGTTTACGACGGTTGCAATCACGGTTGGACGGTGCGCGGCAGCCAGGTCTACAACGAAGCCGGAGCCGAACGCGCCTGGGCCGAACTCCTTGCACTCTACAAACGCAATCTCACCTAGTCGCCACAGACCATACCCTTCCCCTACCACGATTCTCGGGTTAGGGAAGATCCGACAAACCGCTCAGGACTGCATCTGAAGGGGCAATTGTTAAACTTGCTTGCTAACGACAGAATATTTCGAATCACGCGACTTTGAGAATCCGGAAGATGAATTCCGGGTGGTAAAGCTAATAGAAATTTCTGATAAGAGGCCGAAAATCTTGAACTCCAACTCGCTTTATCGCATTCCATCCAGTAGCCGACGTTCTTTTCTGCGCAACGCAGCGGTGACAGCCTTTGCCACAATGAGCCCAAGCGCATTTACCTATGCGGTTGCTGCACCGCGTCCTGATGCATCGCAGGCGGGTGGGCCACTGACGATACAGGCTGTAGAGCTTTTTGAGCTGCATGGAAGCTACCAGGAGGAAGGTGGGGTAAACCGTCAGGCACAAGTGAATCCGCTGGATATCTACGATCGATTGCGAAAGCCCCCTTACGTTGACAAGCCTTCGGGCATGCACACAGTGAAGACGAGCGCGATCTATGTACGCATTCGGACGTCAGCCGGAGTGGATGGGCTATACGGCCCGATCGAGAAGGACGCGGCGCTAATTCTGGCGGCTGAGCTGAAGCCGTTCCTGATTGGCAAGGATGCGCTGGCTGGCGAAGCCCTGTGGGACCAGATGTATCGCTCAAACCGGCAATCGCGCGACGGCATCTTCATGATGGCGATCAGCGCAGCGGACAACGCCTTGTGGGATGTCCGCGGGCGATACTACGGAGTTCCCGTATACCGGCTGCTCGGAGGACCAACGCGAGAATCGGTTGAGATGTATGCGAGCTGCCTCGGCTTCTCTCTTGAGCCGGAGGCGGTGCGCAGGCGAGCACTGATCAACAAGAATGATGGCTTTCGATATCAGAAGTGGTTCATTGGATACGGTCCTGGCTCGGGACCGGAGGGTATGAATAAGAACGTGGAACTGGTACGTATCCTGCGGGAGACGGTAGGAGATGATACCGAGCTGATGTTTGACGCTTTCAGCGGCTGGGACCAGAATTACGCGCTGGAGTGGGCTCGGCGAGTTGAGCAATACCGGCCGCGCTGGATGGAGGAAGTAACGCATCCGGAGAAGATTGACAGCTTCGCGGAAATTCATCGCAGCACGACGATTCCGATTGCTTCGGGCGAGCATTTCTACGGACGATGGGAGGTCGAACGCTATTTACAGGCGAATGCGCTTTCGGTCGTGCAGGCAGATCCGGAGTGGTGCGGCGGCACGTCGGAGCTGTTGAAAATCGGCGTCGTAGCCTCACTGCACGACGTGCCGGTGATTCCCCATGGCCATAGCCTGCGGGCTGCGATTAACATCATCGCGAGCCAATCGCCAATGACCTTTCCGCTAGGCGAGTACCTCATTTTGAAGATGGAACACTACTACCACTTCGAGAGTAACCCGATGGTGCCGGTGAAGGCCCACATCGCGTTGCCGACTGAACCGGGATTTGGAATTGTGCTCGATCAGGCGAAATTCGAGTCACAGACTCCTCTGACCTTGGACTAGTTTCTCGACGCTCACGGGATCCATCTGACTAGAAGGAAACCTCCGCGTGAACGGTGGAACACCGGTCTGGAGCGCTCGTTCAGCGCTCCAGCCGAGACGCAGGCAAGTCCAACGAAGCCTCAGTAGCAACCGCGGAAAGTTGTATTTCGGGCGTATCTTCGGCAATCCTTCCGGTACTAAGATTCCGGCCAGCTTCCGTTCCCCACCTGGGCGAAAATTCGGCATAGGGAAGTATCGGCGACGACCTGACAACAACCTCAGCAGCACCCGCAACCTTGGCCCAGCCACGCCAATCTGCCCTCTTTGATGAGGATCGGGATAGCCACCAGAGCGGCGACGGAATCGAACCATGGAATATGGAATGCGGCGTTAAGCGCAAGGCCAGCCAAAGTGATGAGTGCGATGTACGCGCACGTTGCGGACTGCACTGCATCGGCGGCGAGAGCCGCATTCCCGCTGCGCTTAGCCTCGCGGCGCTTAAGGGCGGCTAACACCGGCATTGCGGCCAGTGCGGCAATGGTGATTCCAATACCAGCAAAGCTCGTTTCGGGCTGAAGATGAAGCCCCAGGGACCCAAGGGCGATGACGCCAACGGCAAGAGCAAGCGCGAACAGTAACAATGCTGCTGAGCGGTGCGCCGTGCGTTCGGAGATGGACATTTTGGGGGTCCACTGCAGGAGCACGACGATGGCTGATAGCAACTCGACAAGGCTGTCGCCCCCGAATGCCATCATCGCCGGGCTGCGAGCGGTCACGGCTGCGTACGCGGAGACGCCGAGTTCCACCAGCATCCACACCAGTGTGATGCTTTGCAGCCAGAGGACGGCGGTGGTGGGCTTGGGAGTGCCGATCCGGGCGGGCTTTGATGGCAATGCACCGAGTTGAAAGAGTTCTGACATCTGGCTGTAACCATGGTTTCAGGCTCAGAGGAGGAAGGCAAGGACGCAAATTGGCAAGGTGAGTTGCGCAAGGGCTTGCTTCCGAGTGGTTGACTTTTCCTTTCAACGTCTTTTCCACCGCCTTGATTTGTTTTTTGGTCAGCGGCGTCAAGAGTTTTCCTTCTGCGCTGTAATGTCCGACGCGATGTCCTGTGATCATCAGGGTCAGGGTAGTGTCCAGGTGCTGATGGATGATCACCTTGCATCCAGCCAAGGTGGGGCGCCACTCGGCACGCTGAATCTGCATGACCAGGTTGTGAAAGTGCACGGTGTTGTCCTGGTCAACCGTGCGTTCGAATCGTTGCGTGAAGACCATTTCCAGGTTCCTGTTCCGGCAGGAGATAAACGCCGTACCCCGCTGCGCTGCCGGCACCGTGAAGCGGTGGTTGAACTCGGCGATGTAGTGCTCGTTGAGAAACCTGTTGGCTCCTTCTAAAGTTCTGATCCCGCGCAATCGCAACTCCTGCGGTAGCCGACCCTGCCAGGTGGAGAAGTTGCGTTCCGAGCGGCCCCGCGCCTGCGGAGAGTAGGCCGGAATCATATGCACGCCAAGTTCCTTCATGGCGCGGCCCACCTGTGTTGGGCGGTCATAATCGACCTTGCCGCCGCTCTTCGGCGTCCGCCAGAAATGAGCCCCACGGTCGGAATAGAGCGAACAGAACAGCCCCTTCTGTTCAATCACCGCACGCAGCCCGACCATCACGGTGGCGGTCGTTTCCTCCTCGGCCAGTTGCGCATAGTAGATCTCGCTGGTGGCGTCGTCCAGGATCACGATCAGGTCGTGCCGGCGCTCATCCTGAAACCACTGGTGATCGCTGCCGTCGATGTGCAGCATCATCCCCGGCAGTGGACGCCGCTCACGCCGCTTGCGATGCACGCCACGCCTGGCCTTGCGCTTCACCAGACCGGCTGCCTGCAACGCCTGCTTAACCCACGTGTAGCTCAACCCGATCTGATGGTCCTCGCCGAGCTTCTCATGAAAGTGCCGAACGTTCAGATCGAAGTATCTGTCCCGATACAAGCTCAGAACCTCTTCGGCCTGCTCCTTCGGCACGCGCCTGCTGCTTGGGCTTACGCCGTCGTCGGTCCAGTAGTCCCTGGGAGCCTTCTTCCTCATAGCGCTTCCGCCATCGGCGCATCTGCCGCTCGCTGATGCCGATCAACTCGGCCGCCTGCCACCACTTGATCTTGCCCGATGTGGCTCGTAGCAATACTTCCTGCAACTTCATCGCCCGCTCCGCTGCGGTCCTCGGATAGATCTCCATGCTCTCGCGCATGGTTCCATCCTCGCCGCCCGCTAAGCGGACACTTCACTTGCTAAAACCACCGGACATATTATGTGCTAACGACAGTCGGCCACTCGGAAGTAACACTTCGGTAAACACTCCCGCACACCTCCGGCGTGGATGAGTGCTGCATTTTGTCTCCGACTCCGGTGGCAGGAATGTCGTGTGCTGCGTGGCAGCAAAGGGCTATATTCGCTGGCAGGATTGGACTATATCAAGTGGCAGAATTGAGTATAACCAGCAGGTGGCGCGATGGCCCGGACAACGTATGAGGAACAGAGTTCTCTATGGGTCAAGATCGTGGGATGGGTCTGCCTGACGGTTGGCCTGTTAGGCCTTGTGCTGCCGATTCTTCCGGGGATTCCGTTGATGCTTGCAGGTCTGGCGGCACTTTCAACACAGCACCGATGGGCGCGGGCGCTTATGCTGCGGCTGAAATCGCGGTACCGCAAGTACTTGCGGGAGCGTAAGAGAGGGTAAGGGCAAAGCTGGTCCTGCGGCGTCTGGCAGGGAATGGCTTGACCGGGTGTGCGTGAGGCGTTACGCTTAACGCATGGTAAAGAGCTTTCAGCACGCCGGGATTGAGAAATTCTTTAAGACCGGAAGCAAGGCGGGGATTCAACCTGCCCATGCCACAAAGCAATCCATTCAGCTTTTCGCACTTGATGCGGCCAGGTCGCCCGCCGATTTGAATACGCCGGCATGGCGTCTGCATCCGCTCAGGGCAACCTCGAAGGCCATTGGTCCATTCGGGTGAATGGCAACTGGCGGCTCCTTTTAGATTCGAGGGCGAAGACGGAATTCTGGTGGACTATCACGGGAGTTAACACGATGACGCAAATGTTTAATCCGCCCCATCCGGGCAAGGTTTTGCGCGAGTATCTGGGAGACCTGGACGTGACGACTGCGGCCAAGCGCCTGCATGTTTCGCGGACTACGCTTTCGCGCATTCTGAATGGGGCGTCGGGGATATCCGCGGATATGTCGCTGCGGTTGTCGGACGCGCTCGGAACGCACGCGAGCTTTTGGTACGACATGCAGGCGGGCTACGATATGTGGCAGGCCTCGCGCAAGAAGCGCCCCAAGGTTGAGCGGTTCGACGTGGCGGCGTAGGGCTTTGGGGTGCCTTCCGGGGTGTATCCCAGGTTTCATCCGCTGCGGCCGGCCACGGCGGAGAAGCGATCGGAGGCTTGCTGCGTCCAACTCATTTTGAGACGAATTCCGCCAAGTATGACCATTCTGGTGCATTTGAGTTGACCAATCCGGTTCATTGCCTGAATTTTGCCTCTCTGTAACACTGCATGATGCAGAATAGTGAATCACTGCATGATGCAGAATAGATAGATAGGGAGAAAAACGCCGTGCCTCGCATTCACTTTCACCAGCAACTGGCCGAACTGAAGGACAAGCTGATGGCCATGGCCGCCCTGTCCCAACAGGCGGTGGAGACTGCCGTGGATGCGTATCTGCAGCGGGACAAGGGTCTGTGCAAGTTCGTGAAGCAGAATGAGACGGCGATCAACACGGCGCAGCGGGAACTGGACGAGATGGCCTACGAACTGCTGGCCAAGGAACAGCCCATGGCGATCGACCTGCGGTTTATTCTGGCGGTGATCAAGATCAACGGCGACCTGGAGCGGATTGGCGACCAGTCGATGGGGATTGCGCGCCGCACCAAAGAGACTTTGAACATGGACGAGGTTGACCTGCCGGTGGACTTTGCCGCAATGGGCGAGTTTGCAGGGAAGATGATTCGCTCCGCGGTGCAGGCGCTGCTGGATGGGGATGTGCAGCTGGCCGAGTCAGTACGCGCGATGGACGACGAGATCGATCGGATGAACCGCATTGCCCACGAGGATCTGCTGAAGCTGATCGAGGAGAAGCCGGAGCTGACGCCGCAGGCGATGAAGGGCATTCTGGTGGCGAAGAATCTGGAGCGGATTGCGGATCACGCATCGAATATTGCCACGGACGTGATTTTCTGGATTCGCGGGGCGGATGTTCGGCACCAGTTGAGCGTGGCGATGGACTGAGGACTGGGCCCCGCGAAGTTACCGGGACAGATTTACGGAATAAGAAGCGGTGCATTCCAGAACTCAGATTGAGAACTGGAATGCACCGCTTTTGTTTTGCCGGGTTCTAGACGCCGATGACGGCGCAGAGTTCCTTGACGGCGGCGGCGCTCTTTTTGAGGGCCGCGTCTTCCTCGGGCGTGAGCTTGATCTCGATGATCTGCTCGAGGCCTGCTGCGCCCAGTTTGCAGGGGACACCGATGTAGTAACCTTCGATGCCGTACTCGCCGGTGAGGTAGGCGGCGCAGGGCAGGATTTTCTTCTTGTCCTTGAGGATTGCCTCGGCCATCTCCGTGGCTGCGGCGGAGGGGGCATAGAAGGCGCTTCCGGTTTTGAGGTGCTTGACGATTTCTGCGCCGCCGTCGCGGGTGCGCTGCACAAGGGCCTCGATGCGCTCAGCCGACATGAGCTCGGTGATGGGAATGCCGGCGACGGTTGAGTAGCGGGCCAGGGGGACCATGGTGTCTCCGTGGCCGCCGAGGACGAAGGCGGTTACGTTTTCAACGCTGACATTCAACTCTTCTGCAATGAAGGTGCGGAAGCGGGCCGAGTCGAGCACACCGGCCATGCCGATGACGCGCTCGCGATTGAAGCCGGCCTGGCGATAGGCGGTTTGGGCCATGGCGTCGAGCGGGTTGGAGACGATGATGAGGATGGACTCGGGCGATTGTGCAACGACCTTGGAGACCACGTCGGACATGATCTTGTAGTTGGTGTTGAGCAGGTCGTCGCGGCTCATGCCGGGCTTGCGCGGGATGCCGGCGGTGATGATGACGATGTCAGAGTTGGCGCTGGCGGCGTAGTCGTTGGAGCCGACGACATGAACGTCGCGCTTCTCGATGGGCATGGCCTCAAGGAGGTCCAGGGCCTTGCCCTGCGGTACGCCTTCCACTACGTCGATGAGGACGACATCGGCAAGTTCCTTGGCCGCAATCCAGTGAGCGGCCGTGGCGCCCACGTTGCCGGCGCCAACAATGCTTACTTTCTTTCTCATTTCAACTTCCTCCCCTGGGATTAAAGGCCCAGGCAACTGTTTCGTTACATATTGCCGATGATGCGGGTGGCGAATTCGCTTGTGCCTACCTTGGTTGCGCCGGCGGTTTGGCGTTCAAAGTCGTAGGTGACGAACTTTTGCAGGATGGTTTTTTCGAGCGAATTCTCGATGAGCTTGGCGGCTTCTTTCCATCCGATGAAGTCGAGCAGCATGACGCCGGAGAGGATGACCGAGCCGGGGTTGATGACGTCCTTGTCGGCATACTTGGGCGCGGTGCCGTGGGTGGCTTCGAAGACGGCGAAGCCATCGCCGATGTTGGCTCCGGGGGCGATGCCGAGACCACCGACCTGGGCTGCGGCGGCGTCTGAGATGTAGTCGCCGTTGAGGTTGGTGGTGGCGAGGATCGAGTAGTCGGCGGGGCGGATGATGATTTGCTGGAAGATGGAATCGGCGATGCGGTCGTTCACGAGAATCTTCGACTTCCAGGCGCCGTTGCCGTGGGTCTTGCCGATGGCGGCGAGGACGCCCTCGATTTCAGCGTAGATGGCGTCGCGGAAGTCCTGGTTGCCGAACTCGATGCCGGGCTCGATGAGGGCGGCATTCTCCTGGACGGTGATGCTGGGGTTGGCGTCGACGTTGCCGAGGATCCAGCTTTCGCGCTCGGTGACGACGTGCGCGCGGAACTCTTCGGTGGCGACTTCGTAACCCCACTCCCGGAAGGCCCCCTCGGTGAACTTCTGGATGTTGCCTTTGTGGACGAGGGTGACGGTTTTGCGGCCAGATTCAAGGGCGTGGCGGATGGCGTAGCGGACCAGGCGCTTGGTGCCGAAGATGGAGATGGGCTTGATGCCGACACCGGAGTCTTCGCGCACGCTCTTTTTGCTGCCCTTGAGCAGGTCGTTGTTGAGGAAGTCGATGAGGCGCGCGGCGTCGGTGGAGCCCTGCTTGAACTCGATGCCGGCGTAGACGTCTTCAGTGTTCTCGCGGAAGATGACGATGTCGACCTTCTCGGGGTGCTTTACGGGACTGGGGACGCCCTGGTAGTAGCGAACCGGGCGGACGCAGGCGTAGAGGTCGAGAAGCTGGCGCAGGGCGACGTTGAGCGAGCGGATGCCACCGCCGATGGGAGTGGTGAGGGGTCCCTTGATGGAGACGCGGAGGTCGCGGGCGGCGGCTACGGAGTCGTCGGGGAGCCAGGTGGAGAACTGGCGGAAGGCTTTTTCGCCGGCGAAGATCTCAAACCAGCGAATGGCGCGCTTGCCGCCGTAGGCTTTTTCGACGGCTGCGTCGAAGACACGCTGGGATGCCTTCCAGATGTCGCGACCGGTGCCGTCGCCTTCAATAAAAGGAATGATGGGATTGTCAGGAACTTCAAAGGTGCCGTTCGCATAGGCGATAGGCTTGCCGTTTTTGGGTAATTCGAGGCCGTTATAAGTGGTTTGCATGATTTTTTACAGATTCCTTCCGTGCGGACGTTCAAAAGCAAGGCTAACACCTGCAAATCAGGGGTGGCAATGGCGGGTGAAGCAGGCCGGAGGGCGTCCAGTGCGTGTGAATGCAATGCTGTGCATCCCGATCGTCAAAAATGGGGTCTGGCGGCAGGTTGTGAGGAGCCGGGATTTTACCCGGATTCAGGCCGGCTTGGAGCGCCAGAACTGCCCTGGCTGGCTGTGCGAAAACGGCCTACAACTTTGGTTTGCACTGGCGGGTTGCGGCGCGCAGATTTTCACTTGAAACGCTGCTGGAGCGGGGTACAATTCAGACTAACTACAGTCGGTTCCTAGGCTTCGGTTGCGTGCGGTCAGGTTGCATATTTTCGGGGCATTTGGGCCCTTAGCAATATCGATTAGTGCGTAAAGATTAAGACCCGCTTTTACGTTGACACGCGAGTTGTCAGGCGCGGCGGGGATATGAATGACACAATGCAAGATCGGAGAATTTGAGCCATGCTGAGTAGAAATCGGTTGTCCTGTGGGTTGTCTACGGTCGCAGTATCTTTGGTTGCGATCGCGTTGGCGGTCCCAGCTTTTGGACAGAAATTCGCCAGGCCTGACGGCTCCGTTCCGGTGCCTCTGGACTGGAGTTCCCGGCATGTGCTCTTCACGGCTGGTTACACCCCAGAGCAAGCCAAAAAGATGGAAGACGAGCCGCGCGCCTATGGAACCTGGCAACTGCATGGCAACGGCCCGGACCATGGCCACTCGCGGGGCAGAGACCGGGATCGGCGCCAGCATGACCACGACCGGGATCGGAACGGCAGGACTACGTCGAGCCCCACGCTGAAGCGCGATTGGAGCGTCTCGCTTGGCGCGGGCGGGGTGGCTGCGGGCATGTCACCGGCCAAGTATAACTTTGACGTGAACGCCACGCCGAGCTGCACTGCGGACTTCGCTGTTTTTCCTGTAGACGCCTCGACAGGGAGTTCACGGGCAAATGTTACTGGCACCTTCAGTACCACCACGCAATACACTACAGGCACAGCGGTTTCTGTCACGGTAACGCCGACGGGTGGAAGCGCAGTGACCCTGAGCCTGACCCCCAGTACATCGTCGAACACAGGAACGAATTTCCAGGTATACACTTCGGGGACGGTCAGCACGAACGCAGATAGCGAAGCGATCAATTTGGCGGCTGCAATCAATCGAAATCTCAGTGGCACAGCCCTCGGTGAGATCGCAGCTGTCCGGGTGGCGAACACAGTGGTCGTCTACGCGCTCACGCCAGGGACCGAAGTCGTGTTGACCGATAGCGCGGATCTGAATAATTTCGGCTGGGGCAGCGTTACCGACGGGACGAATGGCTCCCAGGCCAACATTGTTGGATTCAATGAGCTTTATAGTGGAACGGGGTCTCCCCTTTGCACAGGTTATACATACCCCAGTTTCATCTTTTCCTACGCCTCCGGTGTCGGACCTGTTGCCACTTCGCCGACCATTTCGCTTGATGGCACCGAGATCGCGTATGTTGAGAACGACCCCAATATCGGCGCGATCTTTCATGTGCTGACTTGGGGAAGCGGCACCGAGACAGGCACCTGTACCAACAATGGGACCAGTACGCCGACTTGCTCATTACATCCGGCAGTCCCGGGCAGTACATCTGGAAGCAACGCGAGGGATTACATGCTCCCGCTCGGCCTAGTCGCCAACGCTACTACCGGGTCCGACACATACTCATCCCCGTTTGTTAACTACTCAAACGATACGGCTTATGTTGGCGATGACGCGGGCTTCCTGTACTCCATTACTCCGGTGTTTCTGGGGTCGCAGCCGGCTCATGCGGGCGGGAACTTTCCTGTCACTGTAAGCAGCGGCAACAACCTTTCCGCTCCGGTGCTTGATGTGTCAGGTACGGGCAATATCTTCGTCGGAGACTCGAATGGCACCCTCTACAACTACGTGGCAGACGGGTCGTCGGTTAAGTCGTATGTTGTCGGTACGAGCAACACCGCGGGAGGCATCAAGGACGGCCCTGTAGTTGACTCGACCAACTCTGTGGTTTACGCGGCAGATGGCTGTAACACTGGTTTTGGTGGCAGCTCGGTACTTGACCAGATTGGATTTACATCGAGTACCTTGAGCTTGAAGACGGCTGTGAGTCTCAGTTCGGAAGGCTGCTCAGGTCCTATTACACTGTATTCGCCAGCGCCCGACAATAAGTACTATAACACTGGGATCGGTTCAGGGACTGCGTCAAGCAATGGTGAACTGCTGATAGCCTACGCCAGCACGGGAGGCAGCAGTATTGCTCAGTTCCAGTTCACTTCGGGCACCATGAGTTCAACCGCTCAATATACGGTTACCCCGTATACCACTGCTGGCGCCTCTAATTCGCCCGTCACCGAGTTCTATAGCTCAGATATCTCGTACACTCCAAGTGCAATTTCCCAAAGCGGAAATACAGTGACCGTGACCACGCCGACCAATGCATTTGTCGACGGTCAGATTGTGACCATTGCCGGGGTGACATCCGGTTCCGGTGGCTGCACTGCGGGCGCGGCGGCAGCAATTGATGGGCAGGCAACGATTACCGTGACGAATCCCACGACGTTCACTTTCACGAGCTCGGTATCGGCGACGTTTACAGGCGCCACAGGCAACCAATGCACACTGACCAGCGCGTCGGCCACGGGCCCGACCGTGGACTACGCGTTCTTTGGAATCTCCCTGCCAGAGGTCTTTACCTACACGTTGCCGCTTACCAGCAGCAGCCAAAGTACGACAGCATTTAATACGACCAGCGCAACGGGAGGCACGAGTGCGATGATCGTGGACAACGACTCAGCGTCCGGGCAGGCCGCCAGCATCTACTACGGAACACAGCTCCCGTCGATCACTCAGTGCGGTTCAACGGCAGCCTTTTGCGCTGTCAAGTTGACGCAGTCCGGGTTGAATTGAAGAATGGTTCAGGACTGCCACTCTGGCGCGGTCGCGCACAGGAAACTCGCCGGAGAGGCAGACTGCGATTTGACCTTGCAGGTTCTGAATGTTGCCCTGAACAGATTGCTGTCTGCCATTTACGGTGCAAGGTATAATGATGTCACGAGGTCACGATGAGCCAACCTGAACAGACGCGTCGCGTTCCATCGGCGGCAGACAGCAAGTCTGTTGTCAAGAAGCCTTATCAGAAGCCTGAAGTGCGGCACGAGCGTGTTTTTGAGACGATGGCTTTGTCTTGCGGCAAGGTGCAGACAACCCAGTCATCCTGCCAGTTCAACCGCAAGAACTCGTAGCCCCTTCCAGAGATGAATGCAGAGGCACAGCGTCGCGCAGCGTGCTGTGAGCTGGTTTCAAACGTGGCTCGCGACTCGGGAGAGGTGTGCCTGAAGGTTCATGGGGTGAGCATGCTGCCGGCAGTTTGGCCCGAAGACGTGGTCACGGTGCGACGCAGCAATTTTGCCGAGCTGAGGCGGGGAGAGATTGTCCTGTTCAGGCGGGACGACGGGCTTACACTTCATCGCATCATTCAGATCGCCGCGGATCATGTGATTACGCGCGGCGACACTCTGCTTTGCGACGATCGTCCAGTTCGAGATGCAGAGATTGTAGGCAAGCTGGTGTCGATTGACAGGCGGGGCCGTCAGGTTGGGCTGAGGCGGCCGGTGTGGCAGCGACTGATGGGGCTGCTGCTGCAGCGGTCGGATTTTAGCCTGCGCGTGGTGCTGGGTGTGCGTGCGCGTTTGCGGCGCTTGAGCGGCGCGCCGGTCTCCCCGTGCGCGTGACTGGGCAGAGCCAGCCGGAACTGGCTTTGCTGCTTGCGATTGCGCGCGTGGGGCTGACGGAGAGCGAAAAGCGACATCTAAACGAACTGCTGGCGGCCGGGCCAGACTGGCAGCGCCTGCTTGCGCTTGCGGAGATGCATGGGCTGGAAGCGCTGCTTTTTATTCATCTGAAGCAGAATGCAGCGGGCATGGTTCCGGCCGCGGTGATGGAATCGTTGCGCGAGACGAGCAATCGGATTGCCGGGCGGAACCTGATTCTGGCGAAAAGGCTTGAGGCCGTTTCCGCACATTTGCGTGCGCGTGGGATTGAGCACGCCGCGTTCAAAGGGCCGCTGCTGGCAGAGGTCTACTATGGCAACTGCGCGCTCCGGTTTACGCACGATCTGGATCTTGTTGTGCCGGCCCACTGCGCCGCGGCCGCACGCGATGCGCTGAGCGAGATGGGATTTCGCGACCAGTTCGGCCTGGACGAGGCGCAGCAGGCCCTGGTTTTCCGGTTCAACTATGAGCATGGATTCAAGGCCGCGGATGGAGTGCTGGTGGATTTGCACTGGGGGCTGGCTCCGAAGTTGAGCGCGCGGAAGATTGATATGGCCGGCCTATGGCGGCGGGTGAGGCTGGCGAAGCTGATGGACGGCGAGGTGCCGATGTTCGGCGCGGAGGATCTGCTGTTCAGCCTGGCGCTGCACGCGGGGAACGACAATCATGCATGGTCGCAGTTCTCACAGTTCTGCGATATGGCCGAGGTGCTGAGGGCGCATCCAAAGTTTGATTGGGCGATTGTTGAGATCCATCTTGGCGGCGAAAATATCAGGCGAAGCGTTTATGTGAGTCTGTATATCCTGGAGAAGCACTGGCAGGCGGGGATACCTGAAGAGATGTTTGCGAAGATCTGCTCTGATCCTGAAGTGGCGCGATTGGCGGATCGAGTTGAGGCAGAGTGGTGGCCGATGCCGACGCAGGTGGAGACGAAGCCGACGCTGGAGTGGCTGCTGGCTCGCTCGCGCGGCGAGAGCATGGTAAACCGCGCGCGGCTTCTGATCGGACAGGCTTTGACTCCGACACGCAATGACTTTCATGCAGTGAAGTTGCCGGGAGCGCTGGAATGGCTTTATCCCGTTGTGCGGTTAGCGCGCATTGTGGGTGGGTCTGCCGCGCGAGCGGTATGAGGAGCGCAGGTGCGAGGCCGCGAGAGCCTGTTATGAACTTTCCCGCCCGCGCGAAATGTCATGACAGGCGGCTAGGCAACGCTGATTTGAACGAGGTTGACGGTGGGCAGGGAACACGCGCCAGACTTAATTTGCCAGGCACTGGGAATGCCGGTGCGCGCTTCTGACTTTGCGCAATCGGCGCTGGATGGGCCGCGCATGTTGCCTTCCATGTAGGCAAGGCCCGGGCAGCGCGTGCAATAGGCAGCGTGGCCGCATCCCGAACACGTTGGCAGGTCTTTTACTCGAATGGTGCGGAGTTCGGTGAGTTGCTCGGAGCGAAACCAGATGTCGCGGAAAGTTTTTTCGCGCACGTTGCCGCACGGCATGGGAAACTGCACGCAAGGGAAGACGTCGCCCGATGGAGAGATATACGCCAGGGTATGGCCCGCGCTGCAACTGTGGCCTTCCAGCACGTCGTCGTCTACGGTCGAAATCGGGGCACAAAACTCGCCTACGTTTCCGATGAATTCTTCCGTGTGGAAGACTTCTTCGAGTTCCTCCTTGGAAATGCCAAGGTTGAGGATTGAGCGATCGCCGTTGATCATGGGCGTGATGGTGGGATCGATGTGGAACTCGACACCGAGATCTTTTGCCAGCTTCAGGACGGCTTTTCCGTTGTTCGCGTTCTGCTTCATCAGCACATTGCTGATGGAGACTTTGACGCCTTCGGCCTTGAGGTGCTCGATTGCCTGCAGTGAGCGGCGCAGCGATCCGGGCAGCTTGGTGATGGCGTCGTGAATCTCGGGCCGGTCGGAATAGATGCTGATCTGAACCTGCTCGATGCCGAGCCGCTTGAGCCGCGCCGCTTCCTTGGCGCCGATCATCACCGCGTTGGTCTTTAGTTTTACGTTGAATCGGAGTTTGCGCGCGTACTCCATAATCTCAAAACAGTCACGTCGCAACAGAGGCTCGCCGCCGCTGATGCTGAGAAAGAATGTGCCGCACTCCTCGAGCTGGCGAATCACATCCTTGATTTCTTCGGTGCTCATCTCGTCCTTGCCTTCGTGGTCGAGATAGCAGTGGACGCAGCGCTCGTTGCACTTCCAGGTGATGTCAAGATGCGCGCTCAGCGGAATGCCCGCGGCAGTTGCCTTTTGATTCATCTCTTCGAGCAGGCTCACGGAGCCTCCTTACTGGGGAATAGGGTGGTCGGAGACAACTAAGATTCCGTGTTCGGAGAGTTCATCAACAAAGTGCTGAGCGTCCGCTGTGGCTTCTTCAACAGGAACATCGAACTCAGCGCATACTTTCTCCTCGACGATACGGGAGAGTGGGGTGTTGCCGTCCGCTGCCTGCCAGATGACCGTTGCGGTTGGGTTCAGCATGAAGATCGTGGAATCCAGGGTGGACATGATGATTGTCTCGTCGCCGAGAGTGCGCGCCGCGATGTCTGTACTCTTGGCTAAAAATTTCTCGGTTGCTGCCATATCTCACCCAATCAGGTCCCAGACACGCTCGTCCGGGAAAAACGAAAGCTGATAAACCGGCACTGCCGCCACAAACGCGCACGCCGATTCGAAAACCATGCGAACCAGCTTTGGGTCGTGCGCAAAAAAGAGGATATTCCGCATGAGCCGCCGGATAGACTCGGCCGGCTCCATTTTCTCGATCTGGTTCTGCTGCGCCTTCGCCAAAAAATAGAGCGCGGCGATCGGAGCCGAGATGTTCTTGCCGGGCGTTCCAAGTTCACCTGCGAAGGGAGTGCCGTAGGCCAGGTATTGGTCATCAACTCGCCTAACGTACGATGCTTCGTCGGTAAGCAGTGCCACATCCGGAGGCGCCAGTCTGGCGATTGTGGTTTTTCCAGCTTCAGACAGGCCAGAGAACAGAAACGCCTTGCCATTGCGCACGGCACTCGAGGCATGAAGCAGGAATCCTCCGGTGCGGGCCAGCAGAAGCGTGTGCGTAATGCGCAGAACAGAGTCGATGGAGTAGGGATTTGCCGACTGGCGAATCAATCCCTGGCGGCTTTCCGGATTCCATGTGGCCCTGAAGTCGCCGCGCTCAAGCCGCCACTCGCCATTCTCAAGCCACACTTCCGCATCGTCATCGGGATTGAAAGCGCCGGGAGGAATTAATTCCACTTGAAATGTGAAATCGGAGTTCACGCCTGAGTGCATATAGTCCCCATAACGGTCCCGCAGAATGCTGACGAAATCTGGGTCACTCGTTTGCAAGGCAATAGGAATACCCCCAATTTCAATCACTACCTGGTGATCTGAGGTGCCGATGGAGGGTATCATCCGTAGGTTCAGTTTACAACAGATCCATCGATTCTTAGCCGCGATTGGCGAATCAATTAAACTCGCGTCACCAGTCTGCCAGCGGTTGATTTTTCAGGGGTTATTCCGCAGTCTGGATCGTTGGCGGCGCACCATTCAGGACCAACCTCCTGCTTTGCAATCGATGGGTGCGCTCTTTGGTCAACAGGAGAATACAATAGGGCCAAAATAAAAATAGACCGAGTTAGGCCGCCTTTGCGGGTAACGCTGTCTATGGCTTCTTTCAAGACTGACCTGCTGCGAACAGCCACTGCGGGAACGAACGTATATGGGGACCTAATATGTATCTGGGTGAGAGCTTGCGGCATCGAGCGGCTGGCTCGAATTGCGCATTATTCGGAGGTTGAGACCAAGCAATATGCCGGCCGCGACACCAAAGTCAAGTCCTAAAAGTTCTGTAGAATTCCATTCCTCGGGTTTGTTGGTTCTTGTTTTGTTGGTTGAGAGGGGCCTGCTTGCGGAGGGCGTAGCCCGGAGCAAGCAG
>DATKWA010000098.1:0-5513 GCA_035529815.1 Occallatibacter sp. | reverse complement strand
TTTGTACGTACAACGAATTGCACTCAGCATCGAGGAGTCATTATGGGAACCACGGCAAGCACGCAAGCATCGAATGCGCACCTCACCACCCCCACACGCCTCACCGGCGCTGAGATTATGTGGGCCACGCTGGTAGGCGAGGGCGTTACGGACGTGTTCGGCTATCCCGGCGGCGCGATTCTGCCGGCCTATGACGCGCTGCGCAAGTTTCCCATCCACCATGTGCTGGTGCGCCATGAGCAGGGCGCCGCGCACATGGCCGACGGCTACGCGCGCGCCTCGGGCAAGGTCGGCGTGGCCATTGCCACCAGCGGCCCCGGAGCCACCAATCTCATCACCGGCATCGCCACCGCCATGCTGGATTCGATTCCGATTGTCTGCATCACAGGCAATGTGCCAAGCAAGGTGCTCGGCACCGATGCCTTTCAGGAAGTGGACATCACCGGCATCACCCTGCCCGTGACCAAGCACAACTTCCTCGTCAACAAAGCGGAAGACATCGCCAGCGCCATCCGCCTGGCCTTCCAGATCGCCAAGTCCGGCCGCCCCGGCCCCGTGCTCGTTGACATTACCAAGGACGCGCAGCAGGCCACGGCCATCTTTGACTTTGAAGCAGCCAGGCCGCGCCCCTACCGCCCGCACCCCATGCTCCGCGTGGATGAGTCCAGCCTCGCCCAGGCCGCCGAACTCATCCGCAACGCCAGGCGTCCCGTCATCCTCGCCGGCCACGGCGTCATGGAGTCTGGTGCGATGGAACAGATCCGCACACTGGCCGAGCGCGCGCAGATTCCCGTCGGCCTCACCCTGCTGGGCCTCGGCGGCTTCCCCGCCTCGCACCCGCTCAACCTCGGCATGATGGGCATGCACGGCGAGTCGTGGGTCAACCACGCCATTCAGGAAGCCGACCTGCTCATCGCCTGCGGCATGCGCTTCGACGACCGCGTCACCGGCACCCTCTCCACCTATGCGGTCAACGCAAAAAAGATTCACATCGAGGTGGACCCCTCCGAAGTCAACAAGAACGTCAAGGTCGACGTGGCCCTCATCGGCGACCTCCGCGAAGTGCTGGAGGAGCTTCTCCCGCGCATCCCCGGCCGCGACGGCGCAGCATGGCTCAAAACCATCGATGGCATGAAGGGCGCATCCTCCGTGCGCGACATCAAGAACCTGCCTGACTCCGGCCACCTCTACGCGGCGCACGTCATGCACGACCTCTGGCGCGCCACCGGCGGCAATGCCATCGTCGCCACTGACGTGGGCCAGCATCAGATGTGGGAGGCGCAGTACTTCCACCACGAGCAGCCGCGCACCCTCATCACCTCCGGCGGCCTCGGCACCATGGGCTTCGCCCTGCCCGCCGCCATCGGCGCCAAGGTCGCCTGCCCCGGCAAGGAGGTCTGGGTCATCGCCGGCGACGGCGGCTTCCAGATGACCGCAGCCGAGCTCTCCACCATCGCGCAAGAGAAGCTCAAGATCAACATCGCCATCATCAACAACGGCTACCTCGGCATGGTCCGCCAGTGGCAGGAGTTTTTCTACGAGCGCAACTACGAGTCCACGCCGCTGGTCAGCCCGGACTTCGTCAAGCTCGCCGACGCGCATGGCATTCCCGGCCTGGCCGTCCACGCCCGTGGTGAGGTGGCCGCGGCCGTCGAGGCGGCTCGCTCCGCGCCCGGCGCCTTCCTGCTCAACTTCATGGTCGAGAAAGAAGACTCGGTCTACCCCATGATCCCCGCCGGCAGCGCGCTGCATGAGATGATCCGCCGCCCCGGCAAAAATCCGCTGGTGGAGTCACCAGAAGACGAGTAACAGCGAGCAGGTTTCAGTCATCTGAGATCGGTGCATGCAATCGGACCCTGCAAACTATGGCTCATTCATTCAGGGATTTGCTGGTATGGCAAAAAGCGATGCAACTTACGGTTGCTATCTACGGTTTAACGCGTGACTTTCCGCGCGAAGAAACGTACGGACTCACCAGTCAGATCAGGCGCGCGGCGGTTTCATTGCCAAGCAATATTGCAGAAGGACATGGAAGGTTGAACAAAGGAGAATTCCGGCAATTCCTCGGCATTGCGCGGGCTTCTAATTTTGAATTGCAAACACAACTTGAGATTGCCAGAACGCTGGGAATGGGCTCTCCCAAACAAATTGAGGAAGCCGAAAGCCTATCGCATGAGGTTGGCAAAATGATCTACGCAATCCTGAAATCGACCAAGGACTAGGAACGATGAACACAGATCTCTGATCTCTGTTCTCTGATCTCTGGAGACCCTTATGCTGCACACATTCGTCGCCTACGTTGAAGACCTGCCCGGCGTGCTCACGCGCGTGGCGTCGCTCTTCCGCCGCCTCAACATCAACATCAACTCCCTCACCGTGGGCCGCAGCGAGCGTCCCGGCCTCTCCCGCCTCACGCTGGTCTGCGATGCCTCCGCCGAAGCCGGCCACCGCATCCGCGCCAGCCTGTTTAAACTGGAGAATGTCGTGGATGTGGACGATATCGCCCAGGCCCCGTGCGTCACCCGCGAACTGGCGCTCATCAAGGTAGCCGCCTCGCCCAAAAATCGCGCCCAGATCTTCGACCTGGTCGAGGTCTTCCGCGCCCGCATCGTCGATCTCACCTCCGAGTCGCTCATGATTGAGATGACCGGCGTCGAAAGCAAGATCGAAGGGCTCATCGAGGTGCTGCGCGAAGACGACGGCCGCATCCTCGAAATCTGCCGCAGCGGCAAAATGACCATGCGCCGCGGCCACCACATCAGCAGTGTGCTCAAGGCAATGGGCGCCGTCGAAGAAGCATCCGCCGACGCCGCAGCAGTCGCGGCTCACAACACGGCCGCCAGCAAACCCGAGTAGATTCGCGGAACCTGTCCGCTCCACTCACCACAAGATTCAAGCAACACTAACCGCGCAAGCAAAGGAAAACCGAGAACAACATGGCCAAGACTTACTACGATCACGATGCCGACCTTTCCCTCATCCAGGCCAAAAAGGTGGCGATCATCGGCTACGGCTCCCAGGGCCACGCACATGCCCTCAACCTCAAGGACTCCGGCGTGCAGGTCAAGGTAGGCCTGGCTGCCACGTCCAAGTCCATCGCCAAGGCCCAGAAGGCCGGCCTTGAAGTCGGCACCGTCCCTGAAGTCACCAAGTGGGCAGACGTGGTCATGGTCCTGGTCCCCGACCAGACCGCCGCCAAGCTCTACGCCGAAGAGATCGGCCCCAACCTCTCCGCGGGCAAAATGCTCCTCTTCGCCCACGGCTTCAACATCCACTACAAGACCATCCTCCCCGCCGAAGGCATTGACGTGGGCATGGCCGCGCCCAAGGCTCCCGGCCATCGTGTCCGCGAAGTCTTCACCGAAGGCGGCGGCGTACCCGGCCTCATCGCCATCCACCAGGACGCCACCGGCACCGCCCACGCCCTCAACCTCAGCTACCTCAAGGGCATCGGCTGCACCCGCGCCGGAGTGCTCGAGACCACCTTCAAGGAAGAGACCGAGACCGACCTCTTCGGCGAGCAGGCCGTGCTCTGCGGCGGTGTCAGCGCCCTCATCAAGGCGGGCTATGAAACCCTCACCGAAGCTGGCTACCAGCCCGAGAGCGCCTACTTTGAAGTGCTCCACGAGCTCAAGCTCATCGTGGACCTCATCTATCGCGGCGGCCTGGCCTACATGCGCTACTCCATCTCCGACACCGCCGAGTGGGGAGACTACGTCAGCGGCCCGCGCGTCATCAACGAAGAGAGCAAGAAGGCCATGAAGGGCATCCTCCAGGACATCCAGGACGGCACCTTCGCCAAGCGCTTCCTCGCCGACCAGAACTCCGGCCGCAAGGAGTTCCAGGCCTTCCGCGAAGCCGAAGCCAAACACCCCATCGAGATCGTCGGCAAGGAACTCCGCGCCGCCATGCCCTTCCTCGATCCCGTCACCGTAGAAGAAGTCGCCAAGAACCGCTAAGCAATACCTCCGCACCAACCATAACGGCCCCGCAGAACCTCCTGCGGGGCCATTTTCCGCCTCCAGATATTTCTCAAATACGCGCAAGTATCCCGCCTCAAAAGTTCGCATCCAGCAGAAGCTGTCATCCTGAGCGACCGGACGCAGAGCGGAAGGGAGTCGAAGGACCTGCGGTTGTTCTTCTATCTGACGGATGCCCGGATCGCAAGGACACCAACCCACCACCAGACCAGGCACAAATCTCAATCGAACATCTTGAGACCCGGAAAAGCACCCCGATTCGTTCACCCACCCTTGCAGAACATTAGTCCATAGCAGCGCATAATCACCCCATGCCCACTCTCACCAGCAAAGCACCCGGCCCACCGCCCCCGCCCTCCGCCAAAGAGTCAAAACATTTATTTTCATACACTTACAAAATTACACCTTTAGAATCATACACTTGCAAAGATAAGAACCAGTAAGTCATTTATTTCCCACACTTGCAAAATCCCCCCCCCGGGGGGCAAGGTAAGGGAGCAGTTACGCTTTAGCATCTTTTGTTCGTTTTTCCAGCCTCTTCGATCCTGCCTCACGATACAAAAACAAATGCGCGACAAGCCCTCCAAGACCCGCGCAAAAGCAAGCACACATCAGCACCAGAAGCGGACGAGTGTCCTGAGTCAGAAGTTTGCTTCATCCTTGCGCTGCCATCCTGAGCGAAGTTTGGCGCATACCGGGGTCCCCGGCGCGCGGTCTTTGCGCGCTGGGGTGGTTGAGCGCCAAACGGAGTCGCCAAACGGAGTCGAAGAATCTGCGGTTGTTTTTCAACAAACTTCGCATTCACCACACTAGTACCCTTTGTACGCCTGGTTAAACTTCGGCCGAGGCTGCGCGTGTACATAGGCCGACACATCGTAGGCTTGTTGCGGCGTGAGAGTGCCAGGATGATTCTGCGGCATATTGTGAACCAGGAAGGCGGCCATCTTCGTGGGATTATTCATTCCGGCGCCGTCGTTATACGAGTCCTTTCCCCACACCGCAGGCAGTATGGGCGGAACGCCGGCTCCATTGCTGCCGTGGCATGCGGCGCATTGCGCAACGTAGACCTTCTTGCCAGCCACAGCGTCGCCCTTAAGCGCAGGAAGCTTGACAAATCCGCGGCCTTGATACGCTTTGCCTTTCACGCCATCTTTTGAGAGCCAGTCGATATAGGCGACCATGGCTTTCATGGTGGCGCTGTCAAGGGGTAAAGGGCGGCCCGCTTCGCTGCGCGAAAAGCACTCCTGAATGCGGTTCTGGAGTGAGATGACGTGACCGGCGCGCTTGTTGAACATGGGAAAGAGGCCCGCCAGATCGATCATGGGAGCAGCATACTTCGCCGTGCCGCTCTGGACGTGGCAATCGCCACAGGCAAGCTTGTTGCCGACATACTCAGGAGCGTATTTAGGCGTCTCGTCGAAGAGGAGTTTTCCCCGGCGAACCAGAGGAGGCAGCTCTTCTTTTGTATTCATTACGCCTGCCGAACCGGCCGCCGCGGCAGCCGGACCGTGATGGCCACGGCAGCCCGCAACG
>DATKWA010000097.1:0-10791 GCA_035529815.1 Occallatibacter sp. | reverse complement strand
CGATAGCCAGAATGTAGTGGCACCAACCAAGATCGCTATGAGCAAGCGCGAATCCGGGGTCGAGCGCAATGGCCTTTTCAAGACATTCCCTGCCGCGGACCGCCATCTCAGGGCTCCACCGTTGCAGATGGTGCCGGGCCTTCAACAACTCTTCATACGCGGGCAACTGGGGCACATACCTTTGCGGAGACGTGGAGAGCTTCACCTTCAACTTCCCGGCAATCGCCGCCGCAATCTCGTCCTGCACCGCAAACACGTCCGCCATCTCGCGGTCATAGCGCTCCGACCACAAATGTGCGCCATCAGCGGCGTTGATCAGCTGCACCGTCACGCGAATGCGGCTTCCAGCGCGCCGTACGCTGCCCTGCAGGACGCTCGTTACGCCCAGCGCCTCTGCTATCCCGCGGATGTCTTCCTCCTTGCCCCGAAAAGCAAACGCCGAAGTCCGCGCAATCACCTTCAGCCCTGAGATCTGCGCCAGAAGATTGATAATCTCCTCCGCCAGCCCGTCAGAAAAATACTCCTGATCCTTCTCCGCGCTCAAGTTGGCAAATGGCAGCACCGCGATGGAAGGAGATAATGCCGCAGGCAGTGCGCCGCTTTGTGCTGAAGACGGAGCATTTTGTGGCTTCTCGGCCTTTTCCATTTGCAGGCCGGCCTTCCTGAGGCCCTCGATCAGGTGCTCGACAAGTTGCGGCGCCCAGATTTTCTCAAGATCCCTTCGTGCCACAGTTGCATAATCCGGCTTCACAGAGAGGATTTGGCGTACCGCATTGGCTGCGCTCTCCTGGTTTCCAAGTTGCCCATGCGCCGCGGCAACAGCGACATAGGCAAGCGTGAAGCCGGGCATGTTGATCTTGAACGCGATGTCGAGCGCAGAGTTGTAGTCCTGCTTACGGTAGGAATCAAGAAAGGGAGCGTACCAATACCACCCCGGATGATTTGGATTCAGTTCAATCGCTCGCGTGATCAATTCGCAGCCGCGCTGCCACTCCTCATCAAGGACACCGGCGAAAGCAATTATCTGGCCCACGTAAACACAAGCAGATGCGTCCATGGAATTGAGCGAAAGCGTTCGCTCCGCGGCGACGCGCGATGCCTGAAACTCCTTGCAGAAAAAAAGTGCCCACGCCAGGGCCAGATGAGCCTTGTGATTTCCCGGGCCGGCATCAACTGCGTGCCGTGCGGCCTGCAAAGCACGGCTCAGCGGATCGGGCGAATTGCCCAGCCCATGGATGAATTCATCCGTAAGCAGAATCGACAGCATTGCCCAGCAATCGGTAGAGCCGGGATGTTGCTCAACGGCTCGTTCGAGCGCAGCCTTTGCCTGCGCATGCTCTTCGGCTGTGACGCGCTCGGCGTAGCTAAAACTGCGCAGCAGGGCCTCGTAGGGCGTAAGTTCAGCGACGGCCTTGCTGCGCACGGTCTGGCTCATTGCGTGGGGCAGAACTCCGTACGCGTCGGCGACGGTCGAAACTATCCGAGGCACAAGATCGTCTTGTAAGTCGAAGAGCATCTCCGGGCTAAAGGTGCGTTCATAATTTTCGGCCCAAAGATGGGCACCCGTGACGGCATCCACAAGCTGGACAGAAAGGCGCAGCTTGGAACCTGCGTGGCGTAAGCTGCCTTCCATCACGTAACGCGCACCGAGTTCCTTGCCAGCGGACCGAATGTCGACCGCGGCATGGGCAAACCGAGACGTAGAGCTTCGAGCAATCACCCGCAGGTAAGAGAACCGCGACAACCCCGTAACAATCTCCTCGCTCAGCCCGTCGGCCAATGCCGCCAGCTCCGCGCTAGCCCCCTGCGCCTTGAACGGCAACACCGCAACCCAAAACCCCTCATCCTCGCGCGGCTTTCCTGAATCAACCCCGGAAACAGTGTGCGAGGGCGTGCTTGGGGCCGGAGTCGGGCTCGCGGCTGCGGCCTCAGCCCGAATGTGCGGCTCGATGGGATGCGGCCTCGGCCGAGCCAGATCGCGAAACTCGTTCGCCACGTCCCGTGCCGTCTGAATACGATGCCGCGGCTCCTTTTCCAGGCAGCGCCGGATGATGCGGGCCAGATCGCTCGGCAGCTCAGGCCGGCTCTCCGTTACCGGAGCCGGATGATCCCGCAGAATCGCCGAAATCAGCTCAGCAGACGAATTGCCCTTGAACGGCTGCTTCCCCGTCGCCATCTCATAAAGCACCACGCCCAGCGAGAAAATGTCCGTCCGATGATCCAGCGGCCTGCAGGAGATTTGTTCCGGCGACATATACGCCGGCGTCCCCATCATCACCCCTGCCTGCGTATTGCCGAGCGAAGTGACCGTGGCGTCGTTCATGCCGCCCTCGCTGATGTCCTTGGCCAGTCCAAAGTCCAGCACTTTCACGCGGCCATCGCGGGTAATCATCACGTTGGCGGGCTTCAGGTCGCGGTGGATAATTCCCTTCTCGTGCGCCGCAGCGAGCGCGTCGGCCAGTTCGCCGGCAATCTCGACAATCTGTTCCGCCGGCAGACCATTCGCTCCAATCAGCCGTCCGAGCGGCTGCCCTTCCACCAGTTCCATCGTCAGAAAGTGGATGCCTTCGGCTTCTTCCACCGAAAAAATGGTGACAATGTGCGGGTGATTCAGCGCGGCCACGGCACGCGCTTCACGCTGAAAGCGAGCCAGGTGGTCCGGATCGTGAGCCAAACCCACGGAAAGGACCTTCACGGCAACGTCGCGCCCCAGGCGCGGGTCCCGCGCGCGGAACACCTCGCCCATCCCGCCGGCGCCGATGGGACAGAGGATTTCGTACTTGCCGAGTTTGTCGCCTGAGGATAGGGGCATAGCGGAGCTTTTCAAGTCTAACCTAACGAGGAAAGAACCGATTGGGAACTACCGGGAAACCAAAAACTAGCCCCACCAGACGCCAGCCCTCACACGTTTTCCCATCCCCCTGTGCGCTCGCCGATGGGGTGTGCGTTTGGCACCAGCGCCGAATCTGAAAAGCTCTTTAAAGCTCAGAGTGGCATTGTTTCCCTGAATCTAAGCAGAGGCATATTTTCAGTTGGATGCGCCTGATCTGCGGGCCGGACATGTCTTGCCCAGCAACCCGGCTCCGCCCGCAAAATCCTTGAAGCATAATTCGCATCTACGCGTCAGGCGCGTGGGAGGTCAGTCAACTGGGGCGCAAGCGGGGCGGCTGCCGCAGGTAACGCTCGCAAGGCAGCCAAGAAGCCTCAATTCAAGCCATGCCGAGGGCAGCGCGATCGGGTTGCAGCAAGTAGGCAAGTTGGATGCGGCCGCGATTGAAGCGCGATCTCACTGTGCCCTCAGGGATGCGCAACCGATGAGCAATCTCGCCATTGTCTAATTCATGAAAGAGACGCAAAGCCACCACATCGCGCATCACTGGGGTCACCTGCTCGGTGGCCCGGGAAACAATCGCTGTCACTTCATTTGAAAGGGCTGATTCGTGTGGTGATTGGCTCTGGTCGGTGATTTGCGTGGCCAAAGTCACGGAACCAGGATTTTCCCAATCCTCATCCATCGAGTCCGTGATGCGTTCGTGTTGGTTCCTGCGAAAGCGATCGATGCGCAGATTGCGGGTCAATGAAGCAATCCAGCTTGTGAGGCCGCCGCGTTTGGGGTCGTACCTGGACAAATTCATCCAGATCTTCACAAAGGCCTCCTGGGCCAGATCATCGGCATCCTGGTCGGCCATGTAGGAGAGATTGCAGATGCTGTAGACGAGACTCCTATACTCCTCAACTAATTTTGCCCAGGCAGCGTCGTCGCCATTCAAACACAATTGCACAAGTTCCGGACCTTCAAGCTTCATCGAACCTCTCCTCAATAACTTCCATCGGATTCGTGGGGTCTGTTCCCGGCACGCGCTTGCAAGGGCCGCAGTGCCGATGATCTTCCTGATGACACCATGAAAGGAGAAGGCATACAGTTAAATCGCGTCGCAAAATTGTAAAGAAGTGTTAAGCATTAGGCTTTGTCGTCACAAATCGTGACCGCAAAAGGCAGCCAATTGGAGTAGAAAGAGGATGGAAGCCATCATTCCGTCCGTAATCGGCGGCCCGTGAGGATGAGTGTGGAAACTGTACTCCTGATTGACGATGACGTGGAGTTATGCACAATCCTTCAGGGTTATCTCGCACGTTACGGCTTTGAAGTAATTACAGAAAACAGTGGAGACGCAGGCCTGCGGCGGGCGCTGAGTGGCGACTTCGCCATGGTGTTGCTGGACGTAATGCTGCCGGGCATGGATGGATTCGAAGTCCTGCGGCGGCTGCGGGCCAGTTCAAAAGTGAGCGTCATGCTATTGACTGCGCGCGGCGAGGATATCGATCGTATTGTGGGCCTGGAAATTGGCGCGGATGACTATTTGCCAAAGCCATTCAATCCGCGAGAACTGCTTGCGCGCATACGGGCCATTCTGCGGCGCAGCCAACCCAACCACGCGGGGCGGCCTGCCATCAAGCATCTTGTTGCCGTGGGTCTTGAACTGGATACCGGCGCTCGCAACGCAACCTGCAACGGTATCGAATTGAATTTGACCGGCGTGGAGTTTGATCTGCTTCAAGCGCTGATGGAGGCGCCAGGTCGCATCCTTACGCGAGAGTTTCTGTCGGAGATGGTTCTGGATAGAAAGTTCACTCCGTTCGATCGCAGTTTAGACACGCACGTTTGCCGCCTGCGCCGCAAGCTGGACGATGCGGGCATCGTGGGAGACCGCATCAAGACGATTCGCTCGGTCGGATATCAACTCGCCGTCGCCGCGGCAATTTCAGACGCTCCATCGTTGGCGCCCTCAGAATCGGCGGAAGATATGGAATTTGCTCCAGACACAATAGTCCGCAAGAGGCAGGACGGCGGACAGGTATGAGAAGCACATTTACCAAAATATTTCTCTCCTTCTGGCTCGCGCAGTTGCTGATCATTATCTTCACGCTATTCGTCTCGGTCCGTCAGTTCGAATCCACTGCGATTGGCTATACGTCGAGTTTTGCCGTGATGCGAACTCTGGGCAGGCTGTCTCTGCAGGCCTACGATGCGGGAGGCTGCACCGCCCTCAAGGCGGTTCCAAACAAATTCTTTCTGGATAAGGAGGGCCCCTCAGATCAACCCGCCGTGCTCTTCGATCCGGCCAACAAGCCGTTATGCCAGAACATCGATGAAAGCACCCTCGCTCCGGCAGTACAGAAAATTCGCAAAGATGGGTATATGATCGGCGAGAAGCACGGAGCAGGCTATGTATTGGGCGTCGAAGTTCCAGACGCGAACGGCCGGAAGTTCGTGTACGTAATGCGCGGCACCTTTCCAACGCAAATCTATATCCCGTACCGCGATATTCTGCCCCGAATCATCATTGCGCTGATTGTCTCCGTGCTGGTGACCTTCGGAATCGCGCTGGTGATCACGCGCCCGATCGGGCGTCTAAGGGAAGCTGCAAGGCAGCTCGCCGCGGGCAACCTGAGCGCCCGCGCACGATGGCCGAACGCGAAAACCAACCGAAAAAATCGCGACGAGCTACGCGGGCTGGTGGACGACTTCAATGTAATGGCAAACCGGCTTGAATCAATTGTTGATTCGCAGAAGCTGTTGCTCAGGGACGTTTCTCACGAACTCAGATCGCCCCTGGCCCGCCTCAGCGTGGCATTGGAGTGGGCCCGGGAAGAGGCTCAGCCTGGGATAGAGGAGCACCTGGAACGAATCGAGAGCGAGACGGTCAGGCTCAATGCGCTCATAGGACAGTTATTGAGCCTGTCGCATATGGATTCGACAACCAGCTTGCCCGCAAAGCAGCGCGTCTCTGTTGCGCGCATTGTCGAAGAGCTGCTTCCTGATATGGACTTTGAGGCGCAGGGGCGCAATTGTCACGTAACCTTCGTGAGTGATGGCTCGAAGGAAACCGAAGTGCTGGGCAGTCCGGAGCTTCTGGGGCGAGCTATCGAAAACGTGATACGCAACGCCATCGCCTATACGGCGGAAGGGACTACGGTCGAAATTCGGTTGACTCATAAGAGCAACGCAGAAACACCCCTGGTAGTGCTGCAAGTGAAGGATCACGGCCCAGGCGTGCCGGAGGCAGCTCTAAAATCCATCTTCCATCCGTTTTATCGGTTAGATGGTTCACGCCGCCGGTCCACGGGAGGCTTTGGAGTCGGGCTTGCCATTACCGAGCGTGCGGTGCAGCTTCACGGTGGAGTTGTTGTCGCCGGCAACGCCACCCAAGGCGGCCTCATTGTCGAAATGCGCTTGCCGGCAGCGGATGCCGTGGCATTGTGAGCGAAATCCGGCGAGTCTGAATGCGGAATCGCCCACTCGCCCGTTACCGTTGGGCTGTCGTCAAACACCCGCTGTCGCGGCCCCCACTATCCGCCGCGCTTTTACATCCCTCATGGGCGGCTGGCCAAAGAACCTGCTGTACTCTCGATTGAACTGGCTTGCGCTTTCATAGCCAACCTCAAAGGCGGCGCTGGCAGCATCCAGGCCCTCGTTGAGCATGCGTTCCCGCGCCACATGCAGCCGAAGCTGCTTCTGATATTGCAACGGGCTCATCGCGGTCAAAGATCGGAATTGGTGGTGCAGCGTCGATACTCCCATGCGCGCCATGGTCGCCAACTCCTCCACGCGCAGCGGCTTGGCATAGTTCACTCTCAGCCACTCAACCGCCTTGGCTGTCCGGTGGCTTTGCTCGCCCAGTGTCGCAATGGCGCGCAGATGCTTGCCCTGAGGACTGCGCAGCAAGCGAAAGACAATCTCGCGCTGGATCAGACCGCTGAGAAAGGCAATATCCTGCGGCGCGTCCAGAAGATCCACCAGACGCGAACATGCGTCCAGCAGCTCAAGCGAAGTGACACCCACGGCCATGCCGCGGGCATCCGCCGCTTCGCCCGCCAGATGAAACTCCTGCTGAGAGAGAATCTCGCGGACCGCCGGCATTTCAAGCTTCAGCATCAAGCCGAGGATCGGCTCCTTCACAGTGGCCGTCGTCACCTGGCTCACAACCGGCAAATCGATCGACGTAAGCAAAAAGTTCGATCCATCGCACACATAGGTTGTCTTGCCGACATTAATTTGCTTCTTTCCCTGCAAAAACACAATCAGACTTGGTTCGTAAGCAGCCGAGGCGCAAGCGCTCGGCGCGGAGCGCCGGTAGAAGCGAAGGCCCGGTATCTCAGTGCGCGTATCGCCTTCCGCAACGGCGCGATCGGCAATCTTGCGGGCCAGCTTATCCCGCATCTCAACCACGCGCCTCTCTGCGCGCGCTTCTTCGTCTTTAGACCCGTTCACCCGCTTGATTCCCATAGAACCACCTTAACGCTCAATTCAAAATTCTGTGCACAAAAATGCAGGCATCGGCAGAAATAGGCAATAGATCGGCAGAATCGTGCTACCGCTCCAGACACTCGCTCTCGTACTCTGATGTACGAGCGAATTGTTCGCAATCTGCCCAGAAAACCGAGGTCACTCCATGTACAAAGCAAAAGCCTACTCTGTTGCCAGCGCGACATCGCCGTTTGTTTCCAGCACCATCGAGCGGCGTGAGCCCACTGAGCACGACGTCCAGATCGAGATCCTCTTCTGCGGCATCTGCCACTCCGACCTCCACCAGGCGCGCAATGAGTGGAGTGGCGTCATGCCCACCGTCTACCCCTGCGTTCCCGGCCATGAGATCGTCGGCCGCGTCACAAAGGTTGGCTCTGCCGTAACCAAATTCAAGCCCGGCGACCTGGCCGCGGTTGGCTGCATGGTGGATTCCGACCGCACCTGCCCCGAGTGCAAGGCCGGATTCGAACAGTTCTGCCCGAACATGACCCTCACCTACAACTTCCCCGACAAGCACACCGGCGGCGTCACCTACGGCGGCTACTCCGACCGCATCGTCGTCACCGAGCACTTCGTCCTCAAGGTTCCAAAAAATCTCGATCTCGCCGGCGCCGCGCCACTGCTCTGCGCGGGAATCACCACCTACTCGCCCATGCGTCATTGGGGCGTAACCAAAGGCAAGAAGGTGGGCGTAGTCGGTCTCGGCGGATTGGGTCACATGGGCGTAAAGTTCGCACATGCGCTCGGTGCCCACACCGTCGTCTTCACCACATCGGCCAGCAAGAAGGAAGACGCGCTCCGCCTCGGCGCCGATGAAGTCGTTCTCTCGCGCAACGCCGACGAGATGGCCAGGCATGCCGGCAGCTTCGACTTCATTCTCGACGCAGTCGCCGCCGAACACGACATCAACGCCTACATCAATCTGCTCCGCCGCGACGGCAACATCACCATGGTAGGCGCGCCTGAAAAGCCACTGCCCGTCTCCGTCTTCGGCCTTATCTTCGCGCGCCGCAGCTTCTCCGGCTCCCTCATCGGCGGCATTGCTGAAACTCAGGAGATGCTCGACTTCTGCGGCCAGAACAACATTACTTCGGACGTCGAAATCATCCCCATTCAGAAGCTCAACGAAGCCTACGAGAGGCTGGTCAAGTCCGACGTAAAGTACCGCTTCTCGATCGACATGGCATCGCTCAAATCCGAATAGCTCCAGCCCGAGCCGCCCTGCATTCCATGCGGGGCGGTTCAGCCCGAAACGGCTTTACAAAGTCCGCAGGAGAAACAAATGCAGAAACGCAAATTGGGAAATAGCAATCTTGAAGTGTCGGCAATCGGCCTTGGCTGCATGGGAATGACCCATTCCTACGCCCCCTTCCCGGAGAAAAAGGATTCGATCGCGCTCATTCGCGCGGCCGTCGAACGCGGCGTCACCTTCTTCGACACGGCAGAAGTCTATGGCCCCTTCAACAACGAAGAACTTGTCGGAGAAGCTCTCGAGCCCTTCCGCGGACAGATTGCAATCGCCACCAAATTCGGCTTCGACCTCAATCCCAACGGAACCCACGGCCCCAAAGGCACAGACAGCAGCCCGGAGCGCATTCGGCTGGTCGCCGAGGCCTCGCTCAAGCGCCTTCGCGTCGACGCCATCGATCTTTTTTATCAGCACCGCGTCGATCTCAAAGTGCCCATTGAAGAAACAGCCGGAGCCGTGAAGGAACTGATCCAACAGGGAAAGGTCAAGCACTTCGGCATGTCAGAGGCGGGCGCAAAGACCATCCGCCGCGCACACGCCGTCCAGCCCGTCACCGCGCTGCAAAGCGAGTATTCGCTCTGGTACCGCGCGCCAGAGGCGGAAATCATTCCCACTCTTGAAGAGCTCGGCATCGGCTTCGTTCCCTTCAGCCCGCTCGGCAAGGGCTTTCTGACGGGAAAGATGGATGAGAATGCGACCTTTGCCTCGACCGACATCCGCAACACCATTCCGCGCTTCACACCGGAGGCTCGCATTGCGAATCAAGCGCTCGTCGATCTGCTGGGCAAAATCGGAGCGCAGAAAAGCGCCACCCCGGCCCAAATCGCGCTGGCCTGGCTGCTCGCTCAGAAGCCATGGATCGTTCCCATTCCCGGCACAACCAAGCTGCATCGCCTGGAAGAAAACATCGGCGCAGCAGCGGTGGAACTGACATCCGAAGACATGCGCGAGATTGAAGCCGCTCTGGCGAAGATCACCGTTGAGGGCGCGCGCTATCCCGAGGCTCTGGAGAAGATGACCGGCCTCTAACTGGTTGACTGAACCCGTTCATTTTTCACCGAAAGGATGAAGCAATGGAAATCACGCGCAGCGGCTCCCAGCCCACAGAGAAGGGGCCAGCAGACTACTTCACCGGATCGGTCAGCCTTGTCCGGTTGTTCAGCGCGCCCGATCCTGCGCGCGTTGTGGGCGCGATCGTCACATTCCAGCCCGGCGCGCGCACCGCGTGGCATTCGCACCCGCTCGGCCAAACCCTCATCGTGACAGCGGGCTGCGGCCGCGCGCAGCGCGAGGGCGGGCCAATCGAGGAGATTCGCCCCGGCGATATCCTCTGGTTTGCACCCGGCGAAAAGCATTGGCACGGAGCCGCACCCACCACCGCAATGACGCACTACGCCATTCAGGAAAATCTGAACGGAAAAACCGCCGATTGGATGGAGCACGTAAGCGACGCGCAATACGGTGCCTAGTTCTGCGCATGTGGCTTCGGCATGGCTCAACCAGATTTTTTCTCCGCAGTTGAGATCATCCCGATTTTGTTGCGCCCGCCGAAGGTTTGCCCATCGATACGCGTCCCTTCCGCGTGTGCGACAGTAAAGATGAGATGGCGGAAGAAACACTTGTCGGCGGGCGGTTGCGGTTTTTAGGTTATGGCGCCTGCGCGCTGGCCGGATGCCTGTGGGGAACCGGCTTCTACTTCGGCAGGCTGGCGCTGAACGAGATGAGCGTCGAGTCCATGGTACTCTACCGCTTTCTGTTTGCCTCACTCGGCATGTTGCCGGTCATGCTCTTCTACCGTGGCGGCTGGGTGCGCCTCACCGGCGCAGAAGTGCGGATGCTGCTGATTGCCTCATCCTTCGGCGTGCCCATCCAGTTCCTTCTCCAGTTCCACGGCCTGGCCAGAACCACCGTAAGCCACGCCTCGCTCATGGTGGGCGCCATGCCGGTAATGCTCGCCGTCGCCGCCGCCATCTTTGCCGGCGAAAAGCTCGATCGCCTCGGCTGGGTCGCCCTCTGTGGCTCCACGGTGGGCGCGGCGCTCGTCACTCTGGGCGCAAGCCGCACCACCGCCGGCGCAGCTGAAGTGCCCACGCTGGCCGGCGACCTGATGGTGTTCGCTTCGCTCTTCATTGCCCTGGCCTGGATTCTGCTCAGCAAAAAACTGATGGAGACCCATAGTCCGCCGGTCGTGACTGCTTACACAATTCTTTCCGGAACCGCCATGCTGGTGGTG
>DATKWA010000096.1:0-14653 GCA_035529815.1 Occallatibacter sp. | reverse complement strand
CGGTCCACATACGGCTTCCAGTACAACAAGCTCTTTCCCGGCGCCGGCACATGGCCCACCGGCATTCCATACGTAACGATCGAGAACTTCGCATCGTTCCAGGGGCCGGACTTTGCCTTGGCCTCGCCCACGACTGACATTCAGTTGGCGGATACCGTTTCCATCATCAAGGGCAACCATCTGATCAAGTTCGGCGCGGTCTACATCCGCGACCGCATCGACCAGAATGGACGCCCGCACTACGACGGTGCAATCAACTTCTCCACCAGCAACAGCACAAACACTACCGGCAATGCAATGGCAGACGCTCTGTTGGGTAACTTCGCCCAATATTCCGAAGCCAGCGCGGACCCCACGGGACACTTCCGTTTTAACCAGCCCGAGGCGTTCGCGCAGGACACATGGAAAGCCACGCGCAAGCTCAGCATCGAGTTTGGCGTGCGCTGGCAGCTCATCCGCCCCATGTATACACAGGGAAACAACATGTCTAACTTCTCGCCCTCCGTTTACAATTCATCCGCTGCCATCACGGTACTCACCACCGGAAAGGTCATACCCGGCACGGGAAATGCCTATAATGGACTGGTCCGCGCTGGAAGTGGCGTTCCGTCAGATCAGACGATTCGCGTTCCCAATATCAACACCGCTGCCTTCCCGTACATTCCGGGGAATGCGCCACGCGGCTTCTACACCATGAACGGCGCCTTCGGGCCGCGCATAGGTTTTGCCTACGCTCTTGACGACAAAACCTCACTACGCGGCGGTTTCGGAACCTTCTACTACCGCCCCGAAGGAAACATGACATTCAGCCAGGTCAACGTTCAGCCCTGGTTGCAAAGTATTGAATTCGACAATGCGAATCTGAGCAACATCTCCGGCGGAACGCCGAACAACACCGCATTGCAGGGGGGCATCAGCGCCATCAATCCGAATCTGAAGAACCCATATGTCGACGATTACAGCATCGGCGTGCAGCGTGAGCTGCCGTGGAATATGCTGCTTGAGACTACCTACGTCGGCAATGTCGGACATCATCTGCTGCGCCAGCCGAACATCAACACGCCCACTCCGGCGCAAGTCGCTTCCAATACCAGCTACAGCCCAAACTACTTCAACCCCTACAAAGGCTTCACCGGAATCTCCCAGAACCGGTCCGATTCCAACTCCAACTACAATGCTCTGCAGCTTTACCTCACCAAACGTCAGGGCGAGGTCACCTTCACCAGCGGCTACACTTTCGCCAAAGCCCTCGGTGACTCTTCGAGCAATAACTCGACACTGGAAAACTGGACGGATTTGAAATACAACTACGGCGAACTGAGCATCGACCGCAAACACGCATCCATCACCACGGCCACCTGGCAGTTGCCCAACTTCGCCGACAAGAGCATCTTCATGCGCGAGGCAGTTGGCGGCGTCATGCTGACCGGAGTCTACCGCTTCCAAAGTGGGCCGTACTACACCATCACGGGAACCGCCCCGACGCTGGGAACCCGCCGCGCAAATCAGGTCGCCGGTCAATCCCTCTATGCCAAGGGCCCCCGCTTCGGCCTGCCCAATCACCAGGCTCAATGGATCAATCCTGCTGCCTTCACAGCCGCTCCTGCCAATGCATTCGGAAGCGCCGGAGTGGGACAGATTTTGCTGCCCTCACTGCAACAGATCGATCTGACCCTCGCCAAAGTGTTCGTCATCACACAACACATCAAGTTCAAGTTTCAGGCTGATGCCTTCAACGCCCTCAACCACACCAACTACAGTTCGGTCGGCACGCTGGCCACCAGCGGATCCTCGTTCGGAAGGCTGAACGGAGCTTATCCAAGTCGGCAGTTGCAATTGGGAGCCAAACTGACCTTCTAAACGCCAAAATAGACAGCCGCCCGAAGCAATCCATGCTGCGGGCGGCTATCCGCCCTGTCACCACCCTTAAGACAGCGTGGAATAACGTGCGCACGAATGCCCAGGTTAGGGGCCGCTGGCACGACAATCGGCACACCCTAATCACCGACCTTGCCGAAAGCGGCGCTGGCGATCAGACGATCATGGACATTGCCGGGCACGTTTCCAAGCAGATGCTCAAGCACTACAGCCACATTCGCATGGAAGAGAAGCGCCGTGCTCTGGAGTCCATAGTCACGGTACGGTCGGAAACGGCGACGGCGGAATCCGTCCAGGAGACAGGGCAGGCCGAGGGGTACCCACAAGAGTTCCCACATGGGTTGCAGAACAATGGTAAGCCGACAGAAAAGAAGCGGGCGATTGCAAAAACTGGAAACGCGCACGCGGCCAACAAAGCAGATCTGCCTTGCTCAGAATCGCCCGCAAATACGCAGGGTTTTGATGCGGGGTACCCACAAGAGTCCCCACAGTCGGGCATTTCTGAGGTTGAGAAGGGAGTTGAGAAGAGGTGTAAATCGTTGAATCTATTTGGTGGACGCGGTAGGAATCGAACCTACAACCTGTCGGTTAAGAGCCGAATGCTCTGCCAGTTGAGCTACGCGTCCATGCCTGAAAAGTAGACCGTGTGGCGGGGAGGATGACACGATCCAAGCGGGAAAACATGTCTCCCGCTCTTTGAAAAATATAGCACAGAGTCGGGCTGGTTTCCAAAGGGCCGTGCGGATGCCGGGTGGCGTAAAATGGCTGGGCTTGTGGAATACGCTTTCCCGCGGTGCCGAAGCCTCGCAGCGCTACTGGGAAGCCTCTGCAAAAATTCGATCGCTCCCCGAGGAATTGAAGATGAAGCAATGGATGCGCGTATCTGCTTTGTTGACCCTTGCGCTGCCGGCTGCGGCGGCGGGTTTGCTGGCTTCTGCCGGCCATGCACAGGCTGCCACGGAGATTGGCGGCGAGAAGATTGTGACCCTGAGCCGCAAGCCCGCCAGCACCACGCGGCCAGAGTTTACCGGCGTGACCGTGCTGCCGGGGCGCGGTATGGAACTGCTCTATGTGACGGCCAACTTCCCCGGCAAGGGCGAGATGCAGGTGCTGAACTCGCCGGACGTGGCCGAGGCGAAGAAGATGCTGGATGTGCAGGACGACGGCTTTGGCGACCTGGGCTACCGGCTGGGCGCGGCCATGCTGTGTCCGTATCCGAACCGCATCGTCGGCAAGCTCTCCGCAGACGGCAAGACGCTGACGACGCAGTGGGAAGGGCACACGCTCACACTGCCCGCCAACAACGTGGGCAAGCTGCCGGGCGCTGAGCGCCACGCCATGCACGGGCTGATTCTGAAGGCCAAGGCCGAGGACATCCACGTGAGCAAGATTCCGGGCGGCGAGCAGGTGACGGGCGTGATCCACGCGGGAGACTTTGGCGGGCACTGGCTCTCCAGGACCGACCTGGACGTGACGGTGAAGCTGACGGCCGAGGCGGTAGACGTGGAGATCACGGCGCACAACGTGGGCAAGCAGGCTGAGCCGATTGCGATTGGATGGCACCCGTACTTCAAGCTGCCCAGCGGTGACCGCTCGCAGGTGCGGATTCACATTCCGGGGACGATGATGGCGCAGGTGAACAACTACGACAGCGTCTTTCCGACCGGCAAGCTGGAGCCGGTGGCGGGCACCAAGTACGACTTTACGGCGGCGGCGGGCCGGGCGCTGGACCAGAACTACTACGACGACAACTGGAGCCACCTGACGTGGAAGGATGGCGCGGTGACGACGACGGTGGTGGACCCGAAGGCGCACTACGGCGTGAAGATCGAAGGCGTGTCGCCTCAGATTAGAACCATCCAGATGTATGCGCCGCCGACGGAGAAGTTCGTGGCCATCGAGGACCAGTACAACTTTGCCGATCCGTTTGGCAAGGAGTGGGGGAAGATGGATACGGGAATGGTGACGCTGAAGCCGGGGCAGAGCACGAAGTGGCATGTGCGGCTGCGGGTGTTTGTGCCGTAGGGGCGGATGCGATCAATCTGTAGCCTAGTCAGGCAGTTTGGTTAGGTGGATGGTGCGTCCGGTGCGGGCGGATTGGCGGGCGGCGTCCAAGATCTGCATCACGACGATGTTGGTGTCGAGGGCTGAGAGGTCGCCCTTGGGCAGGATGCGGCCGGTGAGCACGGCGTCGAGGTAATTGAGCGGGTCGTTTTCCGGCGGGTTGAGAGGAGCGGGAGTGATGAGGCGCTCTTCGCTATCGTGCTGGAGGCGGAGGCGGAGCTTGTCGGCGCCCACGGCGATGGTGTAGCCGGTTGCGCCGTAGACTTCCATGTCTTTGCGGCTGAAGGGCCAGTTCCATGAGCCTTCAATGACGGCCTGCGCGTGCGGGTAGGCGAGGATGATGGTGGAGTCGTCATCGACATTGCTATAGATCTCCGGCTTGTCATGGTTGACAACGGCGGTGACGGTGAGCGGGGTTTCGCCGTGCATGAGCCAGGTGGTGAGGTCGACGCCGTAGCAGCCGAAGTCGTAGAGTGCGCCGGCGCCACTCTGCGCTGGGTCGGTGAGCCAGTCGAAGAATTCGGGAGGAACGCCAATCTCCTTGGGGCCCTGGTGTCCATCCTGGACAACGACGCGGCGGAGTGGGCCGAGGCGGCCACGCTGGAGCTCGTCATAGATGGCGCGGTTGCTTGGGTACCAGGTGGTCTCGTAGTTGACCAGGACATGTATATGGTGGAAGCGCGCAGTGCGCCGGATGGCGAGGGCGTCGTCGAGCGAGAGGGTGAGCGGCTTCTCGACCATGACGGAGACGCCGTACTGTGCGGCGATCTCGATAACATGGCGGTGTTCGCCGATGGAGGTGTAGACGAGCACAGCCTGGGGGCGGCGCACTTCGATCATGTTGGCCGTGCTTTTGAAGAATAGGGATTCCGAGAGGTTATATTTGGCGCGGTATTTGGCGAAGAGCGCGGGGTCGTTGTCGGCGACGCCGACAAGCTGGACGTTGGCGTGGCGTGGCAGGGAGCGGAAAAATCCGTCGACGTGGCCGTGCTCGAGGCCGACGACGGCGACGCGCAGGGGGGCCTGCGCGGAGAGGAGGCAGGGCAAGGCAAGAAGCAATCCGAGCGAGAAAAAGCGAAGCCAGACTCGGCTGGAATGGCGAGCGAAACGAGGGAGAGAGACGAGCATGGGGCTATTTTGCCTCCTGGTGCCCGATTTTACTCTGGGCGCGGCGGGTTGATCCTGGAGTTTCCTATTCGGGCCCCAACAGGCAACCGCAATGCTCGTGACGCCATCAGTAATCGGTACTGCTGCAATAGTTCGAGATTGATTCCTTGGTGCAAGGGCAGATCGCGGCCGGAAGGGAGCTGTCAGCGTGCGCATATCGAGGTTGATTCATTTCTTTCGCTCATTTGTCGTAGTTTCGTGTGGGCTGCTTTTGTTTGCGCCGGTCGCCATGGCGCAGGTGCCCAAGGGCGACGTTTACTTAGGCTACAGCCGTACCGGCAACAACACGTTTTACGCGAACGCGGGCGGGCTAAACGGTTGGGAAGGCGCGCTGCACGTTAAATTGCATAGGCCTTTTCTCGGGGTTGAGGGCGATGTGTCCCAATATGGGCTTGGCGCGAATTCTTCCGTTCCGCGAACTACTGTTTTTTTGTTTGGGCCAAGGATTACGGTCGGTGCATTGGGGCCGAAAGTCTTCGCGCATGCGCTGGTTGGCGGCGAGCACTCGTCGAATAGCGGTGGGTCACCCTCGATTTCGGGCGGCGCCCTGGCCTTTGCCCTGGGCGGCGGATTGGATGTGCCGATTGCGCCATTCTTTGCCTGGCGGGTGGCGGGAGACTACCTTCGAGCGCCGACGCAGTCGCCCGCTGGCAGCACCCCAGCGCGCTTCAGTACTGGGTTGGTGTTCCGATTCTAGGGCACGGCTTTGGCGTTCAGCTTTCTTTTGGACACTGGCTGCAATTGCCAGTTATTTAGTTGTTTATTTTCAAATACTTAAGAAACTTAACCGTCTTGGAACACCTGGCCGAGAGCGCCGTTTACAAGGAAATAAATTGGGGTGTTGGAAGATGACCGGGGCAACCTGAAGGCTGAAAATCTGCTTTCTCGTGTCATCAGAGGTTGCACATTTGTCGTCCATTTGAACGTGGGAACCGTGGCAACTCTTTTTCGCTGTCCTTGTTGCGGATACAGGACTCTTGAAGCTCCCAGCGCCATGGGGCTTTGCCCGGTTTGCTGGTGGGAGGACGATGGGCAGGAGGATGCAGACGCCTGCGCCGTGCGCCTGACGGTGAACGGCGAATTGAGCCTTGTTGAAGCTCGCGAGCATTTTGCGCATTGCGGCGCAGCCCATCCCCGGTTCATGCCTTACGTTCGTAAGCCCCAGGTCTATGAACAGTAACGTGGCTTTTGCGATGCTTTCCCTGGTTCGGGAGCCGCGGCCAGTTTGACCCTGCCAGCAAACCCTCTTACCATGAGATGAGACATTCCCCGGCCACACGGAGCTGATTCCGCGCAGAGCGGCAAAGCCGAGTGCGGCGGCCTGGAAGTCGCCAGATTGGCAGTTTGATTGGCTCGCCGCGGCGAGCCTGGAAGGCAAAACGTTGAGTTCTACGGACACCCTCGAAGACAACCTTCAACCCGATGCGGCCGAGGCCGCTGCGGAACACACGCATGAAGGCCACGATCACGACCATGAGGATCATGATCACGAGGGCCATCAGCATGGCCCGGTTCTTAACCCCGACTGCACCCGCGAACTGGTGCTGGACATTCCTGCCGAAGAGGTCGCGAAGGCCTACAGGACGGTGTCTAGCCAGTACCGCAAATATGCAAAGATTCCAGGCTTCCGCGCCGGCAAAGTGCCGGAGTCGGTGATCCGCCGCCGCTTTGCGGGCGAGATTCGCAAGGAAGTGATCGACAGCCTGTTGCCGGAGCGATTTAACCAGGGCGTGCGCGACCTGGGCGTGAAGCCAGTGGGGCAACCGCAGGTGACCGAGCTTACGGTGGAAGACGGCGCGCCGCTGCATGTGAAGGCGGTATTCGAATACATTCCGGATTTCTCGATTGACGGCTACCAGACGGTGACCGTGGACAAGCCTTCGGTGGAGATCACTGAAGAAGAGTACCAGCAGGAGATTGAGCAACTACGCGAGTCGCGCGCCACTGTTGAGCCGGTTGAAGAAGACCGTTCGCTGGTGGATGGCGACTGGGCGCAGATTACCTACACGGGTCAGATTGACGGCGACGCCGAAGCTGCTCCGATTGCCGGCGAAGATACGCTGGTCGAGATTGGCGGCAAGGACACGGTGGAGGCTTTCTCGAGCGCACTGCGCGGGGCCAAGGCGGGGCAGGAGTTGAAGGCCGAGGTGATTTATCCGGCCGATTATGCCGAGCCAAAGCTGGCGGGCAAGACAGTTGCGTACGAAGTGGAAGTGAAGTCGATCAAGAAGCGTACGCTGCCTGAGCTGAATGACGATTTTGCCAAGGAGATCGGCGCGTATGAGAGCTTTGCCGATCTGGAAGCGCGGGTGCGCGAGCACATGGCAGCACGCAAGCGGCGCAGCGTTGAAGGTGAAACCAAGGACCGTCTGTTGGCGGCCCTTACCGAGCGTTATCCGTTCCCTGTTCCCGAGTCGCTGGTGCAGGAGCAGATTGACGCGCGGCTTGAACGCGGATTGCGCGCGCTGGCGGCCCAGGGAATGGACCCGGAGCAGATGCGGAAGCTGGATTTTGCGCGGCTGCGCGTGGCCCAGCGGGACAGCGCCATCGCCGAAGTGAAGGCATCGGTGCTGCTTGACCGCTTTGCGCAAGAGGAAAACATCACCGTCAGTGATGAGGAACTGGACCAGGAGTTGCAGATGGCAGCATTACAATCGCGCGAGCCTGTGGATACCCTGAAAGTGCGATTGACGCAGGACGGCGGGCTGGCTAGAATTCGTGAGCAACTGCGGCGCGAGAAGACGGCGTCGGCGCTGTACGAGAGGCTGCCCTCGTAGGCATTATCGGGATTGACGGCACCGTGTGGGTGAGGCAGAAAAGCCAGCCGTGCGGCGAATTGAAAACGGGCGCAAGAGGCCCCTCAACCGGGAAAGCGGGAAGAAGACTCAATGGCATTGGTTCCCATGGTGGTAGAGCAGACGAGCCGGGGCGAGCGCGCCTACGACATTTTTTCGCGTCTGCTGCGCGACAACATCATCTTTCTCGGCACGCCGATCGACGATCAGATAGCAAACCTGATTGTGGCGCAGATGCTGTTTCTGCAGGGCGAGGATCCGGAGAAGGATGTCTCGCTCTACATCAACTCCCCGGGCGGTTCGATCAGCGCGGGCCTTGCGATCTACGACACGATGCAGTTCATCAAGAACAACGTGGTGACGTACTGCATAGGGCAGGCGGCGAGCATGGGAGCGTTTCTGCTTTTGGCCGGGACCAAGGGCAAGCGCTTCGCGCTGCCGAACTCGAGAATTCTGATCCATCAGCCGTCGATGGGCGGCTTGAGCGGCCAGGCGACGGACATCGACATTCATGCGCGCGAGATTCTGCGCATCCGCGAGATTACGAATAACATCATGGCGAAACACACCGGCCAGCCGCTGGAGCGGATTGAGCGGGATGTGGAGCGGGACTTCATCATGAATGCGCAGCAGTCGAAGGACTACGGTATTGTGGATGAAATTATTGACCGGCCGCGCACGTAGACGGGCGGAATTGCAAGGCCAAGAGTTCGACGAGTACGACCAAGAGGGAGCAACATCATGAAACCGCGTACGGGACCCGAAGAAGCATTACGCTGCTCGTTCTGCCATAAGTCACAGGACGCAGTTGCCAAGTTGATCTCGTCGCCGAGCGACTACCCGCGCGCATATATCTGCGACGAGTGCGTCGCCGTTTGTAATTCGATTCTGGAGGACGATCGTGGCGAGGCCGCACCGGCAGCAGCGGCGAGTCACCTGCCCAAGCCGCAGGAAGTGAAAGGCTTTCTCGATGACTTTGTGATCGGCCAGGACCAGACCAAGAAGAAGCTGGCGGTTGCAGTCTACAACCACTACAAGCGCGTCCAGATGAACAAGCTGCGCAACAACGAAGTGGAACTCGCCAAGAGCAACATCCTGCTGATTGGACCCACCGGATCTGGCAAGACGCTGCTGGCGCATACGCTGGCCAAGATGCTCGATGTTCCGTTTGCGATTGTGGATGCAACGACGTTGACCGAAGCAGGCTACGTGGGCGAGGATGTCGAGAACATTATTCTGAAGTTGCTGCAGGCCGCCGACGGCGACGTAACGCGCGCTCAGCAGGGCATCATCTACATCGACGAGATCGACAAGATTGGCCGCAAGGACGAGAACCCCTCGATCACGCGCGATGTATCGGGCGAGGGCGTGCAACAGGCGCTCTTGAAGATTCTGGAAGGCACCGTGGCCAACGTTCCGCCGCAGGGCGGACGCAAGCATCCGCATCAGGAGTTCACGGCCGTCGATACGACGAATATTCTGTTTATCTGCGGTGGCGCGTTCGTGGGCCTGGAGCGCGTTGTGGGCCGGCGTGTGGGCAAGAAGGCGCTCGGCTTCAAGGCTCTGGATGCCGAGGCGGATGCGGCGACAACGCGGTCGCATCGGGATACGGAACTGCTGCGCCGCACCGAGCCGCAGGACTTGATCAAGTACGGACTGATTCCGGAGTTTGTGGGCCGGTTGCCGGTAATGGGCATTCTGGACGAGCTGGACGAAGCCGCACTGATCGAGATTCTCACCAAGCCCAAGAACGCGATTATGAAGCAGTACCAGCGGCTGTTCGAGTTTGAAAATGTGCGCCTGCACTTTACGCCCGAAGCCACCGCCGCCATTGCCCGCGAGGCACTGGCGCGCAAGGTGGGCGCGCGCGGATTGCGCATGATTCTGGAAGAACTGATGCTGGACCTGATGTACCACCTGCCCAACAACAAGCGCGTGCGCGATCTCGAGATCACAAGTGATATGGTCGAGCGGCGGGATCTGTCGTTGTGCCTGCTGGAAAAAGCCGGCTGAGGCGCCTGTAGCTTTTTGCAACCTGAGCCCCTTCCGCCATTGGTGGAAGGGGCTTTGTGATGCTGGCCCCCAACTTTCTCCAATGATCCAGAGCCCGTAGGGAGTGGAAGGAGTTGCAGTAACCTTTGCAATTGCCGATTTAAACGACGCGGGATATGCTGGATGCCATGCGTGCGCTGCCTATGGTCATTTCGCTCGCGCTTTCGAGTTCGCTGGCGTTCGGTCAAGCTTCAGCAAAGGCGCAGGCGTTCGATGTTGCCTCGGTGAGGCTTTGCCAACACGCAGTCGGACCGGACTATAACAACCAAATCACTTACTCGCAAACCGGGATCACAGCCAGGAACGTTACGCTGAAGCGGCTGATAGCAGAGGCCTATCGCCTGCAGATGAGTCAAATTTCCGGGCCCAGCTGGCTTGACCGGAACGAATACGATATCGAAGCACGAGCGCCAGGTATCGCTAGCCGAGAACAGATTGCCCGGATGCTGCAAAGCCTCCTCGTCGACCGGTTCAAAATGACAAAGCATAGCGAGATGCGAGAGATGCGCGTCTACGAGTTGGTCATTGGCAAATCTGGTCCCAAAATCCAGCCACTGAATGCGGGAGAAACGGTCAGGGTCCAGCCAGGGTTTCATTTTCACGGGGATATGCGCCAGTTAGCGGATCTGATCGCCGTCCAGCTATCCATACCGGCGTTAAATAATCCGAACGAACCAGCAAGGGCAAGCGGACTCCCGATTCCGGTCGTCGACAAAACGGAACTTCAGGGAATCTTTGACTTTGACGTGGACATCCACCCTGAGTTGGGTACCGATATGTTCACGTCGTGGCAGAGAGTGCTGGAGGATCAACTTGGACTGAGATTGGAGAGCCGCAAGGAAAAATTAGAAGTACTGGTTGTGGACGAAGCGGCGAGAATTCCGACGGCAAACTGACCCTGACAGGTTGGGAGTGATAGCCAGGTTCCTAGGTACAGCTTCCCCACGGAACGGTCTTTATCCGTGGGGGTGGAGGTGTCATTACTAAATTCTGGGATCGCAAACGCTCAGAGTTTCGAGTGGCTTCCGTCGCAAAAGGGTTGGTCAGCTGTGTGCTTGCAGCCGCAAAGATAGACGGTCTTGGTTTCGGCGGCTTCAAACTTCACCGGTGCGAAGCCTTTGCCTCTGTGGCTGCCATCGCAGAAAGGCTGGTTGGCGCTCATGCCGCAGGCGCACCAGAAATAGCTCTTGCCTGCTTCAACTTGTACCGGATAAGGACCTTTTTGCGCGATTGTTGGTTCTGCCATTTGGGGAATCTCCTCTTGTTTGCATGATAAAGCCCGCTTGCGGGTAGAGCGAAATGCACGCTGCGCAATTCGCCGCGTCTTCGATTCCGCGATACAATCCCAACATGAGCTCCAGAAATAGAATTGAAGCCGGAGCTGAATCCGCGCGTCTAATAAGCAAGGGGACACCATGACTCAACCACGCGAAAAGACCGAGACGCGCAAGCTGCCCATGATGCCCATACGCGACATGGTGATCTTCCCGTATATGATGACGCCGTTTGTGGTGGGGCGCGAGTCGAGCGTGAGGGCGCTTGAAGAGGCGCTGGGCGGCGACCGCAAGATATTTCTGGCCACGCAGCACGACGCATCGATCGACGAGCCGCAGCCCAAGGATATTTTTCAGGTTGGGTCAATCTGCAACATCGTGCAGAGCGTGAAGATGCCGGACGGCAACATCAAGGTGCTGGTGGAGGGCGTGGAACGCGCCAAGTCTCTTGAGGTGAACGACCGCGACGGCTTTTTTGTGGCCACGGTGCGCACAGGCAAGAGCCACTTTGAGATGACGCCGGCAGCCGAGCAACTGATGCAGCGCGTGACCGGATTGTTCGAACAGTACGTGAAGCTCCAGCAGTCGCTGAACTACGAGACCATCATCGCCACGGTGAAGATGGATGAGCCCGCCAAGCTGAGCGACACGATTGCCGCGAACTTGCAGCTTGGCATTGAAGAAAAACAGGAACTGCTGGCCATCTTCGATCCTGCGACGCGGCTTGCGCGCATTGCCGATGTGCTCGACGTGGAGATTGAGAAGCTGGACCTGGACCGCAACATCCAGTCGCGCGTGAAGCGGCAGATGGAGCGGGCACAGAAAGAGTACTACCTGAACGAAAAGATCAAGGCGATCCAGAAGGAACTGGGACGCGGTGAAAAGAGCGAATTCGACGAGCTGCGCAAGAAGATTGAAGCCGCAGGCATGCCGAAAGAAGTGCTCGACAAGGCGATCCAGGAGTTGAAGAAGCTGGAAGCGATGCCGCCCATGTCGGCCGAGTCGACCGTGAGCCGCAACTACATTGACTGGCTTCTGGCTGTGCCATGGAAGAAGAAGTCCAAGGAGACGCGCTCGATTGACTATGCCGAGAAGGTGCTGAATGCGGACCATTACGGCCTGGAAAAAATCAAGGAGCGCATTCTGGAGTTTCTTGCGGTGCGGCAGCTGGTGAAGAGCCCCAAGGGGTCGATTCTGTGCTTTGCCGGGCCTCCGGGAGTGGGCAAGACTTCGCTGGGCATGTCGATCGCGAAGGCGACAGGTCGCAAGTTTGTGCGGCTCTCGCTGGGCGGTGTGCGCGATGAGGCGGAGATTCGCGGGCATCGGCGGACGTATATTGGCGCGCTGCCGGGACAGATTATTCAGCACATGAAGCGCGCGGGGACAAAGAATCCTGTGTTTCTGCTAGACGAAGTGGACAAGATTTCTTCGGACTTCCGCGGCGATCCGGCCTCTGCGCTGCTTGAGGTGCTGGACCCGGAGCAGAACACGACGTTTCAGGATCATTATCTCGACGTGGACTACGACTTGTCGCAGGTGCTGTTTGTCGCCACGGCCAACGTGATGCATACGATTCCGGCGGCGCTGCAGGACCGCATGGAAGTTTTGCGCTTGCAGGGGTACACCGAGCAGGAGAAGCTGGAAATTGCGCGGCAGTATCTGGTGAAGAAGCAACGCGAGCAGACGGGCCTGAGCGAAAAAAACGTTGTCTTCAAAGATGATGCGATTACCGAGGTCATTCGCTACTACACGCGCGAGGCCGGGGTCCGGAATCTGGAGCGCGAGATCGGCAACATCTGCCGCAAGGTTGCGCGCAAGGTGGTGAAGTCCGGTGCCAAGCACAAGGAAGAAATTACGGCGGAGAATGTGCACTCCTATCTGGGCGTGGCGAAGTTCCGCGACTCCGAAGTGCACGAGAAGAGCGAAATAGGCCTCGTGACGGGCCTGGCGTGGACCGAGGTGGGTGGCAGCATTCTGACGACGGAAGTGCAGGTGCTGGACGGCAAGGGCAAGCTGACGATCACGGGCCAGTTGGGCGACGTGATGCAGGAGTCGGCGCAGGCGGCGTTGAGCTACATCCGCGGCAAGGCGCAGGCGCTGGGGTTGAGCCGCGAGTTCTATCGCAACGTGGATCTGCACCTCCATGTGCCGGAAGGCGCGATTCCCAAGGATGGTCCTTCGGCCGGGATCACGATGGCGACAGCACTGGCGAGTGCGCTGGCAAAGATCCCGGTGCGGCGCGACATTGCCATGACGGGCGAGATCACGCTGCGGGGCAAGGTGCTGGCGATCGGTGGGCTCAAGGAGAAGCTGCTGGCGGCGCTGCGGGCGGGGATCTTTGAGACCATTCTGCCTCGGGCTAACGAGAAGGATATTGCGGAACTGCCGGACAACATCAAGAACTCGATGAAGCTGCACTTTGTGGATTCGATGGACGAGGTGCTGGCGCTGGCGTTGGAGAGCCCGCTGCCAGGCATTGCGAACCCGGAGAGCGAAGTGCTGGCCGCGGTGCCACCGGCAGAGATTACGGCGAATGTGCCCGCGCCGCAGTAATGACAGCTTCTAAAATCGCAGGTCTCATCCGCCGTTGCGGACGAGACCTCCACCCCACGGATGAAGGCTAGTCGTGGGGCCCAGGACCTGGGACGTCCAATTCGTCTGCTAATTCGATCTTCTCTGAAAATATGCGCTATACGACACAGTTTTTGCTATCGGCGATGGCGGCTTCGCAGTTTCCTGCGGTGGGGGTGCCAGAGGTTGCGTTTCTGGGGCGGTCGAATGTGGGCAAGTCGAGCTTGCTCAATAAGCTTGTTGGCGAAAAGGCGGCCAAAGTTTCTTCGACGCCGGGACGGACGCGGGCGATCAACTTTTTTGCGCTGCTGGACCAGAGCGAGAAGCGGAAGTTGATTTTTGCGGATTTGCCGGGGTATGGGTACGCGAAGATTTCAAAGTCGATTTCGGCTGGGTGGTCAGAGTTCATCGATCCGTATCTGGCGATTCGTGCGACGCTGAAACTCTGCGTGTGTCTGGTGGACTCCAATGTGCCGGCGCAGAACAGCGATGCTCAGTTGTTTGATTGGCTGCGCGGCGCGGAGCGGGAGTTTGTGGTGGTTGCAACCAAGATTGACCGGCTGAGCGGGAACGCGCGGACACGGAATCTGGCGGCACTGAAGAAGGAACTCCAAATCGATGAGGTCCTGCCGGTTTCCGCGAAGACGGGCTACGGGATCGGGGCGCTTTGGGCGCGGATTGAGGCGGCTGGCGCGGATTGAATTCGTGGTTTGATCGCCATTTCTTCGGCCGCGGCGGACGAACCCTGTTGCTCCCGATTCTCAATCCTGATGCTTAGTTCTAGAGCGGATTTCCTAAGATTTCAATCAATTTTGAAGCGACTTCCTCGCTGCATTGGAGCGAGCGGAGGCG
>DATKWA010000095.1:0-6736 GCA_035529815.1 Occallatibacter sp. | reverse complement strand
GGCAAGCCTTGGCTTCGTTGTCCACGCGGGTGGGGCGTCTGGCATCCGTCGAGAAGTTGAGGGAGCAGAGCGCCTGAGTGGTGGGAACTGGCGGCGGCGGCGGGGCCACGATGGTCACGTCGGTGTTGGATGTAGCGGAGTGACCCTTGTCGTCGGAGACGTTGCAGGTAATTCCAACCACGCCTGTCGGTGCGCCGGCCGAGGAGTATTCTGCCGTAGTGCCGGTACCGGAGACGGTGCCGCCGGTTGCCGAGTAGCTGTAGGTGAGCGGGCGGTTCTGCGGGCTCATGGCAGTTGCGGTGATGGTGCTGGATTCACCGGGCTTGATGGTGGTTGGGCTGGCCGAGCAGCTGATGGTGGGCGGCTCGAAGGCCTTGACCGTGAAAGTGGCCGAGGCATCCGCGGACTGACCAGCCTTGAGGCCTTCCTTGCCGGCCTTGCCTTCCTTTACACCGCACTTGACGGGGTAGGAACCCGGATCAAGGGATGTGGTGGCGATGGTGCCGGTGGCTGCGTTGCCCGATGCTCCGGCGCCGCTCCACGCGTAAATGACATTCATCTTAGGAAGCAGGCTGCCAGCGGTTAAGGTGACCGTAACGGGTTCGCCAGGGAAGACCGACTCCGGGCTGACCGAACATGCCAGGGTGACCGGCGGCGGAGGCGTAATGGAGCCAACGTGGAACACAACTCCTGCGCTGAGGCGGGCGGCGTTGATGTTGGCGCGACCACCGTATGTGCCGGGGCCAAAGTTTGCGTGCATGTACTCGTAGTCTGCCTGGAAGAGACGGATGGCGAGATGATGATTCAGGAGCGGTGTCTCATAGTCCATACCGCCGCCAACGGTAAGCCCAGGGCCCCATTTGTTGGGCTGGTGGTAAGGGCCGTTGACCTGATCGATGTTTACCAGGGCGTGGGCAAAGGGCGTGATGTTGTCGTGTGGAAAGCGGAAGATGAGGCCGCCTGCGAGGGTATAGAAGCCATCGTCGTTACCATGTGTGCCGATGTTGGAGCCGGGTACCTCTGTGCCCCACTGGTGAATTCCGAATTCCGCTTGTGCGCCAACATAGTTGTTGAAGAAATAGGCTCCGCTGAACAATCCGCCAACATTGACGGCGTTGTATTTGGCGGTAACAGGTGATGCGGGAGCGGGCGGCGAGGTTGTCACCGTGCCCGAGGGCGCCAGATAGCTATATCCGGCGAAAATGTCCCATCTTGATGGGGAATCGCTGGTCGGGGCTTTATCTTTCGCGGTTGAAGCCTGAGCAGTCGCGACAACAGGCAACAATGCTACAAAAGCCAAGGCAAGTGCCCAGCTCATAGATTTAAAAACACGTGCATACATGCGTTTATCCTCCGCAATGAAGCTGATGAACAAATGGAGAAAGACTGCTCACGAACGAAATTTACGTGCTCGTAGAGGTCTACTTCGCAACCGAATCGGTCGTGCGAAGCTCCAGGCACGCTTAAAAACACCTCTAAACGTACCATAGGATGATTGCAGTCAGAACACTTTCTTTCAACGAGTTACCTGCCTTACAACCCCCCGGCCTACACCGGAAACGGGACTGTAACCCCAGTACCTTAACCCAGTTTCAGGCTTGCGCCGCCACGGCTTACCCCACATTCAGAGTCTTGAGGAGACTGCGCCGTTCGCGCTGTATCTTCTCCTGTAGAAGCGTAATAGCGTAAATTAGTTGCTCGGGTCGCGGCGGGCACCCCGGCACATAGACGTCTACCGGGACCACTTGGTTTACCCCCTGCACCAGAGCGTAATTGTTGAAGACACCGCCGGAAGTGGCGCATGCGCCCATGGAAATGACCCATTTGGGCTCAGGCATCTGGTCGTAGAGCCTCCTGAGCACGGGGGCCATTTTCTGCGAAACGCGCCCTGCAACGACCATCAAGTCCGACTGACGGGGCGAAGGCCTGAAGACTTCGGCGCCAAATCTGGCAACGTCAAAACGCGAGGCTCCCATGGACATCATTTCGATGGCGCAGCAGGCCAGTCCGAAGGTCATGGGCCAGACGGAGTTTTTGCGAATCCAGTTGACGGCATAGTCCATCGAAGTGAGGAAGACACCCTCCGGCTCTTCGTAGCCGTAGTTGACTTCGTTGAGTTTGCCGCGATTTTTTGCGCTGCTCTCCAGCGCTCCAAAGAGATAACGATCCCGCTCTGCCGTAACCGCCATATCTCTACTATATCTCCAGTCCCGCGCGGATGGTATGGTCAGAATCGCTCAGTCAACGATGTTCGTTGCGCGCTTTTTGGTCTCTGTTCTCTGCTTTCTTCTATTCCGAACAGGGGGCTCGGGCGGTTTGCAGGCCTCTGGGGGCGTTCCATTGGGCGGGGAGCCAAAGGGTGATGGAGAAGCGCATCCAGTCGAATTGGCCCAGTGGTGTTGGTGCTGGCTGGGATGAGGGCGCAAGGGTGTGCGGCGTGCGCGCGGCCTGAATTGCCCATTTTTCGGCGTAGGGAGCGGCGTCGGCGGTTCCGGGGGCGAACGTGGCGTCCAGAATTCGAAACTGCCCTGACGACGATTTTTGAATGATTTCGAGTTGGCGCTTGAGAGCGATTGCCTCCCTGCTGCCTGCGGCAGGCTCAGGCGCACCTGGATTTGCAGCAGTCATGATCTGGAACAGCTTCTGACTTTCGCGAAAGGCGGCAGGGTTGGTGAGGAAGCGGAAACTGCGCGGATTCCAGCCGAAGGCATCCTGGGCGCGCAGACCGAAGGTAGTTCCTATCTCCCGCTCGCTGATGGAGTTGTAGGGCGGTGTGGCGAGCAAGAGGGCATCCGGAAATCCTGCTGGCGGGTCGCGGTCGACGACAAGATCCCAGCCGCTGTATCCCGCGGCGCCTGGGAGAATGGACACGACGCGGAAGACCCAACCCTGGCCGAAGGGTTGCTTCCACTCGTTCCCGGCGGTTACCTGGCCAGCGAGAACGACTTTGATGCAAGTGGCCGGCGCGGCGGCGCGGATGGTTGCAGGAGCGAAAAAGGCGAGTCCAAGGGCGCACCACAGGACGCCGCGGCACCAGCTGGGAGTTCTTTTGAGCGCGGTCTTTTGTGTTTTTAAGATTTGCATATTGAGCACCATACGTATGAAAATGCAATCAGGATTAAAAAGAAACTTGCGCAAATCCTCAGTCTTTATGAGAATGATTTGAAAGTGAAAATCAACCTCTCTCATGATTTCTGACCGTGGACCGGCCAACATCGTCCTCGGACTATCCGTAAGTATTTGCAGTATCTGATTGATACACAGGCGGATTGCCTGCGTTCGATCGTGTTTTTCGTCCAGAGCTTCCTGTTGCGGACGCAATTTTGTAGAAAACTCTTTCGGAGCCTGATTGCCATGCCTAGAGCAGTTTCGATTCAAGTATTGCCATTCGAAGATCACACGAGGTGGCATTTTCTTGAGAAAAATCCCACTTGGCGTCTACGTTTCTGTAAAGAGCAGAATCGAAACCGCTGTAGCCGCGCTTTGCGCCTATTGTTCCTTTTTACTCTGCTTGCCTCCCCGGCGATCGCACTTGCGCAGACGTCGGCGGCAAGCCCGGCAGTGCAGGGCCCGGTAACGCAGGCTCAGATTGCGGCGCTCGAACAGGCCGTTCAGAATGCGCAGTCTGCCGGCGATAACGCCTGGATGCTGGTTTGCGCGGCTTTGGTGCTGCTGATGACGGGGCCGGGACTGGCGCTGTTTTACGGAGGCCTGGTACGCAAGAAGAACATTCTTGGCACGATGATGCAGAGTTTCGCCATGATGGGCCTGGTGACAGTGATCTGGGCTATTGCCGGGTATTCGCTGGCGTTTGGCCACGGCAATGCGTTCATCGGCGGGTTTGAGCACCTGTTCCTGCGGGGTGTGGGCACGGCGCCGAACCCCGACTACGCGGCGACGATTCCCGAACAGACCTACATGATTTACCAGCTCATGTTCGCCATTATTACGCCGGCGCTGATCACGGGCGCGTTTGCCGAACGAATGAAGTTCAGCGCGATGGCTCTGTTTCTCTCCCTCTGGTCGCTGATTGTTTACTGTCCGATGGCTCACATGGTTTGGGGCGTGGGCGGGCTGCTGAACGCCACGGGCCATCATATCCCGAGCCTGGATTTCGCTGGCGGCACGGTGGTCCATGTGACCAGCGGCGTGTCGGCGCTGGTTACCTGCATTTACCTCGGCAAACGCCTGGGCTACCCACACACCAACATGCCGCCGCACTCGATGGTGCTGAGCTTTATCGGAGCATGTATGTTGTGGGTGGGCTGGTTCGGCTTCAACGCGGGCAGTGCGCTGGCGGCAAGCCCGCTGGCGACGAGCGCCTTTGTGAACACGCACTTTGCCGCTGCGTCGGCTGCGATTGGCTGGACGATTTTCGAGTGGTTCCATAACGGCAAACCCACGGCCCTGGGCGCAATCTCCGGAGCGGTGGCGGGGCTGGTGGCAATTACGCCCGCTTCGGGCTTTGTGCAGCCGTTTCCTGCGCTGTTGATCGGGTTGATTGCGGGCTTCTTCTGCTCCTTTATGGTGTTCAAGGTCAAGTCGATGTTCCGTTACGACGACTCGCTGGACGCTTTTGGGGTGCATGGAGCCGGTGGAACGCTCGGAGCTCTGTTGACGGGCCTTTTCGCGACCGAGTCCGTGAATGCGATTTACGGCAAGGGCGTGGCCACAGGCGCAATCGACGGTCACTGGGGGCAGATGTTGAACCAGCTCGCCGGGGTGGGCATTGCCTGGGGAATTTCCATTGTGGGAACGCTGGTGCTGCTGTTTGTGGTTGACCGGTTGGTAGGTCTGCGCGTCTCACCTGAACACGAATCTGTGGGACTCGACCTTTCGCAGCATGGCGAGGAAGGCTACGATCTTAACTCGTGATCTGTGGCTGGTTGTATTCGGTGTTGGTGAAAAATTTCGCAGGATTGCGGCCAGCAGGCCGCTTAGCCTGATACGCTATCGAACGAGGCATTTTGCATATGCTTAAGATTGAAGCTATTCTCCAGCCCTCTAAGCTGGACGCTGTGAAGGATGCTCTGCTTGAGGCGGGCATTGAAGGCATGACGATTCTCGAAGCCCGTGGCCATGGCCGCCAGAAGGGCCACACGGAGTTTTACCGGGGCCGCGAATACACGGTTGATCTTTTGCCCAAGGTGAAGATCGAGCTTGTTCTCCACGAAGATATGAAGGAGAAGGCGATTCAGGCTATCATCGGCGCCGCCCGCACGGGGCGCATCGGCGATGGCAAGATCTTCGTGAGTGCGATCGATGAAGCGATCCGCATCCGCAACGACGAGCGCGGGGAGAAGGCTCTCTAGGCAACGCCCCTTAGACACGGATACGCCGTATTCCTAAAGAGGAAGACGGCGTATCCGTGTTTTCGCAAGCGCCAGCCTGACGATGCCAATGGTCGGGTTCGATTCGGATCGGACCAGAGTCGAAGCACGATGACTTAAGGTGCACGACAACCTGGAGGCGAATTGCTTTTGACAGCTCACCACCTCCTCTCTATCGCAAAGTGCTTTCTGCGTATTGCAACGAGGTAATCTGGTTGGCGCGTCGGTCGCCGCCGGCAAGACCATCGGGCAGTGTGGCTCAGCCTGGCGTCGCGTTTCTCGAAGGAGCACCTCATGCACCGCCCTCTCGCATCGCTCGCTCTGCTTATCTTCTCCGCCGGTGTGTTCGGCGCTGCTCAAGACACGCGCACGGTTGTTGAGCCTTTGCTGCCGCAGGTGTGCGCGACAGTCGATGCGGAACTGGTGGCGCGCGGAAGTTCGCTGTCCCCGGCCGACGAGCAGAAGCTGGACACTGCGCGGATTCAGAAAGCAATTGACAAGTGCGGCTCGGGGCGCGGCGTGCGGTTGCGTGTTCGTGGCGACGAGAACGCTTTCCTGAGCGGACCTTTGGAGCTGCGCAAGGGTGTGACGCTGATTGTGGGCAGGGGCGTGACGTTGTTTGCCTCACGCGATCCGGCTGTTTATGCGACGGCGAAGGGAAGCTGCGGACTGGTGAACGAGGCGCCACGGGGATGCAGGCCGCTGATCTCGGTGGATCATGCGCCGGGCGCGGGAGTGATGGGCGACGGAACGATAGACGGGCGCGGCGGCGAGAAGATGTTGGGTTCGAAGTACTCCTGGTGGGACCTGGCCGAGCAGGCGCGCGCGGGAGGGCGGCAGCAGGTGCCGCGCATCCTGGTGGCGGACTACTCGGACAACTTTACGCTCTATAGAATCACGCTGAAGAACTCGCCCAACTTTCATGTTGTGTACAACCACGGGAACGGGTTCACGGTGTGGGGGCTGAGGATCGATACTCCGCAGCGCCTGGCGCGCAACACGGACGGGGTTGATCCGGGACAGGGATCGAAAAACATCACGATCACGCAGAGCTATATCCGCACGGGCGACGACAATGTGGCAATCAAGGGAGGCCCCGGCGGCGTAACTGACATGACGGCGAGCCACAATCATTTTTACTGGGGGCACGGGATGTCGATCGGCAGCGAGACCGATGGCGGAGTGAGCAAGATCCGGGTCTTCGATCTGTCGCTGGACGGGCCAGACAACGGCATCCGGATCAAGAGCAACGGCTCGCGCGGGGGCCCAGGGTGATCGCATGAAGAGAAGGCGAAAGTAGAAAGAGCATGAGGGCGCCTTGCGATTATCCCAGTCCGAGTAGATGGGCGCGGTAGTTGTCGCTTGTGGCGGCGATGATTCGTCTGGCTTTGATTCCGCCTTTTCGT
>DATKWA010000094.1:0-12497 GCA_035529815.1 Occallatibacter sp. | reverse complement strand
GCTAACTGTTAACTCTTTACCCTTTTCTTGACTGATGTGGGCCGCGTAGCTAATGTAAGAAAACAACCAGCGTCGCTTCGCTCCGACTCTGGCCCACATCACCGGAATCACCGGCCCACTTCACCGGAATACGCAGCCTGTCGCCTGCGTTGGATGTACGTCGCTTGAATTGAGCTGATCCGGGCCTGAAGGCCGTCTTATGCTTGCGGCTTTTCAGGGGCCTGAAGGCCCCTGCTCCCTCCGGAAACGCTGACTGCGGTGTGATTCGACGACCCGCTCATCGCGATGGGGCCGCGATGAACTGCGGCACAGTCTCTTCATGCTCATGGCGATTCTTCGGGGTTGATGAGCGGGCCGCCTGTGGAAGTGCACGGTTTGGTGGAAGGCTATGAACGCGACTTTGCCGCGTTCATAGCCTTCTTGTTTTTTGGGGTGGGTTGATTGATGTACGGGCTGAAGCCCGTACCCTTCACTGAGGCCCGTACCTTTCATTCTCTTTGTGGGTCTTTTGGCACGGCTGAAGCCGTGGCCTTTCAAATCGTCGAGGTTTGAGATGCGGCGTAATTTATGGTCTTTTAGCGGACGCGGAGGACGATGATGGTTTCGTCGTCGAAGCGTTCTTCCGCGCCCTGGAAGCGGGTTACGTCTTCGAGGATGATGTCGGCGATTTCCAGGGCGGGCTTGTCGCGGTGGGTGCAGAGGAGGTTGGAGAGGCGGTCCTGGCCGTACATTTCTTCCTTATCGTTTTCAGCGTCCATGATTCCGTCTGAGGCGAAGACGATTACGTCTCCGGGCTGGGCGGTGAAGTGGTGCTCGTCGTAGGTGACGTTGGGGAAGAGGCCCAGGGGGAAGCCTTCTGCGGGAACGATTTCAGACTTTCCGGCTCGGCAGATGACGGGCTGGACTGCGCCGGAGTTTGCGACGGTGAGGGTCTGGGTTTCGTCGTTCCAGAGGGCGAAGAGCATGGTGACGTATTGGGCGTCGAGGCTGCGCTCCTGGATGGAGCTGTTGAGCAGGGCGAGCATTTGGGCGGGGCTGGGCTGCTGGATGGCGGCGGCGCGCATGATTCCGCTGACGAGAGCGGCGAAGAGTGCGGCGGGGGCGGCCTTGCCGCTGACGTCGCCGAGGACGATGGCGGTGCGGTTGGGGCCGTAGTCGAGAAAGTCGTAGAGATCTCCGCCGATGGTGCGGGCGGGGAGGAAGCGGACGGCCATTTCTGCGTGGGGCTGGGAGGGAGCTTCGGAAGGGAGCAGGCGAAGCTGGACCTCGCGGGCCATGGCGATGTCGCTCTCGAGTTGGCGCTCCTGTGCGTGGACGGCCTGATAGAGGTTGGCGTTCTCAATGGCGATGGCGATTTGGGCGGCGAGCGTGGTGAGCATGCGCTCGTGTTCGCCGGTGAAGAAATGGGGGCGGGTGTGTTCGAGGTCGAGCACGCCGATGATGCGGCCCTTGTAGAAGAGGGGAGCGACGAGCTCGGAGCGCGTCTCTTCGTTCATGGGCAGGTAGCGCGGGTCCTTGTTTACGTCGGGGACGTTGATGAAGCGCCACTCCTGAACGGCTGCGCCGACGAGGCCTTTGTCTGCGGGCAGGCGGCGGAGCGGGGCATGAGCGTAGCCGAAGCGCCATGCGTAGCGGGTGACGAGGGTTTCGCCTTTCTCGTCGAGGAGCATGATGGTGAACATTTGATAGTCGATGAGGCGGCGGAGGAGCTGGCCGATGCGTTCGAGGAGTGGACCGAGCTCGAGGATGGAGGCCAGTTCGACGGAGATTTCGTTGAGGACTTCGAGGGTTTGTGCCTGGCGGGAGACGCGGGCGTAGAGGCGGGCGTTCTCAATGGCCTGGGCGATGCGGGAGGCGGTGAGGGTGAGTACGCGGAGGTGCTCGGGCTGGAAGTAGCCGGCCTCGGTGCTTTCAAGATCGATGACGCCGATGAGGCGATTTTTGGCGATGAGAGGGACGGCGAGCTCGGAGCGGACTTCGGGGTTGACGCTGATGTAGTGCTCGTTGGTGGAGACGTCGTTGAGGAGGATGGGCTGGCGTGTGAGGGCGACCTGGCCGACGATGCCTTTGCCGACGGGGAGGCGGGTGCGCTCGACCTGGGGCGTGTGGCCGAGTTGGAACCTCATGCGGAGATCGTGGGTGCGGTCGTTGAGGAGAAAGATGGCAAAGATGCGGTAATCGATGACGGCGCGGACCAACTCGGAGGTGCGGGTGAGGAGTGTCTGGAGGTCGAGCGTGGTGTTGAGCGCGTCAGTGAGCTTCATGAGGAAGCCGAGGTCGGCGGGCTCGACGCGGGGATTTGCGGGATCGAGCGGGGCACTGGCCGCGGGGCGGTAGTCGCCTTCGAATTCAGAGCTGTGCGGCGGAGATGGAGGATTCTCTGTCATGTGTGTCGAAGGGAATGATAACGCAACAGTCAGGGGTGAGGGGTGAGAGATCAGTGATCAGGAAATCTCAGTCTGATCGTGCATTTTGAAGCAAGAGTTGGCCGGTGTGGGCTGCACTTCTAAGAAAGTTTCAGACTGAAAATCAGGTGTCTTTCAGACCCGTGACCCCTGACGACATTTTCACTCTGCGCCTAGTTCGCGGACGATGGCGACGGAGTTGGATGCGCCGATGCGATTTGCGCCCGCTTCAAGCATGAGTTTGACGTCGGCGAGGGTGCGAATGCCGTAAGAGGCCTTGACGCCACAGCGGCCGCCGACTACGCCGCGCATGAGGGCGACGTCGGATGGAGTTGCGCCGCCGGAGGCAAAGCCTGTGGAGGTCTTGATGAAGTCTGCGCCGGCCTGGATGGCGATTTCTGCTCCGCGAAGTTTTTCTTCCATGGTGAGGAGGGCAGTTTCGAGGATGACTTTGAGCAGTGCTCCGCGATGGTGGGCGACGGAGGCCGCGGCATGGATGGCGTGGTGGACGGCATGGTAGTTGCCGCTTTTGAGCTGGCCGATGGGAATGACCATGTCGAGCTCGCGGGCGCCGAGGCGGATGAGGGCGGAGGCTTCCTGACGCAGAGTTGAGACGAGCGATGCGCCGAACGGGAATCCGATGACGACGCCTACGGGGATGCCGGCGTCTGCGATTCTGGCGACGGCGGTGGAGACCCATGTGGGGTTGATCATGACGCAGGCAAAGCGATACTTGATGGCCTCATCGCAGAGATTCTGGACCTGGACGCGGGTGGCTTCGGGCTTGAGCAGGGTGTGGTCGATGATGGCGGCCAGGGCCTGCCAACTGGCGAGGGCCTGGGATGTGAAGGCGGCCGAATCGAAGGTTCCGTTGTCGAAATCAAGATCCGCCCGGTCGATAGCTGTAGGTGCGGTGGGCGTAGAGAGAGACATATTTCAGTGTTCCTTTCAGCCGGAATGCCGCTCTAAGGGGCGGTTTAAGGCAAATGCTCCGAAAGATGAATATCGTTGCTACGGGAGCAGAAGTTCTGCGGCGGGCCAGTTTGACGGGAAATTTCCCAGGCGCAGTGAAGCCTGTGCCGCCAAAATTCGGCCCACGCCCACGCATTTTGATGCGCGGGGCCTTCATCAAGTTTACAGGCATTTGCTGAGGACGCGCTGGATGGGGCGTTTACTCCGGGGCGTCGGGCGGCATGACGCAGATATCGGGCAAGTTACGGTAGCGCTCGGCGTAGTCCATTCCGTAGCCGATGACGAAGAGGTTGGGAATGGAGAAGCCCACATAATCGGCCTCGATTTTTTCGATGCGGCGGGAGGGCTTGTCGAGCAGGGTGGCGATGCGCAGAGACTTTGGGTGCTGCTGGAGGAAAAGTTTGCGCAGATAGGAGAGTGTGAGGCCTGTATCGAGGATGTCTTCGACAACGAGGACATTTTTGCCCTCGATGGGGTGGTCAAGGTCTTTGATGAGCTTGACTGCGCCGGAGGACCGCTGGCCTTTGCCATAGCTGGAGGTGGCGACGAAGTCGAAGGTGGCATCGACCTGGATGGTTCTGGACAAGTCGGCGAGAAAGGGCGCTGCGCCTTTCAAGACGCCAATCATGACGAGTCTTTCGCCCTTGAGATCCTGGGTGATTTGAGCGCCCATTTCGGCGACGCGCTCGGCAATCTGCTGGCGGGAGAAAAGCACTTCTAGGCCCTGATGGGTCATGGTAGCCATAGATCCAGTATCGCGCGGAAGGGGGAGTTTCGGGAATGTGCAAATCCGGGCCGCGTGGATTTTGCGCGGACTGATGGCGGGATATTGCGGGAAATTCACACAGGGCGGGCTGCGCGAGCGCGGTTGCCTGCCTGATTTGATGGCATCCTGCGGGGCAAAACGAATGCGATTGGACTGGGCCGGAATGAGGACTTAGACTTGGTCTGACCAGTTGTTCGGGTGATGGAAATAACGAATCAAGTGCGATCGAGGGATAGAAATGAATCGTCGAGATATGCTGAAGCTCTCGTCCTATGTGGTTGCCGCGGCTTCTGCCCCGGCTGTTGTCGCTTCGGCCGAGGCGCCTGGCGCAGCTGGTGGCTCGATTGCCCGCTGGGATTTTGTTGAGATCGATCTGCCGGGGCCTTCGTCGGGCAATCCGTATATTGATATTGAAGTGAGCGCGACGTTCCGTTACCAGCACCGGGCGATCCATGTGAATGGGTTCTATGACGGGGAGGGCTCGTACAAGATCCGCTTTATGCCGGACGAGGTGGGGGCATGGAACTGGACGACGGCGAGCAATGCGCAGGCGCTGGACGGGAAGACCGGGACTTTTGAGTGCGTGGCACAGGCGGCGGGCAACCGGGGGCCGGTCGAGGTGCGGGACAGCTTCCATTTTGGCTATGCGGATGGAACGCCGTTTGTGGAGTGCGGCACGACCTGCTACGCGTGGGCCTTTCAGGCTGAGCAGACGCAGCGTGAGACGATCCAGACGCTGACGACTTCGCCGTTCAACAAGCTGCGCATGTGCCTGTTTCCGAAGTGGTATCAATACAACCGCAGCGAGCCGCCGATGTATCCGTTTCCGCGGAGCGGGGATGTGAACGACTACTCGCGGTTCACTCCGGCTTACTTTCAGCATTTGGATCATCTAATTTTGGAACTGCGCGGGATAGGCGTGCAGGCAGACCTGATTCTGTTTCATCCGTATGACAAGTGGGGCTACCAGTCGATGCCGCCAGAGGTTGACGATCGCTATCTGCGCTACGTGATTGCGCGCTTCAGCGCTTTCCGGAACGTGTGGTGGTCGCTGGCGAACGAGTTTGACCTGCTGAAGAGCAAGACCAACGCGGACTGGGACAGATATGCGCGCATCGTTGAGGAGTTTGACCCGAGCAGCCACCTTCGCTCGATCCACTACAGCCGCAGTCCCTACGATTACAGCCGGGGCTGGTGCACGCACGCGGGCATCCAGGACTCGCACATGGACCGTGCGGCGGGCTGGCGGATTGACTGGCGCAAGCCGGTGGTGTTTGACGAGTGCCGGTACGAGGGCGACATTGCATCGCGGTGGGGCAGTCTCTCAGGGGATGGGATGACGCGGAGGTTCTGGCTGACTGCGGCGCAGGGGACCTATTGCGGGCACGGAGAAACGTACATCTGGCCGGATAACATTCTCTGGTGGTCGCACGGCGGGGTTCTGCACGGAACGAGCCCTAAAAAGATCGCATTCCTTCGCAAGCTGCTTGAAGTGACGATTGCGGTTGGCCCCGGACCGATCGGCTTTACTTCGATCGGCGAAGACCCCTATGGCGCGCGCCGCTCCAATAACTCGGTGCTGTTTTACTACTTCGACGACCAGCAGCCGGCGGTGCAGAACTATAACCTGCCGGAAGGGAAGACGTATACGGCGGAGTATGTGGATACGATTGCGCTGACGCGGACGCCGCTGCCGGGCGAGTATACGGGCAAGGTCGAGGTGAAACTTCCCGGCACACCGTGGGGGTCGCTTTGTTTTCGGGAAAAGGGCGTTGCGTAGCGTCAGAGCGCTGCGGCCCATCTATTGAGTTTTTATTCTGCGGAAGGACACGCAATAATTCGTCCGCTATGGATGACTTGTGATTGCAACGATGGTAATGACGGGTGTGCGCTTCTTGCCCTTGATTTCGTCGGGACCGTAGTGCCAGAAGATGCGATACGCACCGGGAGTGTTGTTCTGGGCGTAGGCCTCGAAGATTTTTTCGCCGTTGGCGCCCGTGAGCGAAGTGAATTCGTGCGTGTGAAGGCCGGGATGGCGAGGATCGATTTCAAGAAAGCCTAGAGCTTTGCGAACCTGCGCGAGGAGGGCGATGCTCGACGGCGAGTTTTCGAGCGCCGTTAACTCGGCGTCGGCCGTGGGCGTGAACCTTAGCTTGCGCTTCATGTCTAAATCCTTATATATCTATGTTTTTAAGCTATTTATTGACATGCTTGGCAAACGAGCCGCGATAGACGCTCTTCTTTTCCGCTGACTCGCGGAGTCCCTTTTTTACGCTGGCCAGGGCCTTGGGGTTCTCATAAAGCCACATCTCGGAAGCCGGAATGGTTTTGACCGGATCGAGGATGACCTGGCCGAGGGGGTTGGAATAGATATTGAAGGCCGTTGCGCCTGCGAGGGCTTCCCCCAGCGAGAGGCGCTTTTTCGCATCGGGTTGCGCGAACTCGGAGACCAACTGAAAATCGGGATTCCTGATGAGGTCGGGTACGGGCATAGTGGGATAGTAGCATAAGTGGGATAATCTATAAAGTGGGACTAGCCCACTTAGAGAATTATGTGGCCTTGTTTTGTCGCAGCCGGGTTGTACTCGGCATTGCCGCAGACAGATGTCACCGGTTCGCGGGCGGGACCGCTTCCGGCCTCCACGGCGATGCGATAAGCTGGGGCGGAGGGAATGCCGATGCGGATGAGGGGTCTGGGTCGCGCAGTTCTTGCGCTGGCTGTGCTGATGCTGGGACTGGTCGGCGCGCGGCCTCTGGTGGGTCAGGGAGCAGCGCTCAATCCGGCCCTGCCACTGGTTCATGTGGAGCACGGCGCGAACTCCGCCAGGGCGCAGAGCCAGCACTACGTTGTGCTGGTTTCACTGGATGGCTTTCGGTGGGACTATGCGGTGCGGGACAAGGCGACGCATCTGCTGGCGCTTGGCAAACAGGGCGCGTGGGCCCCGGAAGGGATGCTGCCGAGCTATCCGTCGCTGACTTTTCCGAATCATTTCACAATCGTGACGGGCTTGTATCCGGAGCATCATGGGCTGGTGGCGAACAGTTTTTTCGATCCTGCGCGCGGCGCGCGGTACAGCATGTATGACGCCAAGGCGGTGACGGACGGAAGCTGGTATAGCGGGACTCCATTGTGGAGCCTGGCGGAGAGCCAGGGAATGCGGACGGCTTGTCTTTTCTGGCCTGGCTCTGAGGCTGAGATTGCCGGGTTCCGACCGACGTGGTTTGCGCGGTTCGACACCAAGACGGAGGCAAGCCCGGCGGTTGAGCAGGCGCGGATTGACGATGCGGTGGCGTTGTTGGGATTGCCGGCGGCAGAGCGACCCCACTTGATCACGATTTACTACTCAGAGCCGGACCACGAAGGACACGAGTTTGGTCCCGATGCGGCGGAGACCCGTGCGGCTGTGGCGAAGATGGACGGGATGGTCGGCAAGCTGAAGTCGGCGCTGGCTGCGACGGGACTGCCGATTGATCTGGTGGTGGTGAGCGACCACGGGATGGCGCACGTGGAGGGCGGCTGGATTACGCTGGACGCGTTTGCCAATCTGACGGGGTTTGAGACGGTTGGCGCGCTGCTTTACGGGAATGCGGAAGCGGATCGCGTTCGCGTTTACAACCAGCTAAAGAAAGCCTCGTCGCAGTTTGTTGTTTACCGGCGCAAGAATGTTCCGGCGAACTTGAATTACAGAGAGAATCCTCGCGAGGGCGATCCGGTGGTGATTGCGACGGGGCCTTATGCGATTCGCGCGCAGGGACCAGCGGCGGGGAAGCCGGAGACAGCGCCGAACCTGGGCATGCACGGTTTCGATCCTGGTATTGTGCCGGCGATGAAGGCGAGTTTTTTTGCGGCCGGACCGGATATAGTTGCTGGGAAGACGGTTGCACCTTTTGAGAATGTGAACTTATACCCGTGGCTGGCGCACATGCTGGGGCTTACTCCGCCGAAAAGCGATGGCAGTTTGAATGTGTTGTCTGGGACGTTGCGGGACGGCGGCGGCGAGCCGGATGACGAAGCTGGAAAATAAAGCAGAGAGAAGAAAGAGTAAGGGAGCAGGGAAGAATGAGTCTGGTTTTGGGCATTGACGGCGGCGGCACGCATACGCGGGCTTCGATTGTGGATGGCGACAGGGTTCTAGGGCACGGAAAAAGCGGGTCGATCAAGCAGTTGCGGGTGGGGGCTGAGGCGGCCGATGAGAATCTGCGGGCGGTGCTGAAGGATGTGTTTCAGCAGGCGGGCGTGAAGGGAGTGCGCGCGGGCTGTTGCGGAATCGCGAGCGTGAGCATGCCTGGGATTCCTGAATGGATCACGGGTGTATTCAACGACTTTGGCGTGGAGCACTGCGACATTGTGGGCGACGAGGTGATTGCGCTGGATGCGGCGTTCAAGGGCGGGCCTGGGATTTTGCAGATTGCGGGAACGGGCTCGAATACGATTGGACGCGCGCCGGACGGGAGCAGGGAGAGCGCGGGGGGATGGAGTTCGCGGCTGGGCGATGAAGGCTCCGGCTATTGGATTGGACTGCACAGCGTGCGGCGTGCGCTGAAAGCCTACGATCACGAGCAGCCGACGGAGATTCTGAAGAGGGTGGGCGAGCAGTGGGGGACGCCGGATCTGGATGAGTTGGTGAACGTGGGCGACGGAACGCCGGGGCCGGACTTTGCGGCGCTTGCGCCGTTGATCAACGAGTTGGCGGAGGCGGGGGATAGGGTTGCGCTGGGGGTGCTGCAACAGGCATCCGCGGATCTGGTTGAGTTTGTGCTGCTGGTGCGGGAAAAACTGCGCCGAAAACACGCGATCAAGGGGGAAGTTCCGGTTGCGTGGACGGGCGGTGTGCTTGAAAAGAGCCGTTTGGTGCGGGAGCCTTTTTTTGCGGGACTGCGGGCTGTTGCACCGGAGATGCCGGTTGGGGAGAAAGCTGTGGTTTCGCTGGAGGGGGCACTTTGGCGGGCGAAGCGGCTGGCGGAGACGGCGGGGTAGAACGGAGCAGACGGCGTTAGACGGCTGCTGCCAGGCGGCCGTTTTGGATAGAGGCGAGCAGCTGGCCGGATGGGGCGAGAGCGACGAGGTTGGCTGGCTGGCCGACAGCGAGCGATCCGGCACCGACGGGCATGCCGGGCAACGCTAACAGGTCGGCGGGATTGGTTGTGAGCAGTCGGAGGGCGTCTTCGAGCGGGGCGCCTGCGTACTCGACGAGATTGGTAAGGGCGCGGTCGAGGGTGAGCACGCTGCCGGCGAGAACGCCGCGGGCCATTGCTCTTCCGTTTGCGACCTGGACGGGGAAACCGCCAAGGCGATACTCGCCGTCGGGCATGCCGGCGGCGCTCATTGCATCCGTGACGAGGATGGCGCGGGATGGGCCCTTGGCGCGATACCAAAGCTTGACCATCTCTGGAGTGTTGTGGATGCCGTCGCAGATGAGCTCGGCGTAGAGGGAATCGTCTGTGAGGACGGTACCGAGAATACCGATTTCGTGGTGGTCGAGCACGCGCATGGCGTTGAAGGTGTGAGTTGCGCTTGTGGCTCCGGCTTGAATGGCGGCGCGCGTTTCAGCGGCGGTGGCATTTGAGTGGCCGAGGGAGACACGCACGCCGCGGGCGACGGCGTGGGCGGTGAGTTCGATTGCGCCGGGAAGCTCGGGAGCGAGAGTGATGAGACGGATGAGGCCTTCAGAGGCGTCGAAGAGGCGGTCGAAGGTGGGAATGTCGGGAGCGAGCAGGTGTTCGGCCGGCTGGACGCCGCGTTTTTCGTGGGAGAGAAAGGGCCCCTCAAGATGAATGCCGATGGGGCGCGCGAGGGGTTGGCCGTTGCCGGCGCCGGGCTTTTGGATCAGCTTGGCGAGACCTGCGACTGCGCGGAGGGTTGCGTCGAGGGGCGCGGTGACGGTTGTGGCGAGAAAGTTGCCGGTTCCGCGGGTGGCCAGGAAGCGGCCGATGGTGGCGATGGCTTCGGGCGTGGCTTCCATGACGTCGTGGCCGGCTGCGCCATGGATGTGGATGTCGAGGAAGGCTGGGGCCAGGGTTGCCTCGGGATAGTCGAGAACGCCTGGTTGGACAGGGAATGAATTTTTGTTCGAGGAACGGCTGACGATGGAAGCAATGCGGCCATCCTCGATGGTGAGTTCGGGGTTTGTGAGGAGGCTGGTGCCGTTCCACAGCGTTTTTGCCGTCACAGTGGTGCGCATAGTGGAGATTATGGCAGGTGTGCCCCGCTGGCTGAAAGGCCTGCGATGGGCGGGACGGTCGAAGACGTTAGTGGATGCGGGTGGTTGAATTGGGAACGACTGAGGCGGCCTTTGCCTGAGCTGCCTCGAGGGCGGCGTGAAGAGCTGCAATCTCAGCGCGGCATGCGGTGAGTTGGGCGGAGATGTGCGCAAACTGTGACCTGATGTGGAGTCTCAGCTCCTCGATGGCTTCATTCAGGTGATCGTTGGCGGTGATCTGCTCGGACTGGCTGGCCTGAACGGTCTTGAGGTTGGGGAGGATGACGTCAGAAAGCAGTTGAAGGAGGGCGGCGTCTGAATCGTTCATGAGCAGATTTTAAGGATAAATCTGCAAAAGCGCATGATTACGGTTGGCAGCCGTTGGTAATGGGAGCGTGGAAGAGCCCGGCCGGTTAGCGGTACTTGCGGAGCACGCCGAGGACGCGGCCCTGGATGGCCACTTGGGCGGCGGGGATGTAGATGGGGTCCATTTCCGCGTTGGCGGGCTGCAGGCGGACGAGATTGCCCTCGACGAAGAAGCGCTTGAGGGTGGTTTCTGCTCCGTGGACGAGTGCGACGACGATTTCTCCCTGACGGGCGGTGCGGGTGCGCTCGACGAGGACGTAGTCGCCGTTGATGATGTGCTCATCGCGCATGGAGTCGCCGCGGACTTCGAGGGCGAAGACATCGCGGTTGCCGACGACGTCATGGAGGGAGATGGTTTCCTGGGTCTCGAGGGCTTCGACGGGGAAGCCGGCGGCGATGCGGCCGGCGAGCGGGAGCTTGACGCTGGAACGGGTGCGCGAACCGGGAGGGAGCAGGTCGATGGAGCGGCTGCGGTTGTGGACGCGGTCGAGCAGGCCCTTTTTCTCGAGGTTGGTAATGTGCTTGTGCACGGTGGCGAGGCTCTTGAGGCCCATGCCGCGTGCGATCTCCTCGAATGAGGGCGAGTAGCCGTTGCGGGCCACGAAGGACTCCAGAAAGTCGATAACTTCTTTTTGCCTGCGCGTGACAGCCATGGGCGGATTATAGCGAAAACTGCTCGCTACCCCTTTCTAAGATTTTGATTCTAAAGGGAAAACCAACATAAGCTTTTTGGTGTGAGTCATTGAATTGAGCTTCACCTGTATGCAGCCGCACACCGTCGTGGCAATCAAATGCGGCTGAATCTGCATAATCTGGATACCAAAACCGGACACTATAAGGAGAATTTTCTGCGTTTTGTCCAGCCCCGCAACTCGAAAAAGCCGAGCGGACTTCGAGTCGAGATCGCCTTTCAACGTGGAAGCAATTGCTTCGCGGCTGCCCGGCACCCGAGCGCAGAGAGGGCGATAGCTTGGCAAACTTGATCATCAGGAAGACTATAGCATGGTGAGCGAAATAATAGCGAAGATGTTGTCGGGCTGGGAAACGTATCAATAAATGCTGCATCAAGCTGGTTACGCCCGCACAATGTCCGTCGGAGCCGTTCTCTCTCGGGTCAGCCCATTTCCAGGGATTGTTGCTTCCGCTGCGTACCTTGCCCGCGAGTTCACTTGGGTTAACCCGGAAATTATGTGCATTCGAAGTGCCTGTGAACACCCGAAAACAACTCCGGATGGTGGAAAACAGTACAACTGGAAGGCTGCGGAGACCGAGGGGGCGCAGTTTCATTGGCTCAGAATGCACCAATAATTGTGCATGTACGGACTGATTTTCTGGAGTCATTGCGGTCCGATTTTGGCGGACGGTTAATCGGACGTACACATTTTGAACAGGTAGTGGCTGCAAAGTTAGGTTTGCGTGTTTCTGGGAGACATCTCTTGATGGGATGGCTATCTTATTGAGCAAGCGTGCATTTAGCGAGATTATGGGTCCATTATGGCTTGTTTGGGTAACTCACTATATGGTTACCATTTATCAATATGAGGCCACTAACTTCTCTGGCCAATCCCCAGGGTGAACTTCTCTAGTGTCGCCATGGCCAAATGGCTTCCCGACTCCGTCGATTCTATAGCGAAGACCCATACCTGCATGATTAAGCCCGTAAAGTTCTGTAGAAGCGTCAGAGTGGCGAGCGTCAGCGAGCCACCCGTTTCATTCCTTAGGATGTTGTTTACAAGACGACATTTCCAAGGAGGAAGCAGATGGCTCGCAAGGGACAGGGTATTGAGA
>DATKWA010000093.1:0-25230 GCA_035529815.1 Occallatibacter sp. | reverse complement strand
CACGATTACGCCATGTGGGCCACGATTACGGTGAAACGGAAAATGCGGCCCACATCGCAACCCAATCGCGGCCCACATCACACCGGAATCAGCGGCCCACTTCCAATGGAATCACCGGCCCACTTGGACCGGAATACGCAGAGGATGACGTACAGCAGATGAAAGACATGGCAATCTCTCTACCGTTCTTGGTGCTGGACGAGGCTAACAACGTCAAGAAGCTGACCAACCTGCTTAAGGCGGTCGGTACAGGTGCGATGGATTCGCGTCGTGAACTCTACACCACGGCCAAGATGCGTTACACGCCATATCAGGCGCGTATCTGGATGACAGCCAACACGGCGTCGCTGACAAACGAGACGATTAGCTCCCGTATGCTCATCATCGACGCCGCACCACGCACGGAGGCAGAGCCGTTCCGCTCGGAACACTACTTGGAGTGGACGCAGGAGAAGCGTAACGAAATCTGGACGGAACTTATTGGCAGGTTGGCGATGGCGATGCACTCCCTGCAAGAAGCTGACAAGGTGGGGGAGGGAGACTTGTGCGTCAGCCATAGGATGAGTTCGTTCTGGGTGCTTGGTCGCGCTATCGCCCGTCAGGAAGGCTATGAAGATAGGCTGCTCAACGCCATGCAACAGATGACGCTCAGGCAGCAGGGTGCGAGTGTCGAGGGTAGTGAGCTAATCGACCTCATCAAAATGTTGCCGAGGTCATACGCCGGAAAGCCTCTCACTGCCGGTGGATGGGCAAAGCTTTTGTCCGTTGTGGTGCCTGAACGTAATCGCGAACTGCTTGCGAAGGTTAGCCGGAAGAATTGGGTGCCCATGGCAGTGACCAAGACGGATTTGGATGCAGTGGTCGAGGAGTGGCTGGCTGCACAGGACGGGTTCAAACGCTACGTGAATGCGACGGAGAAACTTTACGCCGCTTTCACGGAAGGCTGGTGCGGTCCGCGTCGAGGTCTACCCGATGCCTTCGCCGATTTCCGTGCTGCTTTGCTTTCAGAATGCGACCACAGGAATATCGAAGTCAGCGAGGTACGTCCGAGCCGCCACATCGAGATTGAGTAGGATTGTTCCCCACAACCGAATGCACTTCAACCTGAAGGGAGAAATCAATGCCATTGAAAATTGAATACATCCGCAAAAGCGGTCAAATCCTCGGCTCGGTGACTTCGGGGTACTCGGATGAGTCCACGACCGTCCGTGACCGGAGTGGGCGCGTCCTCGGTCACACTAGCGACAAGTTTCACACCACAAGGGATTCAAACGGGAAGCTGGTCTCAACCAATACCGCCTCGCCGGGGCTGCTCATAAAAAGAAGTAGCCATTAACCGCGTGCTTGTTCACTACGACGGATGCCGCACCAACAGAACGGGTGAATCAGATGATGGTGGTCTACAAGCGTGGCGGTTCCTACTGGGCGGATTTTGCTGTGAACGGGCAGCGGTTCCGCTTGCCTCTAAAGGTCACCAAAAAGCAGGAAGCCGCCAATCTTGAAAAACTCAAAATCGCCGAGGCACAGAGCCACGGTGGTCTCCTCCCGTCTCAGACTGCGAGGCTCTCGGTGGCGGATGCTGGCGTCGTGTATTTCTCAGACCGAGCGGCAGAGGTCTCCCCATCCACCATCCGCTTGGAAGCCGATGCCTTCAAACCAGTGAAGCGGCACCTTGGCTCCGCGAAGCTGGGCTCTATCAGCCTCAAGACACTTGGCGGTTACGTCCAGCAGCGGAAGGCTGAAGGCATCGGCAATCGCACCATAAACATGGAGGTCGGTGTTCTCCGGCGTGTGCTGAAAAAGTTCAAACTCTGGACGCGGTTTGTTGAGGATTACAAGCGACTGCCCGAGCCGAAGAACATTGGACGGGCTCTGACTCCAGAGCAGGAAGAGAAGCTGTTCACCGTGGCAAGTAGCCACCCTGAATCGAAGGTTGCATTTCTAGTTGCACTCATCACAGCCAACACAACTGCTGGCGGCGTAGAACTGCGAAACGTCCGCATAGGTGATATTGACCTCGAAGCCAAGACTCTCTCGGTGCGGGTCGGCAAGAACAGGTTCCGAATTCGAATTCTCCCGCTGAACCAAACTGCGATGTGGGCAGTGGAGCAGTTGCTCCTCCGTGCCCGGATACTTGGGGCGACTCAGCCTGACCACTACCTTATGCCGAGCCGTGTGTCAGGGAAGCTGTACGACCCCACGCAGCCTCTCAGCCGATGGGGATGGCGAACAGCATGGCGACGGCTGGCGAAGGAGGCGGGGCTGGAAGGGTTGCGACCGCACGACTTGCGTCATCACGCAATTACCAAGCTGGCTGAGTCGGCAGACGCCAGTGAACAAACCATCATGTCAATCGCTGGACACGTCAGCCGTGAGATGTTGACGCATTACAGTCACATCCGGACTGAAGCCAAGAGGAAGGCGGTAGCCGCCCTCGATAACGTCACAATTACGTCACAATTGGGGAATTGGAAGACCAACGCAGATGAGTGGAAAATGCTAGAACTTAAACAAAAAAAACGGTTTATAATGGTCGGGACGGGCAGATTCGAACTGCCGACCCCTCGCACCCCAAGCGAGTGCTCTACCAGGCTGAGCCACGTCCCGACACAATCGAGCCGGCTCGGGTGAGCCGGCTGCAGGGTCTTGATTAGTTTACACCAGCACGGCCCTCGGGCGCTGGACTTGGACTTAGCCGGGGAAAGCAGTCCCTTGCGCGAGGCGGATTCTGCCTTCTGTTAGTGCGCGGGTGGAACGTAGTCCGAGGGCAGGGCCGAGCCGGAACCGAAGAAGAATTCCTCCATCTGCTCGACCAGAAACTGCTGCGCCTGCGGGGTCCAGGGCTGCAGCCGGTATTCGTTGAGCAGCATTTTTTGCCGTTCGACCCACTCGGCCCAGGCTGCTTTGGAGACGTTTTTGAAGATCTTCTGACCGAACTCCGAATCGAAGGGCGGCTCGTCGAGGCCCTCCATCTCTTTCTTGTTGCGTACGCAAAAAACGGTATGCGCCATAGCTCTTTTTGAACTCCTTCACTCCAGTTTCCATTGTATTGGATTGAGGGCGGGGCCCGGTTCGGAAGCGGCTGCTTGTTGAACACTCGGATCGCGTGACGTCGCGCCGGCGTAGAGCAATCGGGGGGCGGAGCGGGCGTTGCAAAGAAATGCCTTGACAGCCCAAATCTCCAGCGATTCCTCTGTTGACGTCCAGCATTACCTCTTGAGCCGCTCCGTAGCCACATCCGCGCTTTTCCGCATCCAAGCATCCGATGTGGATGGGATGGGTTCCACCCAGAAAGGAACGATCATGTCTGAACCGAATCCGTCGGACCTGAGCGACCATGCCGCCTGCGCGATTGCGTACATCACTATTGTCCCGGCAATCGTGTTCCTGGTTCTGCCGCCCTACAATGCGAGCCCCAATGTCCGCTTCCATGCATGGCAGTCAATCTTCCTGAACTTGGCGTCGATTGTTCTGATGATCGCCTTGAGCTTTTTTACGGTGTTCAGCCTGATTTTTGGGGCTTTTTTCCTCCTGCTTCTCACACGGCTGGTCTTGCTGGCGTTGTTTGTGCTTTGGGTGATTTGCGTTGTGAAAGCCATGAATGGGCAGCGTTTCAAGCTGCCGCTGATTGGCGATCTGGCAGAGAAGCAGGCCGGAAGCTAGAGCGACGCACGTCCCACACGAATTTTCATCGAAATTGCTTGACAAGCGTCCACACATCGGTTGTCATGGCATGATTCAGGCTTACGCGTAGTCTCTCAGTCCGTGGCCGGAACTCTCTCCTCCTTGCTCATCCGGCCTCGAACGTGCACTACCCGGTCACTCATTGAGTTCTCAATGTGAAAGGAGCTAGTTAGCATGACCGAAGAAACTGTCCAAACTGGCCTTAGTGACAATGCCGCCAGCGGCCTTGCCTACGTAACCATCATTCCGGCGATCATCTTCCTAGTGGTCGCGCCTTACAACCAGAACTCGAATGTTCGCTTCCATTCCTGGCAATCGATCTTCCTTGGGATTGCGTGGATCGCGGTCTGGGTTGCGCTTGCGATCGTCGGAATGATTCCGTTCGTCAACTTCATCGATATCATTCTGTTCCCGCTGGTGGGGATCGGATTCCTGATTCTATGGCTGATTGCGATGATTAACGCGTTCAGCGGCAAACGCTTCAAGCTGCCGTTCATCGGCGACCTGGCCCAGAAGCAGGCTGGAAACTAGAAGACTGAATCTGAAACTCATCATCAGGCGGCGCTGCGGTGAAATCCTCAGCGCCGCTTGCCCTTCCGGGGAATTTTCTTCCTGCTCTTTGCGGAGGGTATTTCCTTGCGGTTGCGCTTGTTCTTTTTCGCCTTTGTGGAAGGCTTTGGAGTGCGCTTGCCGGTAAGGGGAATGCCTTCTTCGACGATGGAGAATTGCAGTCTGCGCTCCTGGACAAGGATGCGGTCGAGGATGACGTGGACGCGGTCTCCGGCACGGAAGCGGCGGCCGGTGCGCTCGCCGATGACTTCGTGCGTGTTTTCGCGCCAGGTGAAACGGTCGCCTCGCAGCGAGTCGATGGGGACGAGGCCCTCGACAAAGAGGTCGGTTAGCTCGACAAAGAGGCCGAATTTGGCGGGGTTCAGCACCAGGGCGGCGAATTCTTCGCCGACGCGGTCCTGCATGAATCGGACTTTCTTCCACTCGATCAGTTCGCGTTCGGCTTCGGCGGCACGGCGCTCGGTCTGGCTGGTTTCCTCGGCGATCTGGGCGAGTTCGGCTTCGGGGATGGGTGGCTCGCCAGGGAACTTAGCGCCAACCTCATGCGATGCAGCTCTAGGCGCGATGAGGCTGTGCCGAGGATGGGGAACCCGGGATTCGCTAGCCGGAGGTACTTGTCTTGCGGACAGGCCTTCGTTGGGGTGGGTCCAGGGGGAGCTGTGGCGGCCTTCTTCGATGGCGCCTTCGCCGCGTAGGCCTTCGTGGAGAAGCGTCTTGGTGATGCGGTGCACGATGAGGTCGGGGTAGCGGCGGATGGGCGAGGTGAAATGGGTGTAACTGGGGGCGGCGAGGGCGAAGTGGCCCTCGTTGATCTCCGAGTAGCGAGCCTGGCGGAGCGAGCGGAGCATTAAGTAACTCAGGATGCGCTCCTCGGGTTTGCCTTCGATGCGGGCGGCCAGCTTTTGATACATGCGCGGGGTGACGGGGATGTCTTCGGGAACCTCGTGCATGCGTGGATTGCGGCCGCGGCCGTGGAAGTCGCGCCGCTCGCCACGAGTTTGAACGCGCTTGACGGGTAGTGCGCCCAAGCCGAGCGAATAGCCGAAACCGGCGGCAAGTTCCTCGAATTGGACGACGCGGCGGGGCTCGGGCTTCTCGTGAATGCGGTAAAGGGAGGGCACGCCGAGATCCTCAAGCCAGGTGGCGACGCACTCGTTGGCGGCCAGCATGAACTCTTCGATGAGGCGGTTGGCCCAGGTTCGTTCGGACTTGGTGACGCCGCGCATCTGGCCGTGCTCGTCGAACTGGATGACGGGCTCGGGCAGGTCGAAGTCGATGCTGCCGCGCTCTTCGCGGCGCTTGTTCATGAGGAGCGCGAGTTTGTGCATGCGCTCAAAGCTGGGGACGAGAGCGGTGTAGCGGGCGCGAGCTGCTTCGTCGCCTTCCAGGATGGCGTGGACCTCGGTGTAGGTCATGCGGGCAGCGGAGCGGATGACGCCTTCGACGATTTCGTAACTTTCGATGTGGCCGGTTGGGTCGAGTTGCATGAGGCAACTGAGTACGAGACGGTCTTCGCCCGGGCGGAGGCTGCAGATATTGGTCGACAGCTCCTGTGGGAGCATGGGAATGGCACGGTCAGGAAAGTAGACGCTGGTACCGCGGAGGCGGGCTTCGAGGTCGAGGTCCGTTCCTGGGCGGACGTATTCGGCGACGTCGGCGATGTGGACCTGGAGCTCGTAGCCGCCCCCGGCTCGCTCGGTGACGAGAACGGCGTCGTCGAAGTCGCGAGCGGTTTCGCCGTCGATAGTGACGATGGGAAGGGCGCGGAAATCTCGGCGACTGTCGGCTTCGGCTTGGTCGAGATGGGCGACACTGCGCGCCTCGGCCAGGACTTTCTCCGGGAAGATGCGCGGGAGTTGATGCTTGCGGATCATGATCTCGACGTCGACGCCGAAGTCGTCGGGGTCGCCGAGGATCTCGATGACGCGGCCTACGGGCGGGCGCGTGGGCGTGGGCCAACTGGTGATTTCTACATCGACGACGAGGCCTTCCAAATCGTCGTGCGTGGCGATGGTTGCCTCACGGCCCAGGACGCGATGGGGCGTGGCAGCCTCGCTGGCGGGCGGTAGTTCCTGGCCCTCGGGAATGAGGATGGGCTGGGTCATTCGCTCGTCGAAGGGGACGACGTAATGGCCCGGAGACTTGTCGGAACGCGCATAGTACGACCCCATCGGCGAAGACCTGCCGCTGGGGGCCCCGTAGTGAAAGGAGCCGACGACGGTGGGGTTGCGGCGCTCGAGGATGCGGACGATGCGTCCCTGGCGACGACCGTCGGCCTTGGGCGGCTCGACTTCGACCAGCACCTGGTCGCCCTGCATGGCGCCGTTGATCTCGTTGGGAGGGATGAAAATGTCCTCGGTACCGGACGCCTGGCGAGCATTAGGGCGGACGAAGCCGAAGCCGTCGCGATGCAGGTCGAGGCGGCCGGCAGAGAGATTTTCGCGCGTGCCGCTGGCGCCGAGTGGGCGGGGAATGCTCCATTGCTCGCGATCCAGCTTGGCGAGAGCGCCGCGGGCGGTGAGGCGGGCCAGTTGCTCCAGCAGCAAACGGCGCTCGCGCCCGCCGGCCAATCCCAGTTCGCGGACAAGTTGCTTGTATCCGGCTTTGCCGCCGGCGGAGCGGGCAATGCGCGCCACCAGTTCACGATCGGTCATAGGTTTAGAGTAGGCTATTGGCGGGGCTGCGATACAGCAGCTACGGCAAATCGCGCATCCAAGCGTCAAAAGGAATAATTGCGTCCATTGTGTTGCCCGGGTATTGTCAGAGTTGGCTACAACCGCGCGTTCACGGACCTTGGACTCGTCGAGTGGGCGGGTAGCGTCTTAGAATAGCGGCAATGGACCCGTTTTAGCGGACCACCAAAGGGATTAAGTTCCCGTTGTGGCCGCAAATGGCCGTCAGAACCGGATTGTACGGCTCTTTGCATTTTTGAATTACTTGGGGCACTGCAGTGGCCCTGCCTCGGAATCCCCCCCGTCCTTCATGAGGACAGAAAAGGAACTACTTTGAGCGCTATGTGGAAACCCAACCAGCCCGGACCAGTTCACTCCAATCCCAACCCGGAACCATCCCGACCCACGCCAGCCACTCCGGCGCTTGAACCGGCCAGCCGCCCCGCCCCCGCAGCTGCATCGGGCGACCAGGCGACCATCGGCAAGGGCCTGTTTATCAAGGGCGAAATCAGCGGTTCGGAATCTCTCTATATAGACGGCAAGGTCGAAGGCAGCGTCAACCTTCCCGGCAACCGCGTCACTGTGGGCCGCAACGGCCAGGTGGCAGCCAGCATCACGGCACGCGAGATCGTGGTGCTGGGCAAGGTGAAGGGGAACGTGACGGCGACCGACCGCGTGGACATTCGCGCGGAGGGCTCACTGAGCGGCGACGTAGTTGCGGCGCGCATCAGCATTGAAGACGGCTCGTTCTTCAAGGGCGGTATCGACATCCGCAAGCCGGAGGGCAAGCCAGGCGCGGCCGGCAGCGCGCCGGCAGTGGTGGAAGCGGCCACGCCGGTTCAGTCGTAGCGGCGAATCAGTAATGTTTTGAGCGCAAGCGCCTCTGCTTCGGCAGGGGCGCTTGCTTTTTTTGCAGTACGGTCAACTCACGCTGCACGCAGCCGTCTCACCAATACGAGGGGATCCCTTCGCTTCTGGAGTCTCCTCAGAAACCCTGAACAGGGAAGGAGACCATGATGAAATCTGCATGGAGAAAGACCGCCTTTGCACTGGCAGGCTTGGCTCTATTTCCGTGTATAGCCAGCGCCCAGACAGATGTGGCGTTGAGCCTGTATGGAGCATTCAGTCAATCAACTTCCGGCAATAATACCCAGCAAAGTCCGGCGAATTCGGCCGGCGGGCTGGTTGAACTTCGTCATATCCGAAATCCACTCGTCGGCTATGAAGCCACATATGCCTACAACCGCGATAACCAGGGCTACTCCACCGCAGAGATGGTTTGCCCGGCCGGCGGCAACTCGTGCAGCGTCAGTACGGCAGCCATCTCCGCCAATGCGCACGAGGTCACCGGCGATTGGATTGTTTCGCTGAGGGTGGTGAATCTGAAGCCTTTCGTGCTGGCAGGAGGCGGCTTGCTGTTGAATGTTCCGACCAGTGGGAGTGTCACGACGACAACTTGTTTCTTGCTCAACCCGCTCTGTCAACAGACCACGACCACGGCTTCCACCGCTACGTCCACCAGGGGTGTTTTTGTCTACGGGGCCGGGCTGGATTGGACCGTGCTTCCACATTTGGGGTTGCGGTTCCAGTACCGCGGGAACTTGTACAAGGCGCCGGACATGGCGAACGCCTTCAGCTCGACAAATGCCTTTACCCATAATGCGGAGCCGATGATCGGCATTTTCTTCAGGCTTTAGCCGCGAGCGTCCGGTTGAACGGGTGTTTCGGGAACTGTTTCAGCCCAGCCCGAGCCGTTTGAGGGCGACGCGGGGCAGGGCTGAGCCGGATTTTTCGAGGACCACTTTGATTACCGTCAGCCAGAGCGCGATTCCGGCCAGGACGACCATTAGATCGACCAGGCGTGTGTGCTGGAGCAAGAGCGCGCCTGGCAGGTGGACGAGTGCAAGGCCAATTCCCCAAACGGCGACCCAGACTGCCAGGCCGCTGGAAAGTGCGGCGAGCAGGCAGCGGCCCAGCTCGGCGTAGTCCAGGCTGGCCAGCGAAACCATGTGCCGCTGGTGGAGCAGCAGGGCGATGGTGACGGTTTGCAGCGCGATGCCTATGTCTGAAGCGATGGCGAGGCCGATGGCTCCGTAAAGCTGGTAGAGCGTGTAGTAGACGGGCAGCGAGACCGCTGTGACTACGGTTCCGGCCAGCATGGGCGCCAGCGTGTTTCCGGCAGCGTAGAAGGCGCGGGCATAAATCGCTTGCGCCGACCAGAGAAACATGGAGAGGGAGAAGACGGCGAAGTAGGCGGCGCAGAGGCGCGCATCGGCCGAAGAGAAGCGGCCGCCAGTGAAGACCAGGTCGATCATGGGCTGGCCCAGAGCTACCATGCCGGAAGCTGCGAGCAAGCCCAGCGCGGCGACGCGCGAGACCGAGTCCGCAACGTTAACGGCAAACTCGTAGCGGCGCTGCTGCGACCACAGGCTGGCGAAGAAGGGCATGGAAGCCGCGCCAGCGGCCTGGGCCAGCATGGCCATGGGCGCGGTGAAAAGCTGCTTGGCGTAACTCATCAGCGAGACAGCGCCGCCGATCTTCGAGGCAAAATGGCCGATGATCCAGCCATCGGCGGTGACTAGAGAGACGCCGGCCATGAGCGGCAAAGATAGACGCACCCACTCGCGCAGGCCCTCATCGTGCCAGTCGAGAATGAAGCGGTAGCGCGAGCCCGCGCGCCGGGCGAAGATGGCGTTGAGCAGGAAGGGGCCTAGGAAGGCGCCGGCCACGGTGCCGATAGCGAGCGAAGAGACGCCGATGCGCTTCTCGAGCAGCAGGCCGCCGACGATGGTGCCGAGGCCGTAAATGAGGGGCGCAACCGCTTGCACGCTGAACTGCTTGCGCACCAGCAAGACCGCGCCAAAGACGCCGCCGGCAAAGAAGCATAACTGCGCCGGCAGAAGAATGCGCGTGAGGCTTACGCAGAGCGCCGCCTTCTCGGCGTCGAAGCCGTCGAACCACGTGTGGACGTACCAGGGGGCGATGATTTCGGCGAGCACGATGGCAGCGCCCAGCACCAGGTACATGGTGGTGAGGATGACGGAGAGCGAACGGTGGCCTTCCTCCTCGCGGCCCTGTTCGCGATAGCGGGTGAGGATGGTGACGAATGTGATGGATGCTGCGCCGCCGACCAGGAAGTAGGAAATCATGTCGGGCAGCACGAAGGCGGCGTTGAAGGCATCGGCTGCCATGCCGCGTCCGAAGAGCCAGACGATGTACTTGACCCGCACCAGCCCGATGATGCGCGACAGAAAAGCGCCCACCATGAGGACTACGGTGGCCGAGAAGACAGAGTGCGCGTGGGACGGGTGCAGGACGGCGGCGGCGCGCGCCCAGGGCGAGCGCGGCGAAGGCGGGGTTGGAATCGCTTCTGGCACTAGTGTTGATTCTATCGGGATGCCTCTGGTTTGCCGCATGGCGCGAACCTTGAAGTGCAATGTTGGCGCGAATTATCGGGGCGCGTATTCTGTGCCTGGGGGCATTGCATGTGGCGGATTAGTGGAGTGACGCTTGCGGCAGTTGCAGCGATGGGGGCGAGTTTGGCTGGCCAGACGATTCATGGGCGCGGCGGAATTACCCTGCCGGAACCGCCGACGGTCGATGCGGTTCCGGTGACCGACAACTATTTTGGAACGAAGATTGTCGACAACTATCGCTGGCTTGAGGACGGCAAGAGCCCGGAGACGCGCGCGTTTATCGACGCCGAGAATGTTTACACGAACCGCTACCTGCTGCAGGCGCGCATTCGGCCACAGGTGGTGGACGATCTGAACGATCTGGAAAATGTATCGGCCGCCGCCACGCCCTTGCAGCGCGGTGACAGCTACTTTTACCGGAAGCGGCTGGCGGGTGAGCAACAGTTTTCGATCTACGTGCGGCCAGGTTGGGCAGGAAAGGACAAGCGTCTGGTCGATCCGGCCGCGCTCAGCAAAGATCCCAATCTCTCGGTCCGCATTCTGGACGTCTCCCGCGACGGCAAGCTGCTGGCCTATGCGGTGCAGCACGGCGGGGCGGACGATATCAGCGTGCATGTGGTGAGTGTGGCGACGGGCAAGGTGCTGCAAGATGAGTTGCCGACAGCGCGTTACCTGAGCGTGGCGTTTGCGCCGGATGGGGCGAGCCTCTACTACGCGCGCAACAACAGGGAAGGGACGCTGCTGTACCAGCACGTGCTGGGAACGCGCACGGTGCGGGACACGTTGATCTTTGGACGCGAGTTTCGCGGAGAACCGCTGACCGGCGAGGACCTTTTTGACGGCATAGTCACTGACGACGGACATTACCTTGTTGTCGAAATCAATCGCGGCGTGCCGGCAAAGCGCGTGGATATTGTGTACCGCGACTTGAGAAAGCCGAATTCATTCTTCGAAGTGCTGGTTTGGGGCCTCGATTCACGATTTTCGGCGATCTATGCCAAGGGCGCCTGGTATGTGAAGACCGACTACCATGCGCCGAACGAATGCATTCAGAAGGCCGATCCTGGGATCATGCCGGACGACTGGAAGACGCTTGTGCCTGAAGGGCCGGATGCGATCAACGATTGGTCGATTGTGGGCGGGAAGATTTATGTCAATCGTCTGATCGACGTGAAGACGGAGACCAGCGTCTACTCGCTCGATGGCAAGCCGGCGGGCACGGTGAACTACGACGGCATCGGTACCCCGTCGAAGCTGGATGGGCGGACGACGGACCGCTATGGATTCTTTCAATTTCAGTCTTACATTCGGCCGCCTACTCTCTACCGGCTGGACACGCTCACCGGCAAGCGCGAGGTGTTTTTTGAGCCGAAGATTCCGTTCGATTCCAGCCAATACGAGATCAGGCAGGTGTTTTTCACATCGAAGGATGGGACCAAGATTCCCATGTTCATTGCCGGCAAGAAGGGACTGAAGCAGGACGGGACCGAGCGGCTGCTGATGACTGGCTATGGAGGCTTCAACCTGAGCATGCCGCCGGTATGGAACCCGCAGTATGCGTGGTGGATGGAGCAGGGAGGGTGGTTTGCAATGCCCAATCTGCGTGGCGGCGGGGAATACGGAGAAAAATGGCACGAACAGGGCATGTTCGAGAAGAAGCAGAATGTCTTCGACGACTTTTTTGCGGCCGCTGAGTACCTGGTCGCACAGAAATACACATCGCCGCAGCATTTTGCGATTACCGGGCGGTCGAACGGCGGCCTGCTGATGGGCGCGGCCATCACGCAAAGACCGGATTTGTTCTCGGCGGTTCTGTGCGGCTATCCGCTGCTGGACATGCTGCGCTACCAGAAGTTTCTGGTGGGCTCCTATTGGGTGACGGAGTACGGCTCCTCGGACAACGCCAAGCAGTTTCCGTATCTGCTGAAGTACTCGCCTTATCAGAACGTGAAGGCGGGCACGGCTTATCCGGCAGTGATGTTCTTTACGGGCGACAGCGACACGCGCGTGGCTCCGCTTCATGCGCGCAAGATGACGGCGCTGCTGCAGGCCGATTCGACCAGCGGCCGGCCGGTGCTGCTTCATTACAGTACAGCGGCAGGACATTCGGCGGGCGTCAGTGTCGATCAGCAGATTCAGGACGATGCCGATCAGCTCACTTTTCTGTGGACTGAAACAGGACAAGTGCACTCGCAAAAGCAGGAAATTAAGTAAATCAGAACAAGTACTCAGGCGGGCTGTTCCCCAGTAACCTCATGGCCGTGGAATCCCTTCCGATAAGGGAGGTGAGGAACCTGTGCATCAGGCTGGAAGGATTCCTCTGCGTTGGCCGCTGCCGTGACACGGATTGCCTGGTGGCCGGCTCGGTTGTCCTGGGCCGTATCGGCTCAGACTGCCATGGATGCTGTGGGGCCCCAAACTATGTCGCTAACTGAGATACAGATTAACGAAATTGATAGGCCACGGGAGGATGCGCGGCTCTGCGCGCTTGCTTCCGTCGAGATTATGGACACGGATCCGGAGTCCAGCTTCGACGCCATCACGCGTCTCAGTGCCGAATACTTCCGGGCCGACACGGTTCTGTTGAGCTTTGCGGATGCCAGCCGGGTCTGGATCAAATCGTACTGGGGCGAGGCGGTTCGGGAGCTTCCGCGGAAGCACTCGATCTTTGAGATGGTGCTTGCCGCAAATGCTCCAGTGGTTGTTCCGGACACCTCAAAACATGCCAAGTTCGGAGATCGAAGGCTGCTTGTGCGGCGAATGGAGGTCGCCTCGTTTGCGAGTGCTCCTGTGCGCTCGTCCGAGGGCGAGATTCTGGGAACGTTGACGGTTTTTGGATGTCAGCCGCGACGCAGCATGGCCCTGGATGAGCTTCGGATGCTGGAGAGCCTGGCGGATCTGGCAGCCAGCCAGTTGGAACTGCGCCAACTACGCAAGGGCCTAGGGCGGCGAGAGGTGCGGCAGCACCGCCGGGCAAAGGGCACTCCAGGAATATGGCCACGCGAAACGGATCTCCGCCGCGCTCTGGAGCAGCGCGAGTTTGTCCTCTACTACCAGCCGGAAGTCGAGCTGGGAACCCGCAGGATTGTCGGTCTGGAAGCGCTGATCCGCTGGGTGCATCCCGAGCGCGGACTTATCCCGCCCATGGATTTCATTCCGCTGGCCGAGGAAAGCGGGCTGATTCTGCCGATTGGCGACTGGGGTCTATCCGAAGCGTGCAGCCAGATTCAGAAGTGGTGCCGCGCTGATTCCGCCCACAGCTCACTGCGCGTCTGCGTGAATCTCTCCGCGCGCCAGTTCTCGCGAGTGGGCCTGGCCGACCACGTCGAGGCACTCCTGCGCTACTCCGGCGTCTCCAGTCGCCAGCTCGGCCTGGAGATGACAGAGTCGAGCTTGATTCCGGACAAGCAAACTGCGCTGGAGGTGCTTGGCAGCTTGCGCCGGCTGGGAGTGTCCCTGCTGATGGACGACTTCGGCACCGGCTACAGTTCGCTGAGCTACCTGCACTCGTTTCCGCTGGACGTGCTCAAGATCGACCGCTCCTTTGTTGGGCGCATGACGGACGGAGAACAACCTCTGCAGATCGTACGCACCATCATCGGGCTGGCCCGAGTGCTGGGCATGGATGTAGTGGCAGAGGGCATTGAGACCCTTGAGCAGTACCGGCTGCTCCGCGAGCTGGGTTGCCGGCATGGCCAGGGGTTTTTATTTGCCCGCCCGCTGCCGGTCGAGGACGTTACGCGGTTGCTGTCGCTGCCTGGCCGCATTCTTCCCGACCCCGCCGCCGCACTCTGATTTTTGAGCTCTTGCCGGGTTTTCAGGGGCTTTGGCAGAGGGCCGGGTTTGCTCCGATCGCCAGTTCCATATCAGGAATCAAGGCGCGTGCTTCCGTTTCCGGGAATGACGCTGCGCTGCGCATGTGAATTTCCTCACGGTTGCGATGCGGCAGCGCTATGCTTCATCCCATGCAGCAGACAAATACCAATCAGCCCTCTCCTGCCTCTTCCAGTTTCGCCGGACTGCTTGCCGCGCTTACCGCGCCGACGCCCAAGACCGCGTGGAACAACGACGACCTTGCCGACGATGTGGCAACCCTGAGCTACGAGCATGCCCTGCGCAACCACGCGCGCTACAAGCCAGCCGAACCGGCTGACTGGGGTTTTGCGCAGGCTGCCGATCTGGCCGCTCAAACAATGATGGATCGCCAGGCCGAGTCGGCTTCCTCGCTGCACGCGGCTGCCGCACGAGCAGACCGAGGCTGGAGCGAGGCTGTCGCGCCGCGATCAGAACAAGGCGGCTCGACTATGTTCGCCGGTAACCTGAAGCGCGCCAGCATCACCATCCGGCTTAGCAAAACGGAGTGCGAGCAACTGCACCGGCGCGCGGCCGCCGCTGGGCTCACCGTGTCCGCCTATCTGCGCTCCTGCACCTTTGAGGCCGAGACTCTTCGTACTCAGGTGAAGGCGACTCTGGCTGAGCTGCGAGCCGCAGCCGCGGCGAATGAACAAAGCAAGCCTGCAGTGTCTCGCCGGTCCATGATCGGATCCAGGTTCGGATCAAGGTTCGAGTGGCTGTCGCGGATCTTCCACCGGGGGTCTTCCGGCCAGCGGCTGGCGCAGGCCTGATTACTCCACTTCGAGCACCAGGCATTTCAGGTACTCGGTTTCAGGCAGGTTCAGCACTACTGGATGATCGGGTGCGGCGCCGCGCCGCTCGAGCAGGCGCACGCGGCGCGAAGCATCGGCTGCCGCTGAGGCTACGGCGCCTTCCAACTCCGCCCAACTCACATGGTGCGAGCAGGAGCAGGTCACCAGGAGGCCACCGGGGTTGAGCATCTTGAGGGCGCGCAGGTTCAGCTCCTTGTAGCCACGCAGGGCGCCTTCGACGGCGCGCTTTGTCTTGGCAAAGGCGGGCGGATCAAGAACGATGGCATCGAAGCGCTCTCCTGCATCGGACCAATCACGCAGAATCTGAAAGGCGTCTGCTTCCACCCAATCCACCTGGGCGGTGAGGCGGGAACGGTTGGCCTGGAGGTTCCGTTCGGCCACTTCGAGCGAGGCGCGCGACGCGTCGATGCCGGTGACCTGGCCGCAGACCTGGCCCAGATGAAGGGCAAAGCCGCCCTGATAGCAGCAAACGTCGAGCGCGCGGCCGCCCCCGTCCCGATTTCCGAGCCCGAGCGTACGCGCCCACTCCCGCGCGGCGGCATAGTTGGTTCTCTGATCGAGGAAGGCGCCGGTCTTCTGGCCGGAGTTGGAGTCGAAATGGAAGAGGAGTCCGTTGAGGCTAAACTGTGTGGCAGAGAAGGATTTTGAGGATTTCTTGACGTAAAGAGGCTCTGGCTGAGGCGCCGACAGCCCCTCAAGCTCGCGCATGCGCGGGTCGGGCCGTTCCAGAATTGCGTCCGGCGCCAGCTCTTCGCGCAGCACGCGCACACAGGTCTCCCGGACGGCGGCGGAGTCAAGGCCCTTGGCCAGCAGTTGCAGAATCACGAGTCCTGCGTATTTGTCCACGACCACGCCGGGCAGTTCGTCGGCCTCGCTGAAGCAGAGGCGGCAGGAGTCGTTTTCCTTGTCGAGCAGCGGTTTGCGCTGGGCAATGGCCTTGCGCAGGCGCGCGTCGAGCAGGGTGAGCCATTGTGCGTCATTGAGGGCTTCGCGCGAGACCATACGCAGGGCAATCTGCGAGGCTGGACTGTAGAGGGCAGAGCCCAGCAGCAGACCGCGGCTATCGGCCACGGGCATCAGCGCTGGCGGTGCTTCGCCGGCCGCATCGGGCAGCGAGACGGACTCGATGTCGGAGGCATAGACCCACAGGTGGCCGCCGCGCAGGCGATCGGCGGCCCGGCGATTGACGATGGCGCCGGGATTCCCCATCGCCCCAGAATTGCCCTTTGTCCGGGAAGCGTTCGAGCTTGCTCTGTTGCCTGCAGAACGCGCATCCAGTTTGGAGGGTACCTGGGGCTTGTCAGCCTTGGGCGCCTTCCGGTTTGTGACCGGCCTTGGTTCTTGCGGTTTTGCCATGAGCTCCCTCGGGGACTTTGATCGTTTGAGCCGGGAGCATCCTGGCCCCGCGGCCGCTACTTGGCCTGCATCGTCTCCAGGTATTTGCTCAAATTGGTGATTCTGAGTGCCTTTTCCTGAGAGTTGGCCTGGTCCATCTTACCAAGGACAGGTCCCCATACCGGCATATCAGCCGTGCCGTGGGACGGAATCTTCACGCCGTACTCGAGAACGGAGGTCACGTGCGCCCACGGATACTTGCCGCCGTTGTTCCTGGACAACTCGGTCAGGTCGGCTGGCGGAGTCTTCAAAGAGGCAGCAATCGGGCCATTGCCCTTTCCATTCAATCCATGGCAGGACGCACAATAGCTGCGGTACATCTGCTTGCCGCTGGCGGGCGAGGTCTTGCCGGTTGGGAGAGTGATCGTCGCTTTGGGTTGATTGGCGTCTTCAGTGCCTGTGGCCGCAGCACCGGTCGCGAGCACGCCTGCCGCCGTTGCCACGGTCATAACAGTAAGTATGAGGCTTTTCAGCATAAAGTCCTCCATTCTGGACCTCTACTCCAGTCGGAGAGGTTACACCCGATTTGGGATTGACAAGATGTGATCCAGAGCACGGCGGACAGGTCTATTGGACACTGACAAGCCCAGATGAGGAGAACAAGACTACATGGTGCGCTTTATGCGGAATTGGCATTGTCGAATCGGCCTCCGCTGAGATTCGTCCCGGACAGCAGGCACGCATTTGCAGCGGAAGCGGCCTATAATGAAGCATGGCGACTGTCCGGCAAACCGTACCGGAAGAAGTTCCCAGCGCGCCCCCCGCTGTTGCGGGGGATTCCGAGGGAGCAGTGCGCACCGCTGGTTCGCCCCCGACGGCCTCGGATCCGCACTCGGCTCCTGGTCAGCTCCCGCTTGATACGGCTGCAATTAACCAGCGCTTCGAGTCGCTTCTACGCCGCGTCCAGGCCCACCGCCCAACTGAAGATGTCTCCCTGATCCGCAAGGCTTGGGAGTTCTGCGTGAAGCACCACGAGGGCCAGATGCGCGCCTCGGGTGAGCCATACATCATTCATCCGCTGGAAGTAGCCGAGGTGCTGGCGGAGATGAAGATGGACGCGACCTCGATTGCCGCGGGCCTGTTGCACGACTCGGTGGAAGACACGCCGGCCACGAACGAAGAGATTGCCAAGGAGTTTGGCGACCAGGTGGCGCACATCGTCGAGGGCGTCACCAAGATCGACAAGATCCAGTTTGCCAACCGGGAGGACCGGCAGGCGGAGAACGTGCGCAAGATGCTGCTGGCCATGGTATCCGATGTGCGCGTGGTGCTGATCAAGCTGGCCGACCGGCTGCACAATATGCGCACCCTGGAGCACCTGAAGCCGGAACGCCAGGAGGCCATTGCCCGCGAGACCCTGGACATCTACGCGCCGCTGGCGCATCGGCTTGGCATGGGCAAGGTGCGCGGCGAACTTGAGGACCTGGCCTTCCGCTACACCGACCCGGTGAGCTTCGAGAAGGTGCAGGAAGCCGTGGAGGCGCGGCGCATCGAGGGCGAGCAGTTTTTGCGGGGCGTGGAAGAGACATTGGTGGAGCAGTTGCGCGAAAACGGCATCGAGGCGCGAGTCACGTGGCGCATCAAGCGCTTATATTCCATATTTCAGAAGATCGAGCGGTCCAAGGTTTCCTTCGACCAGGTGTACGATTTGCTGGCGGTGCGCGTGATCACGCAGGACGTGGCCTCCTGTTACGCGGTCTTCGGGATGATTCACACGCTATGGCGGCCGGTGCCGGGGCGAATCAAAGACTTTATCGCCATTCCTCGCGCCAACCGCTACCAGTCGCTGCACACGACTGTGATGGGCGAAGGCGGTCACCAGTTCGAAGTGCAGATTCGCACCGAAGAGATGCACCGCACCGCCGAGGAAGGCATTGCGGCGCACTGGAAATACAAGGCCGGCGACGGCGTGGTAACGGCGCGCGACGAGGAGCGGCTCAACTGGATTCGCCAACTGGTTGAGTGGCAGAAGGAGATGACCGACCCCAACGAATTTCTCTCCAGCCTGAAGATGGACCTTTATCCGGATGAGGCCTACACCTTCACGCCCAAAGGGAAGGTGGTTGTGGTTCCGGCCGACGCGACGCCGGTCGACTTTGCTTATACAATTCACACCGAAGTGGGCCACACCTGCGTGGGCGCCAAGGTGAACAGCCGCATGGTGCCACTGCGCACCAAGCTGCGCACGGGCGACATTGTCGAGATCGTCACGCAGAAAGATCACAAGCCAAGCCGCGACTGGCTTACTTTTGTGAAAAGCCCGCGCGCGCGCAACAAGATCAAGCACTGGCTCAACGAGGACCAGCGACGCCGGGCTGTTGAGATCGGCAGCAAGCTTCTGGAGCGCGAGGCGCGCAAGTTCAAGGTTCCCATGGCGCAGATCGGCGACCAGGACCTGGGCCGCATCGCCAATGAATATGGGGTGGCAACGGCCGCCGACCTGCTGGCCACACTGGGCTCGGGCAAGCACTCAGCGCACCAGATACTGAACAAGCTGGCGCCGGAATACATGAAGCTGGCCGGCGCTGATAGCGGTTCGGAAGTGAAGCCTGGGACGGGCGGCGAAGGCGGCATGTCCGATGCGGTACGCAAACTGCACCTGACCGGCTCTGACTCGCTCCAGGTGGAAGGCCAGAACGATTTGCTGGTCTATCGCGCCCGCTGCTGCAACCCGATCCGGGGTGAGGAGATTGTGGGCTATGTGACGCGCGGCAAGGGCGTGGCCGTTCACGCGCGCAGCTGCCCCAATGTGCAGAATCTGCTCTACGAGAGCGACCGCCGCATTGACGTGGAATGGGCGCGCGTGGGCGACCAGGCGACGGACAAGGCGCAGCGCTACCCGGTCAAGGTTACAGTGTTTTGCGACGACCGCACTGGGATGTTGAAGGAATTGACTGCCGTTATATCCGACGACAACACCAACATTCGCGGCGTGGAAATGCGCCACGACAAGGACGGCGAAGCCATCATCGAATTTGTCGTCGAAGCCGAAGATTTGCGCCACCTGAACCGCATGGTGCTGGGTCTGAGGCGCGTTGCCGGGGTACGGACGGTACAAAGAATTCAGAAGCTTTAGAAACCCAGCCTTCCCACCAGCCCGCCGGAACGCCAGGCAGCTCTCCCTGCCTCTCCATCATTCAGCCTCGTGACCGTCCAGATGGGCAAATCAAGTCAAAAACACTAATGGTCCGAACTGCTCAGACTCTCGTCTGTCGCGGTGTAACACTTTCTTCCAGTGCGAGATTATGTGCTGAGGGGGAGCGAAACTATAGCCCGTCTTAGCGGCACTAAATGGAGATCAGCCCCATTGACAGCATAACCGCATCGAAGAGGAGGCCGTTTCAATGAATAGCGTAACCGGCAGGCATTTCGACACTGCAACTTTTCTCGCGACCGAAGGATCCGGAACAGACATCCTTCGTCACACAGCCAAGCAGGCCATCTTTCGTCAGGGAAACCCTGCCGATGCCGTGTTTTATCTCCAGAATGGCCAGGCAAAACTCACCATCGTGTCCAAGAGAGGAAAGGAAGCAACGGTCACGCTGCTTACTGCAGGGGACTTTTTTGGCGAGGAGTCTATAGCGGCCGTTGAATCGCTGCGAACGGCCACAGCATCAGCTGTCTCCGTCTGTATGGTGCTCAGGATCGAGAGGGACCGGATGCTCCGCGTCCTGCACGCGGAACATGCGTTCTCCGACTTCTTCATGCAGTTCATCTTGACCAAGGGCATCCGCACTCAGGCGGATCTGGTCGATCAACTTTTTAACTCCAGCGAAAGGCGCCTGGCGCGGGTACTGTTGCTGATGGCGGAATCTGGGAAGGATAGCGAGCCGGAGCCGTTCATTCCTCACGTTACCCAGGAGACACTTGCGGAGATGATCGGGACAACGCGTTCGCGGGTAAGCTTCTTCATGAACCGCTTCAGAAAGCTCGGCTACATCGAATACAACGGCCGCATTCGGGTTCACACCTCGCTGCTCAACATGGTTCTGCGCGACGCACTGCCCGATGAGAGCGCACAAACGCCGAAGCTGCTCGATCCTCCGCCCAGTGAGAAACAAACGCCAAACGCGCCAAGCTAGTTTGAATTCCCGGCGCCATTACCTCGTCCGCAAAACCGGACGCGCAACTGCATGATCGCTGACCAAGGAGATATCATGTCATTCGGACTGTATTCTGCCGGGTTCGCAATCGTCATTGTTGGACTGGCATATGCCGCGCATCTGGTGCACATGCCAGTGCAATGGATTCTAGTGGGCGCGATTATCATGATAGGCATTGGGATATTGTCAGGCGTAAAGGCCACGCGCTCAAGAGACTCCGCCAAGTAATTGCATGGGACCATCAGATCCACAGCGTCAGCGGTAACATCTCCTTATGGCAGTTGGAACTGAAAATCGGAACGCGCTTCTGCGCGGCTTCCACGTCATCGACGGCGGGCTGGCGTCGGAGCTAGAACATCTGGGTGCGCGCATCGACGGGCCGCTTTGGTCAGCGCATGTTCTTGAGGATGAGCCTGAAAAAGTTGCCGGCGCCCATCGCGCCTACATTCAGGCCGGCTCGCAGTGCATCGCTACGTGCAGCTATCAGGTCTCGCGCATGGGCTATGCGGAGGTGGGACTCGGGCCCGAACGCGCCGATGCAGCGCTTCTGCGGTCTGTGGCACTGGCCCGCTCGGTGGTTGCCGAATTTCCTGAGCGCCGTGTGCTGGTTGCGGGCTCGCTAGGACCCTACGGCGCGGCGCTGCACAACGGCGGTGAGTACACAGGCAACTACGACTGCTCTTATGCCGATCTGGTCCGGTTTCATCGCGAGCGGATTGAGATATTTGCCGGCGCTACCAGTGCGCAGGCTCCCGATTTACTTGCTTTTGAAACTTTCCCATCGCTGGAAGAGGTTCGCGCCGTCGGCGAGGCGATGGCTCCGTGGCCGGAACTGCGGGCCTGGTTCAGCTTCTCCTGCCGCGATAAAAAACACGTTTCGCACGGCGAACCGCTGGCCCAATGCGCCGCTCTGGTTGCCGCATTACCGCAGACGGTGGCGATCGGAGTGAACTGCGTTCCACCCAGTTGGCTCCCTTCGCTCATCGCAGAACTTCGCTCTGCTTCCGATAAGCCGGTGCTGGTTTATCCCAACTCCGGAGAGGGCTGGGATACGGCGGCGCGCTGCTGGACGGGCCAAACCGATTCGGCGGAGTTTGGGGTAATGGCGGCAGAGTGGTTCCGCGCCGGTGCGCAGATCGTGGGCGGCTGCTGCCGGATCGGGCCGGCGCATATTCGCGAAGTGGTGCGGGCGGCTGAGTCGGTCTTTGCGCGGAGTTGAGTAACCCATGAGCTCTAGCCGACCAGCGCCAGGGCCGCGGTTCCCTTGTGGGGCGGGACGAAACGGTCGGCGCGCGCGGCGATGGAGAGCTTTTCGCGGCTGAGGAGTTTGCGAATCTGGCTGCGCGCGTGATCGGCCCAGGGGCCGCGGTTGTCGAGCCGCAGGTAAGCCTGCCAGTGGCGCAGCGCGGGACGATGCTGGTTTTTGCGTTCGTAGGCCAGAGCAAGGTTGTAGTGGGCGTCCGCGTAGCGGGGCGAAAGAGCGACAGCCTGCTTGTAGGCGGCGATGGACTCATCCGGGCGCTCGAGCTCGTCCAGCACATTGCCCAGATCGAAGTAGGCGAGCACATACCCAGGATCGGCGATGGTGGCGCGGCGGTAAAACTCTTCGGCGCGAAGATACTGGCGCATGTGGAAGTACAACGTGCCAAGATTGATGCTGGCGGGTGCGTAGTCTCGATCAAGCTCAAGAATCTCTTCGTAGAGGGCAATGGCGCTCTGTTTCTCGCCGGCCTCCTCGGCCTGCACGGCGGCCAGGAATCGGTCCTGAATTTGACGCGATCCACCGGCGGCCGAAGCCCTCAGCGGAGACGGACCGGAGGCCGCAGAGTCGCCGTCAAGCTCGCCCGATCGGTCGGACCGTCCAAAGTCGAAAAGAAACTGACGGCGAATAGGGTCTACGATGACGCCGTGGTGGCGGAAGGCGAGCCGCGTCCCGGTACGCACCAGGCCAGCTTCGAGTAGTGGGTTGGCCATGCCGGCGACCGCTTTCATGGCCAGAATTGAATCTCTGATCGAGGCTGCGGACACATCGTCTTCGCGCAGGACACGCAGAGTTCTCAGCTGTCCCAGATCCTGGAATGAATAGGACTGTTGCTGCGGGATGAGTCCGGCTCGCTCCCAACCCTGGAGTTGGTGGGCACTGATCTGCAAGATGCGTAATACGTCCTGACGGTTATAGCTGGTCACTCTTGATTACTCCCACAGGCCGTTACAACCTCAGTAAAGAAGACCTGTTGCTATGAACCCAGCAAGCAAAATCGCTTCCTGCTGACCCCAATCACTGGGGACCCCGGCATGCATTGCCATGGGTTTTGAATTCCAGGTCTCGATCTCATTCCCGAACCGGAATTCCCGCCCCACGATCCCAATGCAGCTTTTGCAACGGTTACGGAAAAAACTGCTCTTGCAGCGATTATGCCAAGAGTCGGCGTGGATAAGCAGACCAGAACTGCTATCGCAACAAAAAATGCGTGGATAACAGGTATCGGTCTTGGTTCGGGGAGGGCAGATGTGGGCTGCGGGTGACAGGGAGGAACGTGATTCGGAAGCTTTTCGTCAAATCGGGCCACTTTTGCTGCGTGGGCTATGTTGCCTTCGCGATCTTTCTGCCGATGTACTATTATCGGCGTGTACACCAGTTGCACACGGAAATCAGAAGGGTAGGACCGGGCTCCTGGTTCAGGCCAAGTTTCAGTTCGCGCTCCATGAGTACCTGACGGTGCTTTCGGTTGACGATGGCATCGGGCCATTGCTTGGCTTCAGCGCCGAAGATTTTCTCGCGTCGAGAGTGAACCTCAAAGACCGAATTCATCCTGACGATGCCGATATCGCCGCCCGCTTGTTTTCTCCGCAAATAGAAGATGACTCCGGCACATTCAATATCCGCCTTCGTCATGCCGACGGGCGGATTCGCTGCGTCAGGGGGGAGTACAGCAGAGTACCTGCCGTGCCCGACAAAGCAGCGGTTCTCGAATTGTTTCTGCAGGACGCCAAAAGCCTGTGGAGAAGCCCGGCAGCCGAACCCGTTCCAGCCCATTTCAAGGCGTTGATGGAAAACACCGACGACTTCATCTTCTTTAAGGATCGCAACCATGTTCTGACTAGCGCGAGCGAGAGTGTTATGGATATCCTCGGCGGCGATGGAAAGGGCTTTAGCGCGCTCGGCCAGACTGACTACGATCTGTTCCCTGAAGAATATGCGGACCTTTATTACCGGCTTGAAAAGCAGGTTTTTTCAGGTATCCCTGTTGCCAGCGAAGTGCAGAAAATTTTGAGGCCGAACGGTAGCCAGGCCTGGGTGGACAACCACAAATACCCCATCAGGAATGACAAAGGAGAGATTACCGGCCTGTTCGGCATTGTGCGTGACGTGACGGAGCGCATGAAGGGAGAGCAGGCGCTCAGGGCTGCCGAGGAAAAGTATCGGACCATCTTCGACGGCGCGCTCGAAGGGATATTCCGGGCTGTAATCGGGGACCGGATTTTGATCGCCAATCCCGCCGCAGCCCGCATTCTGGGCTACGATTCTCCGGCGGACCTCTATGACTCGATCAAAGATTTCATGCGGGATCTTTGGGTAGACCCGGCGGAGCGGGCGGTGTTTCTGCGGAAGCTCAGTGAGAGTGCCGGCCACGCCGTTCTGAGATACGAGTGCCGGTTCAAGCGCAGGGACAGAACTCCCATCTGGATATCGCTCAACTGCCGGCTGGTCGTTGGGGATGATGGTCAGGAAGACTACGTCGAGGGCTTTTTCACCGACATCACCGAGCGCAAGCTGGCAGAAACCGCGCTGAGAGAGCGCGAGGAATCTCTTCAGGAAGCGCAGAGGATTGCCGGGCTGGGCAACTATGTCTTAGATGTCCCTGGAGGAACCTGGACAAGCTCGGATGTTCTGGACCTATTGTTCGGAATCGACAAGGAGTATGAGCGCACGGTTGAAAACTGGGGTGCACTGGTGCACCCCGATGATCGAGTAGCGATGGTTGCTTATTTCGGGGACGAGGTAGTTGGCAAGGGCAAGCCTTTTGACCGGGAGTATCGCATCGTTCGTCCCTCGGACGGGGCCGTGCGTTGGATGCACGGCATGGGACGGCTGGAGTTCGACCCCCAGGGGCGGCCCGCGAAGATGCATGGGACGATCCAAGATATCACCCAACAGAAGCGAGCAGACGAAGCGCTGCGCGAGAGCAAGGAAATCCTCCAGCTTTTCATCGAACATGCGCCCGCGGGCCTGGCCATGTTCGACCGCGGGATGAGCTATCTGGCTGTCAGCCGGCGCTGGCTCGAGATGCACTCGCTCCTTGGCGAGGAGGTGATTGGCCGCTCTCACTATGAAATTTTCCCTGAGATTCCAGAGTTGTGGAGGGAAGAACATCGCCGCGCCCTTGCGGGCGAACCGGTCTCGGCTGGGGAAGGACTTCTGAAACGAGCCAATGGCACGGCGCAATGGGTGAAGCGGGAGATCATCCCCTGGCGGACGAGCGATGGCGCTGTTGGCGGCATCATTCTGTTTGCCGAGGACGTCACGCGGCAAAAGCAGACTGAGCAGAGGTTGCGTCTGGCCGCCAGCGTCTTTACCAACGCCCGCGAAGGCATCATCATTACCAATCCCCACGGCACGATTCTGGAAGTAAACGAGATGTTCACGCGTATCACTGGCTATGCGCGAGAGGAAGTGCTGGGCCAGAATCCGCGCCTTCTCAAGTCGGGCCTGCAAAACGAG
>DATKWA010000092.1:0-48808 GCA_035529815.1 Occallatibacter sp. | reverse complement strand
TCTCAATACCCTGTCCCTTGCGAGCCATCTGCTTCCTCCTTGGAAATGTCGTCTTGTAAACAACATCCTAAGGAATGAAACGGGTGGCTCGCTGACGCTCGCCACTCTGACGCTTCTACAGAACTTTACGGGCTTAATCCTCGTTGACGCCGGGGATGACGACGGCGGCGTAGCCGGTGTATTCGCCGGGGGCGAAGATTTCATGGCGGTACCAGGGGCGATTGGGCAGACCGTTGGGAGCAATGAAGTCGGCTTCGGTTTGGCGGAGGATGAGATTGATGTGGGCGAGGTCTCCGGTGGGGTCGGATTGCAGAGCGTAGGTCTTGGCGGCTGCGGCCTGGAGGCGGGCTGCGGCGGCTTGAGCAGGGGCAAAGTCGAGTGCCAGGTTGGGAGCATCGAGGCCTGCGTCGTCGGCTTTCTTTTTGGCGGTGTCGATATAGGCAGCGATGTCGCGGGCGTAGGTGACGTAGTCGTAGGGGAGCACGTCGGAGTCTGCCATGCGGAGGGTTTCAAGGCCGAGGACGCGGGCGATTTCCTGCAGATAGAGGAAGTGTGGATCGGCGTTCTGGGTGTACCAGGCGAAGTCGTCGAAGGTGGAGTGGTAGACGCCGTAGGGCCCGTCGGAGGTGATGTCGGTGGAGGGCACGCCGATGTGCTGGAAGAATGGGGTGAAGTCTGAGCCGGAACCGAGGAGGCCGAGCTTGACGTCATCCGCAGATGAGGCGACGGGGCTGGATGAGGGGGCTGCGCTGGCGGGCTGCGGATTGGATGTGTCCTGGTCGGCGCGGCCGGGGTGTTTTGCCCACCACTGCTCGTAGACGGTTCCGCCGAGGGGGCTGGGGACGGAGCGGGTTACGCGGCGGACGAAGTTCTGGAGGGATGGGTCGGCTGAGGCGGAGAAGTCTGTGCCTGAGACGGCGACGTCGACGTTGAAATAGGCGACGGCGTTTTCAAGGACGTCTGCATGCTGCTCGACCCACTCGGTTGAGCCGATGAGGCCTTGCTCCTCGGCGTCCCAACTGCAGAAGAGAATGGTGCGTTTGGGACGCCAACCCTGTTTGAGGAGTGCTCCGATGCCGTGGACGGATTCGAGCATGGCGGCGGTTCCGCTGGAGGGATCGACTGCGCCATAGACCCATGCGTCGCGGTGATTGCCGGCGATGACCCACTGGTCGGGCTCGGTTGAGCCTTTGATTTTTCCGATGACGTCCCAGATGATGCGGCGCTGGTAGTCCTGCTGGGAGACGAGGTGGACTTTTACGCCGCCGGGGCCGTAGTGATAGCGGAAGGGGAGCGCGCCCTGCCAGCCTTGCTGGGGGACTTCAGCGCCCTGGAGGGCGTGGAGGATGGGCTCGGCATCTTGATAGCTGATGGGTATGGAGATGATTGCGGGCTGTGCTCCGTTTGGGCCGGTGATGTTTTTAACGCGGTCGGAGTCGGGCAGGTCAAGCGTGGAGGCGACGCCGGGAGTTTCCGGATCTCCGGGGTATTTGAAGAGGTATTGCACGGAGCCGCGCTGGACGCCAGTGGCTGGACGCCAGGGGCCGTTGGGGTAGACATCGCCTTTGGTGTAGCCATCGTCCTGGGGGTCGGAGTAGATGAGGAGGCCGACTGCGCCACGCTGCTCGGCGAGATAGGCTTTGACGCCGCGGAAGTTGGAGCCGTAGCGGGCGATGACGATTTTGCCGTGGAGGTCGATGTGGCGTGCGGCGAGCTCGTTGAAGTCCTGGAGGCGGCCGTAGTTGGCGTAGACGACCTGGGCGGTGACGTCTCCAGAGCCGGAGGAGCCGTTGAAGGGCATGACAACGCGTGGATTGTCCTGGCCGGGGTCGTTTGAGACGTGCTCGCGTGTGGGGCCAGACATGAGGAGATGGCCAGCGCCGTCCCAGGCCTGGACGCGGACAATTTTGGGCTGATTGAGGAGGACGCGGTAGGGAACGATTTCGGTTTCGAGGCCGGCATCGCGGAATTTTTGCGCGACATATTCGGCGGTCGCGTGGTCTTCAGGGGTTGCGGCCATGTGGGGCTGGGCGGTGAGGATTTTGAGGTGCTGGCCGGCGAGCGCGGCGCTGGGGACGGCGAGGAATTTGTCTTCGAGCGCGGCCTCGGCGGAGAAGTTTTTGTATCCGAAGACGGACGGGGCCGCGGACGGCGCAGGGGATTGGGCTGGAAGCAGGCAGGAAATGGAAAGGAGGAGGAGGGAGGCAGATAGCGGCTTGAAGAGAGTCATGGGCGGACCTTACTTTACTTGCGGGCCGAGTTGCACATCTACTTGCGGATTAAGAAGCCGGTAGAAGATGCGCGCATTGGCTGCATCCCCATAAACACACAGCTTACACTAGAGCGGAGGTCGTCCTTTCTGAGCGCGGATAGCGAGTTGAATCGTGAGCAACTGACGCTGGCCGTGGAAGAGGCGCGGGCGGCGACGCCGGCGTTTGCGCCCCGGCAGCAGAAGCAGTGGCCGCAGGTGGTGAGCGCGCTGCGGCACGCGAACTTCCGGCTTTTCTGGAGCGGAAATTTTCTCTCGAACATTGGCACGTGGATGCAGAACGTGGCGCAGGGCTGGCTGGTGCTTACGCTGACCAACTCGGCGTTCTGGCTGGGGGTGGTGGGGTTTGCTGCGTCGATTCCGTTTTTACTTTTCACGCTGTTCGGCGGGGTGATTGCGGACCGGGTGAACAAGCGGCGGCTGCTGCTGATAACGCAGACGGCGATGATGGTGCTGGCGTTTGTGCTGGCGGTGCTGACGTGGCTGAAGATGATTACGGTGTGGGAGGTAGTGGTGCTGTCGTTCCTGAACGGGATGGCCAACGCGATGAACACACCGAGCTACCAGGCGCTGGTTCCGCGACTGGTGCCGCGCGAGGATTTGACGAACGCGATCGCGCTGAACTCGGCGCAGTTCAACATGTCGCGGATATTGGGGCCGACGCTGGGCGGCTATGCGATGGCCGTACTGGGCATGGCGGGGAATTTTTTTCTGAACGGGTTGAGTTTTCTGGCGGTGCTGTTTGCGCTGATGAAGATTGAGTATCCGGAAGCGGAGAAGAGGGAGCATCCGAGCTATCTGACGAGTCTTCGCGAGGGATTTGGCTATCTGCGGGGGCAGCGGCACATGCTGATTTTGATGTGGATGACGGGAGTGGTGAGTTTGCTGGTGCTTCCCTTCATCACGTTCATTCCATTTTTTGCGCGGATGCAATTGCATGTTGGTGCAACGGGGTTGGGCTGGCTGATGGCGGCCTCGGGTCTGGGGTCGGTTCTGGGCGCGGTGACGGTAGCGGCGGCGGGCACGATCCGGCATCGTGGGCAGGTGGTTGTGATTGCGGGGCTGGTGTTTTTTGCGGCGGTGATGGGGCTGTGCTACTCGACGATTTTTTGGCTGTCGCAGTGCATTGTGCTGGTGGAAGGGTATAGCGCGATTGTGATGATTTCTACGTTCAATGTGGCGATGCAGCACTTATCTTCCGACGAGATGCGGGGGCGCGTGCTGAGCATTTACGCGACGTGCTTTCTGGGTTTGCCGCCGCTGGGCGCGCTGCTGGTGGGGGAGATGTCTCGACATATCCCGACAGGGCACGTGCTGGCGGCGATGGCCGCTCTGGCAGGGGCGATCTACGTGGGAATTTATATGTTTTCGCAGCCGCTGCGGGAGTTGGACTGAGGCCGCAGCGGGCTGCGTTTTTACGCTACGAGTTGAGCGCAGTGGGCGCAGCGCCTGGCGGCAACGGGGATGTCGCTGAGGCACTCGGGGCAGGCCTTGGTGGCTGGAGGCACTTCGGGAGCGGGGCCCTTGAATCTGGCCATGAGCGAGTTGACCGGCAGCACCATGAAAAAGTAGACGACGAACGCGACGATCAGAAACGAAATGGTGGCGTTGAGGAAGTTGCCGATCATGATGGGGGTGCCGTTGAGCTTGATGACGACGGCGCTGAAGTCCTGCTTCCCGACGAGGGCAGCGATGACCTGGGTGAGCACGTCCTTGACCAGCGATGTGACGATGGCGTTGAAAGCTGCACCCATGATGAATGCGATTGCCAGGTCCATCACATTGCCACGCAGAATGAAATCGCGAAAACCTTTGAGCATGGTTCTCTCCAATCGTTGACGAAGTTAGGCAGCCCTGGGGCCCGAAGAGGAGTGTGTGTGGGCTGTACCCAGTCATCGTACACGGCTGCGGTGAGTTGTCGAAAGCTGGGTGGTGGCGATTGGCTTCTACAAGAGGACCCACAAGAACAGGACCATGGCGAGGATCATGAGTTCGGAATAGAGGAGGATGAGGACGCCTGCGTGGTATAGGCTCCATCGGCTGCGGAGACAGCGGGCGGTTTCGATCATTCCCCAGCAGGCGAAGGGGACGGCGGAAGCCTGCCAGGGCGAGCCGTGGAGGTTTTCGATGACGGGGAAGCCGGCGAGGCGCAGGCTGGCGGCGAATGCGCCGAGCGAGAGCAGGATGCCGCGCGTGAGCGAGGGCTGGCGAAGCCGGAAAAGGTGAGGGCGGGGAAGCTCCACTGGGGTAGTGTAGAGGGTTTGGGTTGTTAGAGCCTGTTATGAACTTTCCCGCTCGCGCGGAATTTCATAACAGGCTCTAGCCGGCGACCAGTTCCATTTGGCGGAGGGATTCGGAGTAGGGGGCGCGGAGTACGCCTCGTTCAGTAATGATTGCGGCGATGTATTTGGCCGGGGTGACGTCGAAGGCGGGATTGCAGATGCCGACGCCGTTGGGCGTGAGCTGCTTGCCGCCGTGATGCGTGACTTCGATCTGGGGGCGCTCTTCGATGGGGATGGCGTCGCCGGTGGGGGTGGCGAGATCGATGGTGGACCAGGGGGCGGCGACGTAGAAGGGGATGCCGTGCTCTTTAGCGAGAATGGCGACGTTGTAGGTGCCGATCTTGTTGGCGGCGTCTCCGTTGGCGGCGATGCGATCCGCACCAACGACGACGGCCTGGATGCGGCCGGCCTTCATGAGGCTGGCCGCCATGTTGTCGCAAATAACGGTGGTGGGAATGCTATCGGCCATCAGTTCCCATGCGGTGAGGCGGGCGCCTTGCAGGAAGGGGCGGGTTTCGTCGGCGAAGACGTGAATGCGCTTGCCCTGCTCGACGGCGGAGCGGATGACGCCGAGTGCGGTTCCGTAGCCGCAGGTGGCGAGGGCTCCGGCGTTGCAGTGGGTGAGTACGCCACCTTCTTCGGGGAGCAACGCGCCGCCGAATGCGCCCATGGTTTTGCAGGCGGCGATATCTTCCTCGTACATGGCGTCGGCTTCGGCGAGAATTTTCTCCTGGATCTGGCTGAGAGTTGCGCCGGAGGCGAGCAATTTGGCAAAGAGGCCCTTCATGCGGTCAATGGCCCAGAAAAGGTTGACGGCAGTGGGGCGGGTTCCGGCGAGGCGGGCGCAGATGCGGTCGAACTCGGGGGCAAATTCGGCGGCCGTGGCGGCTTTGGTGTGCTTTGCGCCGAGGGCTATACCGTAGGCGGCTGAGACGCCGATGGCGGGAGCGCCGCGGACAACCATGGTGACGATGACCTCGGCCACCTGTTCATATGTGGAGGCGAGTACGTAGCTCTCTTCGAGAGGGAGCCGGGTCTGGTCGATGAAGCGGACGCCTTCGGGGGTCCATGTAAGTGTGGGAATCATGCTTTTCCAGTGTAAATGGTGGTGGGGCATGGGGGCAGGAGTTGAGGACGAGCGAGTTGAAAACCTTTCCAGTTTTTGCTGGACGTTGATTGACCGCAGTGCGTAGAGTTGTTTTGGTAGTTTTCAAGACCCGTACTTTGCACTGACGGGCCCTGGACATTGCCTCATGGAAGCGGAGGAATATCTCGTATGGCAACTCGATCTACATCGGCGGCAGGCGGAAGCGAACCAAGCTATCTTGTCCCGTTTATCATCGTCACCGCGCTGTTCGGCATCTTTGGATTTCTGACGAGCCTGAACAACCAGCTGGTGAACAAGCTGAAGGAGGTATTCAATCTGCCGCACGGACCGGCGATGCTGGCGACGGCGGCGTGGTTTTTTGCGTATCTGGTGTTCTCGGTGCCGAGCGGCAAGCTGATTGAGAAGGTTGGCTACAAGAACACGATGGTGATTTCTCTGTTCATCATGGTGGTGGGCGCGCTTTTGTTTGTGCCGGCCGCGCATCTGGTGAGTTTTAACCTGACTCTGTTTGCGATCTTTGTCTTGGCGACCGGGGTTACCGCGCTGCAGACATCGGCGAACCCCTATGTTTCGATTCTCGGCCCCGAGCACTCTGCGGCGGCGCGGCTCAATCTGGCGCAGGCTTTCAATTCGGGCGCGTCGGCGATTGCGCCGTGGGTTGCGGCGACGTTTATTCTGGCCGATACGAGCAAGGCCTCCACGCCAGCGAGTCAGGCTCATATGCTGCAAGGACCGTATGTTCTGATTGCCGGGGCACTGCTGGTGCTGGGCTTTGCGGTGATGTTCCTGCATTTGCCGGCGATTGCTTCTCCGGGGCACCCGGAAGGCACCTCCTCAGAGGGGCGCGGCATCTGGAGCTACAAACATACTGTGCTGGGCATGGTTGGGATTTTCTTTTATGTCGGCATTGAAATCGCGCTGGCATCGATTGGGATTCAATACTTCAGAGCGCAAGGCATCGGTAGCCTGGAGACGGCGGGGCTTCTGGTTCTGCTCTACTACCTGGGCATCATGATTGGCCGCTTTGTGGGCAGCTTCCTGATGAAATGGATCGCGTCGCAACACATGCTGGTGGTTCTGGGCTTGCTTGGCGTTGTGCTGCTGCTGGTTTCGATGTTCAGCGGGGGGCAGGTTGCGGTCTGGAGCCTGGTGCTGTGCGGACTGGCGAACTCGGTGATGTATCCGACGATTTTTGCGCTTGGGATTGCCGAACTGGGACCGATGACGAGCGAGGGCTCGGGCGTGATCACGATCGGCAATGTGGGCGGAGCGGTGATTCCATTCCTGTTTGGCTGGCTGGCCGATGCGATTGGCGAGCACTATGCAGCGGCTCACAGCCTGCTCTATGTCTCCGGCGGAGTGGCGGACAAGATCGGGATTCAGTATGCCTTCATTATCCCGATTGTGGGTTATCTGTTCGTGACTTACTACGGCCTATCTGGGTACAAGCCTACGCGCGCGGCGAAGGGATAGATGCTGAGTGGTTGAATTGAGGGCTCTCCGGTTTTTGCCGGAGGGCCCTCTGGTTTTTTGGAGTGAGTTGGTGCCAGCGGCATGGACGCGGGTCAGCGACGGTGGGTAGATTGGATTGAGGGATGCATCGAACCCGAGGAGCCGCAGTTGCTTAATTTTGCGCAGGTTGACTGGCTGATAATTCTGCTTTATTTCTTTTGCGTTGTTGCGATCGGATTTTCGCTGCGGCGGAACATCAAAACGAGCAAGGATTTTTTGCAGGCCGGACGGTCGTTGCCGGCGTGGATTTGCGCGGTGGCGTTTGTTGCCGCCAGCCTGGGCGGGCAGGAAGTGATTGCGATGGGCGCGGCCGGGGCGCAGTACGGGCTGCGGGCGGCGCTCTACTTTTCGCTGGGCGCGATTCCGGCGAATCTGTTTGCGGCGATTTTCATGATGCCGCTTTACTACGGCTCGGGGGCGCGGACGACGCCGGAGTATCTTGGACTGCGCTTCGACCAGAAGACGCGGCTTCTGAATGCATTTCTGTTTGCGGCAACGACGGTGGTGAGCGCGGGCATTTCGGTTTACGTGATGGCGCGGGTATTTCAGGCGCTGCATGTTTTCGACGGGCTGTTCTATGCGCAGGGCTGGCCGCGGCAGGGAGTTTTTGGTTTTACTGTTGTTCTGTTCGCTGCGGCGGTGCTTGTCTACGTGTTGTTGGCGGGGCTGGCCGGAGCGATGGTGAATCAGGCTCTGCAGTTTCTGCTGATCGTAGGTGGGTTTCTGCCGCTGGTGCTTGTGGGGTTGAAAAACATTGGCGGATGGAGCGGGCTGAAGGCTTCGGTTGCGGCAGTGCTGCCAGCCGGTTCGGTGCACGGGGGTGCGCTGAGTGCGGCGGCGATAGGGCTGTTGCTTGGGCTCGTGTTGAGCGGCGGGCGGTGGACGACGGACTTCCGGATTTTGCAGATGGCGATGGCGGCGCGGAATGTGGAAGCGGCGCGGCGGATTCCGCTGTTTGCGGCTGCGGTGCGAGTGTTGCTGCCGCTGCTGTTGATTCTGCCCGGAGCGATTGCGATTGGATTGCCGACGCCGCAGAACAAAACTGTGGTTCGCGATGAGAATGGCGCGATTTACCACGAGATTACTGTGGTTCCGCGCGAGGTGGCGGAGGGTCGGGGGCTGGTTCCGGCGCGGCTGGAGGGAGCGAGCGGCACGCCGCAACTTGATGCGCGCGGGCACACGCGGCTGAACTACGACATGGCGACGCCGGAGATGCTGCAACTGCTGCCGCGCGGGCTGCTGGGGTTGGGCTTGGCGGCTCTGCTGGCGAGTTTGATGAGCGGGCTTGGGGCGAGCATTGCGGCATTGATGGCTGTCTTGACTTGCGATGTGTATGAGCCTTGCCTGCGCAGAAGCGCCGATTCTGTGGCGGTGGGGCGATGGGCGGCAGCGGGCGGCATGGTGCTTACGGTGGGTGTGGCGTTTGCGATTTCAGGATTGCATGGAGTTGCTGGCGAGGATGTGCTTTGGGCGCTGTTGCTGGTTGGATCGTTGGGGATTGCTCCGCAGGTTGCGACTTTTTTGCTGGGGATGTTTACGAAGCGCGTGACCGGGCACGGGGCGTTTGCGGGGCTTGCGGCGGGGATTGTTGCGGCAGGGCTGCACTATGGGCTGACGCTAGGTGGAGATGCGCAGCGTGGAATTTGCGGAGGATGGATTGCGGTGGCGCATAGCTACCCAGGAATCGTGGAGCAATGTTTCTGGACGGCGGCGATTGCGCTGGGCGCGAATGTTCTGGTTGCGGTGGCGGTGAGTTTTGGAACGAAGGCGAGGCCGGACAAGGAACTGAAGGGGCTGGTGCACTCGCGGCGGGGGAAACGCAAGGTTGCAGTGTGGTGGAAGCGGCCGGAGGCGATGGCGGCGGCGATTCTGCTTGCGGCGGTTGCGGTGGGGATGTGGTTTGCTTGAGCGCGCGAGGGCCTATTCACACTGCCCACTCAGGTAATGTGAACGGGCCCTAGTCTCTTGGCTGGTTGAGCGTGATGCTGAAGCGCATGGTTCTGTAGTCGAAGGTGTAACTGCCGAGTGGGTCGAGGGCGTCTACGCCGAGGACTCCGTAGATATCGTCGAGGGCTGCGGAGCCGAGGGGCTGGGTGAGCACTGGAATGAAGTGGACATTGAACTTTGTGGGTCCAGCCTGGAGAGGGATGGTTTCCGCATTGAAGGCGGGCACGGGATTCGATTGGCCGCGCGGGGCGAAGAGCTGCATCTTTTGGCCGGTGAAGTCATTGGCGTGCTCGTCGTAGTAGCGGGAGGTGAGATAGGTTTGCTGGCCTCCGGCATCGATGGCGAACATGCGCTGCTGGCCGCTGGTGCTGCCGAGCGGGACAAGGATCTGGTCGCCATCGAGGAAGAAGCGCACGCCGGCGGGCTCGTCGCTTTTTTCGGCGGCGGAGATTTGCTTGCCGGGGTCGACGTAGATGGTGTCGTTGTCGGTGACGGTGAGGCTGCCGAGAGCCTGAAGCGCGGGATAGCCGAGGACCCCTTCAACCTGGTAGTGGGTTTGCGGGAAGAAGTAGTCGGCGTCTTCAAAGACGAAGGCGGTCATATTGCGGAGGGTGAGCTGGCCGCCGATGGTGAAGCGCGGGATGACGGTCATGTGGACCTGGATGGGACGGCCGGTCAGGGAGTGAATGGTGACTGCGTCGGTTGAGACGGTGAGACCGGCTTCTTTGGCGAGCGAGCGCGCGATGAGATTGAAGGGCGCGGTGGGATCGAGCATCCAACTGTGCGGGCGGGCGTCGACGAATACGGGAATGTCGATGAGGCCGAGGAGATTTTTGCTGACCTGCAGTTCGAAGGGATCGCAGGGATCGACGGTCATGGGTGGATTGTCTTTGGCGAGCGGGAGCATCTTGAGCGGCATCTCGATTTCGTCCTGCTCATCGCGGCCTAGTTTTCCGTCGAGACGGGTTGCGAGCGCCTGATAGGCATCCGCAGCCTTGGCCCAATCGCCTTCGCGGAGGTAATCCTCGGCAAGAGCTTTGCGGAGGAGATTTTCGTGGGCGGTATTCCACCCCGCAGACGAGGACCTGTCTGCGGGGACCCCGGTATTGCCGCTGGCGGTGACTTCATCGACGAGTGGCTGGAGCAGCTCGATTGATTTTTTGAGATCGTTGTCGCGGTTGGCGAGGATGCCGCGGTAGAACTGCGCGGTCCTGGGTGGCAACTGATCGAGCTGGCTCTGGACGCGGAGGAACTGGTGATCGGCGAGGAGATTATCGAGGCGGGTTTCAGTATCAAGTCCGCTGGTGACGCCGGTATGTACTTGTGCGCCGTTGTCAGGCTGCTGCGGAGTATTGCCTGCGGGTTGCTGGGCGCGAAGCGCTGACGCGGCAAGGGCGAGGCAGAGAGCCGCGGAGAGGCATACGATGCGATGCACAGGGGCTGGCTGGCGGAAGGCCTGGCTGGCCCGGCGCCGGGCGGATTTTTCTATCACTCTGCATAAGCCGTTCATGCTCAGTACGAAGTTATCAGATTGATCCCATGCGGATGTGCGGGGCGCGTTGATGCAGCTTCAGAATTCCGCATTTGTTTGTGTTGGCTTTATACGTTCCTAACGGATAAACCTTTAGACTCGAGAAAGCTATGGCGCGCAAAACGATTGAACAGTACGAGATTGTGCGCCGACTGGGCGCAGGGGGCAGCGGAGTGGTCTATCTGGCCAACGACACGCTGCTTCAGCGGCCAGTGGTGCTGAAGACCTTGCGCGCGGGATTGCTCACTGTGGAGCAGATGCGGACGACGGTGCTGCGCGAGGCGCGGCTGGCATCGGCAATTGAGCATCCGAACGTGTGCGGGATTTACGAGGTAGGCGAGAGCGGCGACGAGGGCTATATTGCGATGCAATATGTGCCGGGTCAGTCGCTGGACGAGCTGATTGCTCGCGGGCCCGCGACCGTGCAACTGCTGCTTTCGGTTGGCATTCAGGTTGCGGACGGGCTGCAGGCTGCGCACGCGCTGGGGATTTTTCATCGCGACCTGAAGCCGCAGAATGTGATGCTGACCGATGGAGGGTTGGCGAAGATTCTGGACTTTGGCCTGGCGCGGCGCTTGCCTTTTGACGAGGCGAGGTTTGACCCAGGGAAGCCGGTGCTGGCGCGGGATGCATCGGTGGCGGCGACGTATACGGCGCGCGGCGGGACGATCCGGTACATGGCGCCGGAACAATTTGTGACGGGGCAGACGAGCGTGCAGTCGGACGTGTGGGCGCTGGGGGTGATTCTCTACGAGCTGGCGAGTGGAAGGCACCCGTTTGCGCGTCCCGACGATGAGGATTTTCAGGCGATTCGGGCGATTCAGTTTTCCGAGCCGCCAGATCTAAGCGCGATTGTGCCGGGGATATCGCCGGAGTTGAAGAGCGTGATTGCGGCGTGCCTGGAGAAGAATCCGGTGGTGCGCACCGCCTCGGCGGCTGAGGTAAGAGAGGCGCTGAAGACGATCATGAAGGCGCTGCAGATTGAGACAGGCATTATTCCCGGCGAGGCCGCGGCGAACCTGCCAACGACGGGCCCGGAGGCGGAAAAGCGCGCGACTGGATTTCTGTCGATGCTGGCGGAGCGTTTCCGCGAGTCGGCTGTGGAGCGCACGCCGCACAATTCTCTGGTGGTTTTGCCGTTTGCGAATCTGGGTGAGACGAAGGTTGCGCCGCTGTACGGATTTGCACTGGCCGATGCGATTGCGGCGCGGTTGGCGCGGATTCCGGCGCTTGTGGTGCGGCCGTCGAGCACACTGATGCCGCTGCCGATTGCGTCGATGGATCCGCTGGCGGTGGGGCAGAAGCTGCTGGTGTCGTTTGTGCTGGCGGGAAATTTTTTGCGTTCGGATGCGGGGTTCGATCTGAACTGGCAACTGCTGGACGTGGCCGCGCAGAGCGTTCGGGCAGGCGGGGCTATTCGTGTGGCGTCTCTGGATCTGATTGCGGTGCAGACTGAGATTTCGAACGAAGTGTTTGCGGCGATGCACGGGCTCGCGTCCGGAGACCAGATTGATGGAGGCCGGTCGGCTTCGCGGTCCGCGCCGCTGAGAGCGGCATCACTGCCGGGGCCGGTGAGCGAGAAATATCTGCAAGGGCGGGCGCTGCTGAGTTCGTTCATGGTGCGGACTGGATCGCGCGCAGATCTGGATCGGGCGCACGCGCAGTTTTCCAGCGTGACGGCGGCGGATGCGCACTTTGCGCCGGCGTGGACGGGGCTGGGGATTGCGGAGCTGCAGTATGCGCGGCATGGGTTTGGCGGACAGATCCACGTGATGCGCGCGCGGCGCGCGTTTGACGAAGCGCTGAAGCTGGACCCGGCCTCGACGGAGGCCAATCTCTACCGGATTTACATGCTGCTGTCGCGCGGCGAAAAGGAGTCTGCGCGGCATGGGGTTGCGAATCTGCTGTCTGGAGCGGCGAACGACTGGAACGTACACCTGGTGGCTGGTCTGGCGCTGCGCGGGGACGGCATGTACGACGAGGCGCTTGCGCACTTTAGCCGCGCGCTGAAGCTGAACCCGGCGAGCGCGCCGATTCTTTATAACCACCGGGCGCGCGTATATCACTATCAGAACCAGATCGAGCTGGCAGGGGATGAGCTTGAGAAGGGCCTGGCGTTGGAGCCGCGGCATCCGCTGCTGCGCACTTCGGCCGGTTACCAGCAGATGCGGCTGGGCAATCTGGATGCGGCGATCGAGATTCTGGAGGGCGTGATTCGAGATGATGCATCGCTGCGGATTGCGGTGCCGACGCTGGCGCTTTGCTATGTGCAGGCGGGGGCGCGCAAACGGGCGGCAGCGCTGCTGAAGGACGACACGCTGGCCGGCGCGGAGGCTGACGGCGAGATGGCGTACCGGCTGGCGACTTACTTTGCGGTTGAAGGGGATTCAAGCGAGGCGCTGCACTGGCTGCGTCGTGCGATTTATTTAGGGAACGAGAATTATCCGTGGTTTCAGAAAAATCCGGCGTGGAATAATTTGCGGACGAATGCAGATTTCGAGCGCATTCTTGAGGATTTGAAGAAGGGGTTCCGAAAGAATCAGCGGACGTGGCAACGGCTGCTGGACGAGGTGCCGCCGGAGGAATAAGGGCGGCGTGGAAAGAGATTGAGCCCCGGCTCCATGTGGAGCCGGGGCTCTTTTGCGTGCGGACTTATTGCAGTGCGAGGGTTGCCTTGAGGGGCAGCTTGTCTGACGAGCCGCCGACGAGGATGGTGTAGTCGCCGGGTAGCAGGGACCATGCGTGTTTCTGTTCGTCGAAGATGGAAAGATATTTGCGATCGATGTCGACGGTGACTGTCTTTTTCTCCTTCGGCTCGAGCTTGACCTTGGTGAATCCTACGAGGCGCTTGTAAGGTTCGCCAGCAGCGGTGGGCAGCATGGCGTAGACTTCGGCGATTTCAGAGCCTTCGCGGGCGCCGGTGTTGGCGATCTCGAAGGTGGCCTTGACGGTGTCGCCCGCGGAGGCCTTGAGGCCGGAGTATGCGTAGGTGGTGTAGGAGAGGCCGAAGCCGAAGGGGAAGAGGACAGGCTTGTGCTTGGCCTCGTACCACTTGTAGCCGACCATCGCGCCTTCGTCGTATGTGACTTCGAAGGGCGGCAGGCCTTTTGCCCATTGCGCAGGGGTGGATGCGCCGTCGAAGTGCCGCGAGGCGGGTGGCGGCATGGTGATGGTGGGATGGGGCAAGTCAGCTTCGCTGAGGGGGAATGTGTTGGGCAGTTTTCCAGAGGGATTGACGCTGCCAAAGAGGATGTTGGCGACAGCATCTGCGCCGTCGCTGCCGCCGAACCAGGCTTCAAGGATGGCGGCGGGCGCGGCGACCCAGGGCATGGTGACGGGGTTGCCTGTTTCAAGCACGACGATGGTGTGGGAGTTGGCCTTGGCGACGGCGGCGATGATGGCGTCCTGATTTTGGGGGAGCGTCATATCGGGCAGATCCATGCCTTCACTGGACCAACGATAGGCGAAGACGATGGCTACGTCTGCGCCTTTGGCTGCTGCGGCCGCGGCGGCAGGATCAGTGCCGGGGTCGTAAGTGACTTTGGCATGCGGAGCGCGGGCCTGAATGGCCTTGAGCGGGGAGGTGGGGAACCAGATCTCCTCCATCCAGCGGGTTGCGCCTTCGCCGGCGGGCTTGATGGCGTTGCCGCCGATGGGATCGACCTGGGCGGAGCCGCCGCCGGAGATCATGCCTACGTCCGAGTGGGAACCGATAACGGCGATGGAGTGAATTGTGGCCGCGTTGAGCGGCAGAGCCTTCTTTTCATTCTTGAGCAGGACGATGCCGCCTTCTTCTTCCCTGCGGGCGATTTCGAAACCGCTGAAGGGATCGACGACGGAGCGCTGGCGGGGATGGTCGATGACGCCAGCGGCAAACATGGAGCGGAGGATGCGCTGGACGTGGTCGTTGAGCTCGGCCTGGGAGACTTCTCCGGATTCGACGGCGGCTTTGAGCTTGTCACTGAAGAAGATGCTGCCGGGTTCTTCGTTGTCGAGGCCTGCGTGTGAGGCTTTGACGTCTGAGTGCGTGCCGCCCCAGTCGGAGAGGACGAAGCCGGGGAATTTCCAGTCGTCTTTGAGCACGTCGGTGAGGAGCCATTTGTTTTCGCAGGCGAAGTCGCCATTGACGCGGTTATAGCTGCACATGACGGCGGCTGGATGGCCGTGCTCAACGCCGATTTCGAAGGCGAGCAGATCGCTTTCACGTGCGGCACGCTCGCTGATGTGAATGTTGACGGAGTTGCGGCCGCTTTCCTGGTCGTTGAGGGCGTAGTGCTTGATGTCTCCGATGACATGCGCGGACTGTGTGCCCTGGATGAGGTGGGAGACGAGGGTTCCGGCGAGGACAGGATCTTCTCCGAGGTACTCGAATGTGCGGCCGTTGCGGGGGTCGCGGGTGAGGTTGACGCCGCCGCCGAGGGACATGTTGAAGCCCTGGGCGCGGAGTTCGCGGCCGATGAGCGCGCCGTATTCGTACGCGGCGTCGACGTCCCAACTGGAGGCGGCCGCGACGTTGGCCGGCAGAGCGGTGGAGTAGCGGCCGTTGACGCCGCTGGAGCGGACGCCATAGGCGGCATCGCTCATGTCTATGCCGGGAATGCCAAGGCGGGGAACGCCGACAGCGTAGCCGACGCCGCGATTGGAGGCAGCATTCTCGGGCGTGACGGGCTCATCTGTAGGCATGCCGACGCCGTGCAGGAGGGCGATTTTTTCGTCGAGCGTCATTTCCTTGAGGACGAGGTCGGCGCGCTGATCGGGCGACAGGGAGGTGTTCATCCACGGTCCGGTAGGCGGAGGCGGGGCCTGACGGCGATGCTGGGCAAATGCAGAGACTGCAAGAAGTGTGGCGAAGGCGAACAGTGGAACCGATCCCAGTCGGGAGAGTGCGATTGGACGCTTCATGAAAATACCTCGCTCAAACGATTTTTTAAGGCCACATCATCCTATCTCATGCCGGCAAGGATGTGCACGGCAAAGAATCAGGGCCGCCCGAAGGCGACCCTGGAAGGTGAGCGGCAAGAATGCACTAAGTGATTCGTTCGTAAGGCTGGTAGGCGGGCTCCCAGGCGTAGGCGCGAAGCTCCTCTTCGAGCGCGGCGGGGTTGGCAATGTCGGCGATGCCCTCGGCGATGGCTTGTTTGCCGACTGCGGTTGCCACGACGAGGCTGACTTTTCGCGAGTCAGCAAGGGGCGGCAGAAGAGGAGCGTTCTTGTCCGTACGCGACGGCGAGAGCGATGCGAGTGCCTTGGCGGCGGCCATGATCATGGCGTCGGTGACGCGGCGGGCGCGGCTGACGAGAATTCCGAGAGCGAGGCCGGGAAAGATGTAGGAGTTGTTGACCTGTGAAATGGGAACCATCTTGCCGCCCACTTCGACCGGCGCGAAGGGACTGCCTGTGCCGATGAGGGCACGGCCATCGGTCCAGCGTATGAGGTCGGCGGGCACGGCTTCTGACTTGGATGTTGGATTGGAGAGCGGGAAGATGATAGGGCGCTCGACGCGACCAGCCATGGCGCGCACGACCTGCTCAGTAAAGGTTGCGGGTTGGGCGGAGACTCCGACGAGGACGGTGACGGCGGCATTGCGGACGACGTCTAGCAGGGTGATGTCTTCTCCGCCTTCGAGCTTCCAACCGGCGACATCCGCACGCTTGCGCATGAGAGGCTGCTGGCTTGGTCTTCCGCCGCGGCAGCCTTCGATGAGGAGGCCGTGGCGATTGAAGGCGTAGATGCGATCGCGTGCCTGGCGCTCAGTGAGGCCCTCGTCCATCATCTCGGCGACGAGCAGATCGACGATGCCGATGCCGGCCGAGCCAGAGCCGAACATGGCGATGGTCTGCTCTTTGAGAGGCACGCCGGTTGCGTTGATGGCAGCGAGGAGCGTGGCGGTGGTGACGGCAGCCGTGCCCTGGATGTCGTCGTTAAAGGTGCAGAGACGGTTGCGATAGCGGGCGAGCAGATCGAGTGCGTTGGTGCCGGCGAAGTCTTCCCACTGGAGAAGGATGTGAGGCCAGCGGTGCTCGACGGCGCGCACGAACTCTTCGACGAAGTCATCGTATTCCTGACCGCGCACGCGCTTGTGCTGCCAGCCGATGTAGATGGGATCGTGAAGGAGGGTTTCATTGTCAGTGCCGACATCGAGCAGCACGGGCAGGCAATGCTCGGGCGGGATGCCTCCGAGCGCGGTGTAGAGGGCCATTTTGCCGATGGGGATGCCCATGCCGCCGGCGCCCTGATCGCCGAGCCCAAGGATGCGCTCGCCGTCGCTGACGACGATGCATCGCACGTCGTCGTAGCGCGGATCGGCCAGCATTTGCGCGATGCGTCCGCGATTTGGATAGCTGATGAACAGGCCGCGTGGCTTGCGCCAGATTTCGCTGAAGCGCTGGCAGCCTTCGCCGACCACAGGCGTGTATACGATGGGCAGCATCTCTTCCATGTTGTGCTCGATGAGGGAGTAGAAGAGAGTTTCTGTTGTGTCCTGCAGATCGCGCATGAAGCTGTATTTGGCGAAGGCGCTGGTTTGGGCGGCAAAGACCTTCATGCGCCGTTCGCGCTGATCTTCGAGGGTGCCTACGTGTGGCGGCAGCAGTCCGCGCAGCCCGAAGGTGTCGCGCTCTTCTTCAGAAAAAGCTGTGCCTTTGTTGAGTCTTGGATTTAAGAGTAGTTGAATGCCAGAGAGCCGAGTGCGGATGACCCGGCCCTCATGTGAGTGTGTATCTTCGTATTCTTTTCCCACGGGAACTATCTCCTTTAGCGACCTCGCCGGTCTTTCGTGGGGAAGAAAGTCTATTCTACGTCATTGGTGCTGCAACCGCAGTTTTCTCAAAGGGCGCGGCGGGTTGCGAGTTCCTGATAAAGTCGCAACTTGAGGCTCGAGGCTTCGGAACATTTCTGCAAGAGAAGTGCATTATTCCTCCACGATGGCTAGGTCCCAGGGAGGGAGAGTGAGTTGCTGACCGTGGGTAACCGGCTTGCCATTGAGGAGGTTTGTGCCGGCGGCGTAGTCGTACGACGCCGTTTGCGGTTGAGCCGAGTAGTTGAAGTAGTAATGGAGGCGCTTGCCCATTCGGTTGACGCCGTGTTGCACGTGGACGGAGGGAGGGAGTTGCTGGTCGGGACCGGTGAGGTTGATCTGCTGCAGCTCGCTCTTGAGGATGGCAGTTTGCAATGCGTCGGAGAGGTAGGTTCCTTCGTAGAGCAGCGTGCCTGCGCCAAAATCATTTTTGGTGATGGCGGGCCACTGGCCGAAGAAGGGGTGGTCGTATGTGGCGAGGACTTTAGCGTGCTCGGGCATGAGGAACTCTGCCCAGTACTTGACCTCATTGCCGTTGGCTCCGACGTGGAAGGGATCTCCTTTGAGCGCGAGGGGCTTTTCGAGATTGGAAAATTCCTGATAGCTGAAGCCGGCGGCCTGGCGCAATGGGCCGGGGGCGCGAACCCAGCGGACGGCGGAGTTTTCGTTTGCGAATCCGCTCTTGAATGTCATGACGACGTGGCCGCCGTTTTTGACGTAGTCGGAGATGCGCTGGAGCAGGGCGTCGTCTGAGATGTAGAGGACGGGGACGATGAGCAGCTTGTAGGCGGAGAAGTCCTGGGTTTCGGGGAAGACGAAGTCGGATCCGATATTGAGGTCGTAGAGGGAGCGGTGCATCTGTTGGACGACGGAGGCGTATCCGTCGGGCTCGCGGGTTTGGCTGCGCGCGGGTACGCCGCCGCCGTAGGGCATGAAGTCGATGGCGTTGGCCGAGTCGCGACTCCAGAGGATGGCGACGTCGTTGTGAATTTTGAGGCCGACGAGCTGGGGGCCGATCTTATCGAGCTCGTGCGCGGTGCGGCTCATCTCGGCGTATGTGCGGTTGGGCTCAAGGTCGTGGGAGAGGATGCCTTTCCAGTAGGTTTCCTGGTTGGCGGCGATCGAGGCCCAGTGCCAATACTCGACCATGTTTGCGCCGCCGGCGAGATAGGTGTAGACATCTTCGCGGAGCTGGCCGTCGTAGGGCGGGAACTGTCCTTGCGAGGACCAGCCGATGGTCTGGGCGTTGGTCTCGGTGACCAGGAAATTTCCGTGTTTCAGGGAGCGCGTGAAGTCGGTCTGCAGGTCCTGGAGCGATCCGTCGTAGTGGTCCTGGGTTGGGTGATAGATGTTGTCGGCGGGAATGTCGAGGAAGGCGGCGATGGCTTCCTCGTTGACGTCGCGCTTCATCATGCCGCCGTAGTCGGTGGTGACGAACTGGGCTGGGCTGGCGCACTCGCGGACCAGTGCAGCCTGCCAGCGGAGGAAGTCGGTGACGCGCATCTGGCTCCAGCGAGTCCACTCGAGCTTGTAGCCGGTGCTTTGCGCGCCGTCGCGGGTGGGCAGATCTTCCCAGGTGTGGAGATTTTCTCCCCAGTAGTTGAGGAACCAGGCTTTGCTGAGGGCCTCTGGGGTTACAAACTTCTTTTCAAGGTAATGCTGGAAGCCGATGAAGACATCGGGATTGTCTGCGCCATAGCTTGAGGTTTCGTTGTCGAGCTGCCAGCCGATGACGGTGGGGTTGTCTTTGTAGTGGGCGACGATGTGGCGGATGAGGCGCTCGGCGTAGAAGCGATAGGCGGGCGAGTCTGTGTCCATGTTCTGGCGGAGGCCGTAGACGGCAGGGACGGCTTTGCCGCCGAACATGCCCGGCGGAATTCGATCGGCGAGGATTTCAGGGTGCTGGTGTGCCATCCATGCGGGGATGGAATAGGTTGGGGTGCCGAGGATGACCTTGATGCCGGCCTTGCCCATGGCGTCGACGATGCGATCCATCCAGGCGTAGTCGAACTGTCCGTCGGCGGGTTCCCAGAGGCTCCAGGTGGACTCGCCCATGCGGACGACGCTGAGGTGGGCGGCCTTCATGAGGGCTACGTCTTTTTCGAGGCGCACAGCCTGGGCGTCGGGAGTGTCCTGGGGCATGTACTCGTTGTAGTAGGCGGCGCCGTAGAGGACGGTTGGGAAGTCGAGGTTGGGGCCGGGTTGAGCGGCGGGTTGCTGAGCGGCGGTGCGGAGGGCCAGCAGGGCGGCCATGGTCAGGACTGCAAGAAATCGTTTGCTCGATAGCGGCATGATTGGTCCTCTTTTCCCAAACGGAGAGATCAGTTCAGAAGCGAAGCACCATGAGAACACTTCTAGGCAAAAGTAAGCAACACGATTTCCGGATGAGTTCCGAGGCGCATGGGGGGGCCCCAGGTTCCAGCGCCGGTAGAGGTGTAGACCTGGAGCGCACCGAATTGGTGGAGGCCATGGGTGAACCGGCCGAAAATGCGGCGGGTGGGCCAGGTGAAGGGAAAAAACTGTCCGCCGTGGGTGTGGCCTGAGAGTTGGAGGCTGACGCCGGCTCCCTCGACGATGGGCAGGCGGCTGGGCATGTGGTTGAGCAGAATGCTGGCTTGATCTGTGGCCAGGCTCAGCGCTTCGAGTGTGGCGCGGAGACGGATGGGACTGGTTGAGTCGCCGTAGGGAACGCCGACGATGACAAGGTTGTCGACGATTGTTTTTTCATTGTGGAGAACGATCATGCCCGCGCGGGTTGCGGCCTGGAGGAAGTGCGCAGGGTCGCTGAACTCCTCGTGGTTGCCGGTGGAGAAATAGACGCCGAAAGGCGGGGCGAGATTTTTGAAGGGGGCGGCAAGCTTGTCGAGGTCGGCCTTGGTTCCGTCGAAGAGGTCACCGGGGATGAAGACGATGTGGGGCTCAAGGCTGGAGGCGAGAGCGACCATGCGGCGGCTGAATGCGGCTCCGTTGATGCTGCCGAGATGCAGGTCGGAGAGGAGTACGGCTCGGCGGCCACGCCAGCTTGCGGGAAGCCCGGGCAGGGCGATGGGGATGCGGCGGACGCGAATCCAGCGGGCGTTGAGGAGGCTGTAGATTCCGGTGAGGAAAGCGATGGCGGCAAGGCTGCCGGCGATGAGCGGGCGCGCGGCGGCTGGATTGGCGAACAGATGAAGGGCGAGCGACGCGTACCAGACGAGCCAGGTGAAGCAAGCTGCCCAAAAGAAGTAGTTGAGAAAGCCGAGCCAGACGGCGGCGCACCAATAGAAGAGGGAGAGCAGTGGATTTGAGAAGCGGAAGCTAAGCAGCGTGGTGACGGTGAAGCTGAAGGCGAGCACCAGCAGGGCCACATGCAACGCGACAACGGTGGCAGCACTGGCGGGATCAAAGAAGGCAATCCAGGTGTGGTAAAGAAACCAATATGCCAGGAGCAAAATGACTTGAATGAGGAAAATACCCAAAACTGGCCAAGACTTCAAGCGGGTTCTCCTTGTTTCCATGATTGCACGAAGCCGGGGCTGGGGAATGCGAGGCGATGACTGGTGCGGGCGCGTGAAACAATCTTTTTATGACGGCTGAACGGGACAATGCGCTGGGACTTTATGTTTCGATCCCTTTTTGCCGGTCGAAGTGTACCTATTGCAACTTTGCCTCGGGCGTGTATCCGGCGAGCGAACAGGGGCACTATGTGGAGCGTCTGGTTGAGGATTTGACGCGCGCCGGGGCGTGGGCCGCTGAGATGGTCGCGGAACTGCCTCGGCGCGTGGACACGGTTTATCTGGGTGGTGGAACGCCGAGCCTGCTGGCTCCGGATCTGCTGGCGCGGCTTTTCAGGGCGATGCGGTTGGAGTTCGATTTCGATCCGGAAGCGGAGATTACTGTTGAGTGCGCGCCGGGCCAGATTAGCGACGATGTGCTTGCCACGCTGGTTGAGGCGGGCGTGAACCGCGTGAGCCTGGGCGTGCAGTCGTTTATTGACAGCGAGGCGCATGCAAGCGGGCGGTTGCACGAACGGGCAATGGTTGCGGAGGATTTGCGGCGGTTGCGCGCGGCGGGAATCGCGAACCTGAATGTGGACCTGATTGCGGGGCTGGCGGGGCAGACGTTTGTTTCGTGGGAGGAGTCGCTGGATGTGCTGGTTGAGGCAGGCGTGCCGCACGCGAGCGTTTACATGCTGGAGGTGGACGAGGATTCGCGGCTGGGGCGGGAGATGCTGGCCGGCGGTGTGCGGTACAAGGCGGGGCTGGTTCCATCGGACGATGCGATTGCGCGGATGTACGGAAGTGCGCTTGGGCGGCTGGCAGGCGCGGGGATCGCACAGTACGAGATTTCGAATTTTTGCCGAACGGGATTCGGGTCGCGGCACAATTTGCGGTATTGGCAGCGTAGGCCGTATCTGGGGGTTGGGTTGGATGCTTCGTCGATGCTGCGGGCGGCGCCGGAGGCAAAGGGAAATAGGGATGTGCTTCGGGCGACGAGTACGGACGAACTAGGGGCTTACCTGGAGGGCTGGCAGAGGCTGGACGAGACGCGGCTTTCCGTTGCGAGCCAACATGAGGAGGCTTGGTTTCTGGGGCTGCGGCTGAATGAAGGAGTTGAAGTGGCGGCGGTGGAACGGGAGTTTGGGGCGGCAATGGCCGGAGCTGCGTTGCGGGTTGTGGGCCGGCTGACGGAAGACGGGCTGCTTGCGTTTGATGGCGAGCGCGTGCGGCTTACGGAGCGGGGACGCATGCTTTCGAACGATGTGTTTCAGGAGTTTCTGGGGCTTGCGCCGGAAGGGGAACTGGCGCGGCCGGGAGCGAGGTAGAGTCCAGCCAGGAGCGGAAAAAGCAACTCCCAAAGAGTTTGCGATGCTTTTCGACGAGGCTTTGTTTTTAAGTTGACAATACCCAGCGGGGGTATGGTAAAAATGACAAGCAAGGTAATTCCCCACTCTGCAGGAGAACTATGAGCAACGAATCCGCACAAGAACCCCCAAGTAGCTGGAGTTCTTTCCTGTGCAGTGATGTGCGCTCCGAGACTCGCCCATAGCTTGACCAGCGGCGATTCCCACAGCGCTCTTCACGGTGCACGACCTGTGAATTGAGCGTGTGAGCCGCTGATGTTCCAAGCCTGACTCACCCTCCCGAACCTACAGTCCATCGAACCATGCCGTCATCCGGATTGCGCTTTTGTGAGCCGGAAACGCGCATCCATGCATGGGCTGAGCGAGGAGGAACCATGAAGAGCAAGCTGATTTTGATCCAGAGTACTGTTCGCCTCACCTGTGTCTGGGTGCCTACAGGCGATTTGAAGAAGCCGCTGGCCTGCGTCTGGGTGCGGGCGCAAAAAGTGCAAGTTGATTCCAGCCCATGCCTCCTGGTTGACGCAGAAAGGATTCACCAGTGCGCATGATGGAAGCAGAAGTTGAAGTCGCAGAGGCGCCTGTCGCCGGCCGGCTGGTCCGCCGGTCCTGGCAGAAGCATCTGCTCACCTTTCTGATGGTCTTCGGCCCCGGCCTGATCGTGATGGAGGCGGACAACGACGCCGGGGCGGTCTCCACGTATATGCAGGCCGGCGGGCAATATGGCCTGCACCTGCTGTGGACCCTGATTGTGTTGCTGCCCATCTGCTACTTTGTGCAGGAGATGGTGGCGCGGCTGGGCATTGCCACCGGCAAGGGCCACGCGGCCATGATTTACGAGCGTTTCGGCAAGTGGTGGGGGCACTTTTCGCTCTTCGATCTGCTGTTCGTGAACTTTCTAACCCTCATCACCGAGTTTGCGGCGATCTCGCTCGCGCTCAGCGGTTTGGGAGTGAGCCCGTACATCTCAGTGCCGGTCTCGGCGTTGGGGCTGACGCTGATGGTGGTTACGGGAAGCTATCTGCGCTGGGAGCGGATCGTCATCGCGCTTTGCCTGATGGACCTGACATGGTTTGCTTTGGCCGATTTGGTGCATCCCGATTGGGCAGCCGTTGTGAGTGCGGCTGTTGCTCCGACGATGCCCGCGGGCGAGATCACCAGCAGCCTGATTTTTCTGGTGATTGCCATCGTGGGCACGACCATTGCGCCCTGGCAACTGTTCTTCCAGCAGAGCTGCGTTGCGGAGAAGCGGCTGCGTTTCTCCGATCTGAAGTGGGCCAGGCTCGACACGCTGATTGGGGCCACGTTCACCGTTTTGGTGGCAGGCGCCATGATGCTGATGGGCAACTACGGTTTTGAGCACGGCATAAGGTTTGAGGACCCGGCTCAGTTTGCCGGTGCAATCATGCCCATACTGGGCCATTTCGCGCGCAACGGCATTCTTTTGCTTATGGTGAATGCGGCGGTGCTGGGCACGACCGCAATTTCCTTGGCCAGTGCCTGGGCCTACGGCGAGGTGAGGGGATGGGAACACTCGCTGCACAAGAAGCTGTGGGAGGCGCCGGGCTTTTACGCAACCTACATTGCGGGCGTTAGCGCCGCGGCCTTCATTGTGCTGATTCCGCATATGCCGCTGCAACTGGTGATCATCAGCGTGCAGGTTTTTGCGGGGCTGATTCTTCCCTCGGCCATCATCTTTCTGCAACTGCTGCTCAACGATCACGAGTTGCTTGGCGAGGAGTGGGTGAACCGGCCCTGGAACAACTACATCAACTGGAGCATCATCGCAGTCCTGTTTGCCCTGTCGCTGCTGCTGGCTTCGCAGGTGATGCTTCCCAATCTATTCAACTGAAAACGCGAGGTGATTTATGGCAACGATACAGAACTCATACAATGCCGAGTATTTCCGCGTCATCCATCCGCTGGACGATGCGCCCGAGCAGAAGCGTTCGAGCGAGGGCCTGGGGACTATTACCATGACGCCGATCGTGCGCCTGTCGCTCAAGGTTCTGCGCGGGTACCTGATTGTGATGGGCGCGATGCTGCTCTATCACGTGCTCGATCTTGCGGGAATGCTGCACCAGATACGATAGCGGCACGCAAATCAACGGTAAATTCACACAGCGCACGCCCCCTGCGAACTACGATTGTAAGGAGTGAGAGCTGAGGGCGGCTGCTCAAAATGCTCACTTCAAATATGCGTGCACGAGGTCGATGAGGTCTTCGGCGAGTTCGGGGGCAATCTGCTCCTTGCCTCCGTCGGCGAGGTGAAAGCGGATGTGGGTTTCGAGGACTTCGCCCATGAGGGAGTTGACGCCGCCACGGACGGCGGCGAGGAGCATCAACTGACCTCCACATTCCTCTTCTGCGGCGAGCGAGCGCTCGACGGCGTCGAGTTGGCCGCGGACTTTTCTGATTCTTTGCAGCAGCTTGAGTTTTTCTCGTTCCTGGTGGGACATGGCGGGTCTCCTGGAGTACATAATACCCATCCGGGGTATAGTATTAACCCAGTGGGGGTATAGAACCTCCTTCATTCTATGCCCATCCTTCGTCCCATTCCGGTTGTTGCTTTGCTGGTGCGCCTGGCCTGCGCGTGGGGGCTCGCGGGCGGACTTGCAGTGGGGCTGGCGCAGGGTTCTGGTCAGGGTGGGGAAGGGCAGGCTGCGCGACCGAGTGCGGCAGAGGTTCCCGTGCTCACGATGGCGCCGCATCCGGATGGGAGCCGTTATTGGATCTCCGGGCAGGCAAACATTATTTTTCAGGGCGATCTGCCGTTTCATTCTCCTTACGCGGGGCCGAATAGTTTTGTGGGCCGGGGCGAGTACAAGGCTTCAGAGGTGGGGACGCTTTATCTGGCGGTGCGGCCGACGCGGTCGATCCGCTACAGCACGGACCTGATTCTGGACGTGGAAAGTGCCGGAGGACGCGGGCTGAGCGAGGCGCTGGGGCTGGCGGGTTTTACGAATCTCGACGTGGTGCGCAACCCGACCTTGGGCATGAAGCCTTATCTGGCGCGGTATGAGATTCACCAGACGATCGGGCTGAGCGGCGAGACGACAGGGCAGGATGCGGGGCCGTTTGCGCTGGCGTCGAGGGTGCCGGTGCGGCGCGTGGAGCTGCGCGCGGGGAAGATGACGCTGCCGGATTTTTTTGACGTGAACGAGGTTGGGTCGGACAGCCATTTGCAGTTCATGAATTGGACCGTGGACAACAACGGCGCGTGGGACTACGCGGCGGACACGCGCGGCTACACGGTGGGCGGGATGGCGGAGTACGACGACAAGGTGTGGAGCGTGCGCTATGGGCTTTTCGCGATGCCGGTTGTGGCCAACGGAATTGATATGGACTGGGCCTTCAGCCGCGCACATGCGCAGGATGGCGAGTTCGAGCTGCGGCACGGCTTTATTGCAAAGCGCAAGGGAACGCAGCGGATTCTGTTCTACGCCAATCGCGCGCACATGGGCACCTATCGCGAGGCGGTGAATGCATTTTTGGCGGGGACAGACAAGACGCCGAATATTCTGCTGCATGAGCATTTTGGGGCGCTGAAATATGGATTCGGGTACAACACGGAACAGGAAGTGAACGCGAATCTGCGCGTGTTTGGGCGCTTTGGATGGAACGAGGGTCAGCACGAGTCGTTTGCGTACACGGAAGTGGACCAGACGGTGGAGCTGGGCGGAGACTATGGGGGCGCACGGTGGCACAGACCGGAGGACAAGGTTGGGTTGGCTGTGGTTTCGAATGCGATCAAGCGGGACCATCAGAATTATTTGAAAGATGGTGGGCTTGGATTTCTGCTGGGCGACGGGAATTTAAATTATGGGCGCGAGAATATTGTGGAAGGCTACTACACGTGGCACGCATGGCGGGGGTTGTTTTATGCGCTGGATGTGCAGCATATCGATCATCCGGGATATAACCGCGACCGTGGGCCGGTGTGGGTGGGGTCTGTGCGGGTGCATGTGGATTTTTAGAAGTGGGAACGAAGCGTGTCGGATCCCACTCATCGCGAAAAAACCGCGATGAATGGGGCACTGGCAGGTTTGGCTATTTCGCCGGAGCAGGCTGGGTGTCGGCTGGTGGCGGCGTGGGCAGGGCGTAGATGACTTCGCCTGGCTTGGCGTAATGGAGCTTTTCGCGGGCTTCGTGCTCGATGGCGTCGGGGTCTGACTTGAGGCGGTCGACCTGCTGGCGGAGATGGGCGTTCTCCTGCTGTACATCGTGGATTTGTTTTTGGAGTTCGCGGTCTTCAAGGCGCTTTTGACGCCAGACCGAGAGGCCATTTTTTCCGTTGATGACGTGCCCCATGAGCAGAAGGGCGAACAGCACGGCGAGCACGGTTGCTGCCGGTCGCCAGGCGCGCCGGGTCCAGGCGAGGGCGCGCTGGTGCGCGGAGAGCGGCGCGGGGGCCTGGGGTGCGGGTTCGGGTTGGAACATTTCTTCTTGCATTGCAACTCAACTCGCTTTTAGGACAATACGAATTTTTCGGCGGCGGCTTTGAGGGCTTCCATGTCGTGCAGGTTGCGGGCTTCAGTGTAGGCGCGAACGACGGGCTCGGTACCGGAGAGTCGATAGCAGACCCATGAGCCGTCTTCGAAAATGAGCTTGAGGCCGTCGGTGCGCACGACGCTTGTGACCTTGCGTCCGCTGAGCTCCTTTGGATCGGTCTTCAACTTCTGAGTGAACGCGGCTTTGACCTCCGGGGTCAAGTGGAAGTTCTCGCGAACGGGATAGAAGGAACCAACCTTGGCAAACAGCTCGTTGAGCTGGACGGCGAGAGACTTGCCGCGGGTGGCGACCATCTCGGCGACGAGGAGGCCTGCGATGACGCCGTCTTTTTCCGGGACGTGGCCGCGGATGGTGAGGCCTGCGGACTCTTCGCCGCCGATGGCGATCTTGTCGGCGAGGATGAGCTCGCCGATGTACTTGAAGCCGACGGGGGTTTCATAGAGCGGGATCTTGTGGTGGTCGGCGAGGGCGTTGACGAGGTTGGTGGTGGCAACGCTTTTGGCGACGCCGTTGCGCCAGCCGCGGGTTTCAACGAGGTAGTCGAAGAGCAGGGCGATGATGTAGTTGGGCTGGATGAAGGCGCCATCGGCGTCGAGGATGCCGAAGCGGTCTGCGTCGCCGTCGGTGGCGATGCCGATGGCCGCGCCGAATTCCTTCATTTTGCGCCTGGCGTCGCCGAGGAGGTGGTCGTCAGGCTCGGGGGCATGGCCGCCGAAGAGGACGTCGCGGTAGTCGTGGACGGTTTCGACGGGAACGCCGGCTTCGCGGAGCAGATCGGAAGGATATCCGCGGCCTGCGCCCCAGAAGGGATCGTAGACGACCTTGATGCCGGACTTGGCGATGGCTTTGAGGTCGACGAGCTCGGTGAGACGCTTGAGGAAGGTGGGCTTGACGTCGGTGGTTTGCTGCTCGATCGGCACGGATTTTGGAATGGCGGCGTTGGAAGATTGGAGGGCGACGATGGCGGCTTCGATTTGTTTGGTGACTTCGGGGAGGGCGGGAGCGCCGTCGTGCGTGGAGAACTTGATGCCGTTGTACTCGGGTGGATTGTGGGAGGCGGTGAAGTTGATGGCACCGGAGGTTTTGAGTTCGCGGACGGCATAGGCGATGGCGGGGGTGGGCGCGGCCTCGGGAATGACGATGGGGGTGATGCCGGCAGCGGCGAGGACCTGGGCGGCTTCTGCGACGAAGCTCTCGCCGAGGAACCGCGGGTCGCGGCCGATGAGCACGCGGTGGGGCTGGGGCTGGGTGTTGACGTAGGCGGCAATGCCAGCCACTGCGAGGCGAATGTTGGCCAGGGTAAATTCGTCGGCGACAATGGCGCGCCAGCCGGAGGTGCCAAATTTGATCGCTGTGCTCATGCTTTTCTTCTCCACCGCGGCCGGACTTGGCGGCCAAAGTCCATAGTGCCTTATGGGGGCGGGATGGGCAAGCAATCGAGAGATTCTGATGTTGACAAAGCCTGTTCGGGTTGGCCGATTCGGACTACATTGGATTCAGAATGGTTCTGATTCCGGGAGCGGCTCATGGCTGAAGTCAATCCTCAAGCGCGGATAGTTTTGACGACGGCGGCCAACGCTGAGGAGGCTGGAAGCCTGGCGCGGACGGTCGTGGAGGAGGGGCTGGCGGCGTGCGTATCGCTGATTCCGGGGGTGGAGTCGATCTACAGATGGAAGGGGGAAGTGGAGTCGGCGGCGGAGACGATGCTGGTGATCAAAACGGGGGTGGATCAGGTGGCGGCTCTGGAGGCGCGGCTCGATGAGCTGCAAAGCTATGAGACGCCGGAGTTTCTGGTTTTGCGCGTGGAGGCGGGGAGCCATCCTTATCTGGCGTGGCTGGCGGGGAGCTTGCGGCGGGTGTGAGGGTGCCAGCCGAACCCACCCACTCTGGTATTCTTGGTGGGATTGCTCCTATGCGCTGGTTAATGATTGTGCTACTCGTCTCGGTCGGAGCACTGCTGTTTGCAGCAGCGGGTATGGCGCGCCACATCTGGCTGCAGCGCAGACAGCACCGGCGCGAGGCCCTTGCCGCCCTGGATGCAGCCCAGGAGACCGATGTGGAGCTGGAGTCCTGAGGAACGTCCCACGGACTAAGACCTTTCTGTAGTTTTGCCGGAGGAAGCATTTGAATAAGGAACTCTCAGTACCGTTGACCTCGACGACCGCGCCCGCCACCAAGCTGGCGGCGTGGCAGCGCACGGCCGGAATCGTGCTGGTTGGCAGCGCGTTTGTGGCTGTCTGCGCGCACATTGCCTTGCCGCTCGTGTTCACGCCGGTTCCGCTTACTCTGCAGCCGTTTGCCGTGCTGGTTCTGGGGCTGCTGCTGGGGCCGCGGCTGGCGGCGGCGACTCTGGCGGCTTATCTGGCTGAGGGAGCGCTGGGCCTGCCGGTGTTTGCGCCGAGCGCGACGATCATGGGCGGGATGGCGCACCTTTTTGGTCCGACGGGCGGCTATCTGCTCGCCTATCCTGCGGCGGCGGCTCTGATTTCGTTTTTGTGGCGCAGGAGCAAGCGCGGATTTGCGGCAGCAGCTTTGAGCGCCGCGGCGGGCGACCTGTTTTTTCTGGTCTGCGGGGGTGCGTGGCTTGCAGTTCTAACGCACGCGTCCTTGCAGTCGACTCTGGGTTTCGCTGTATGGCCATTTTTGCCTGGCGATGCGCTGAAGGTTGCGGCAGCGGCTGGGATTGCCGTCGGATTTCAACGCCTTCGTCGCCGTTCTGCTTAGTTCCATCTAACGATTCCATTACTGTATTTGCCTTGAAAGGAAAAACCTCGTCGTGAGCGCCAATCAAACTGAAAAATCGGGTCCAGATTCTGTAATCGATATATCCATTGCTCATAGTCCCGATTCCGATGACGCATTCATGTTTTATGGACTGGCAACCAACAAGATCCGCGTCCCCGGATATCGCTTTTCGCACACACTGTGCGATATCGAGACGCTGAACCAGCGCGCTCAGGAAGAGGCGTTCTTTGATGTGAGCGCGATCAGCTTTCATGCCTACCCTTATGTGCAGGAGAACTACACGCTGATGGGCTGCGGCGGCAGCGTGGGCGAGAACTACGGGCCGATGATTGTGTCGAGCCGCAAGCTGGAACTGGGCGATCTGGAACGTATGAAGATAGCGGTTCCGGGGACGATGACGACGGCATATCTGGCGCTGAAGATCTTCAATCCGAAGATTCAGACCGAGACGGTGCCGTTCGACAAGATCATTCCGGCGATTCTTGCCGGGACCTACGATGCGGGGCTGATCATCCACGAAGGGCAGCTCACCTACGCATCGAGCGGGCTGAACAAGATTCTGGATCTGGGCGTGTGGTGGAAAGAGACCACGGGGCTGGTGCTGCCGCTGGGCGGGAATGCGATTCGGCGCTCGCTGGGCGCGGAGAAGCACAAGATCATTTCAAAGGCGCTGAGGGACAGCATTCAGCATGCGCTGGATCATCGCGAGCAGGCGCTGGAATATGCGATGCAGTTTGCGCGAGACCTTGACACGCGTACGGCGAGCCGGTTTGTGAGCATGTATGTGAACGAGCGCACGCTGGACTACGGGGCGGATGGGCGCGAGGCGATCCGCAAGCTGCTGGAACTGGGGCACGAACGGGGAATTATTCCGAACGCGCCGCAAGTGGACTTTGTGGACTGACAGCTCAGTCCAGGTAAACACGCGCGTTGCGCAGGGGTGAAGTTGAATCCCGGGTCTCGTCCGCCGCAATCCTCTGCGGCGGATGACCTGAGGCGGCCTTGTTGAGCTCTTTCAAATGGCGCGCGTTCTTCAGCGGTACTTTAGGCAGCTGGAATTCCGGCGTTTGTGATTGGAATTCGCCAAGAATCTGCTCCTCCCTCCTAAATTTTTTCTAATTGGCGCCGATGCATCCTTTACGGAGGCACTCCAGGATGCGTGTAGGCAACCATCTCACTTTTTTGCTGGCTTCATCGGAGCCAGCACTTTTGACAGCGGCGGAACCTGTGCTTTTGGCAGCGGGGGCTCGGGTGGAGGTGGTTCTTTCGGCGCAGGCGGCCCTGGAGGCGATGATGGGTCCGACGCCTCCGGCTCTTGCGCTTCTGGATGCGAACCTGGCGGGGATGCCGATGGGGCAGCTTCTGGCGGGGGTGACCGAAGCGGGGAGCAAGCGGTTCCCGATTGTCCTGATTTCGGACACTGTTACAGAGGAGTGGACCAACCGGCTTGGCGAAGGTGTGATCGACGACCTGATTCTGCGTGCCGATGAGATTGCGTACTGGCAGCTTCGGCTGGACAGGGTTCTGCGTACGCATCATGTGGCGCAGGAATTGGAAAGACTGCGCGAGTCGGCGGCGCTGAATGCGCAGCTGGACCGGCTGACGGGGGCGTATAACCGGGAGGCTCTGCTGGCGATGCTGTTTCGGGAGACGGACCGTGTGCAGCGCCTGAATACCTCGCTGTGCCTGTTGATTTTCGACATTGACGATTTTGGACACTGGAACTCACGGCTGGGCGCGCGTGCGTGCGACGAGTTGCTGTGCCAGGTGGTGACCCGGGCAACGCGGCTGTTGCGCAGCTACGATCTGCTGGGCCGCCCTGGCAAGGATGAATTTATGATTGTGCTGCCGGGCTGCGCTACAGACAATGCGACGATGCTTGCGGAGCGCCTGCGGATGGATGTTTTCAGCGTGCCGTTCCATGTTGCGGGCGAATCGATACGGCTGTCGGCGTGCTTTGGCATCGCGACCAGTAACGGACGATCGCCGGTGGTGGTATTGCGGGAGGCCGAACAGGCCTTGAGCCAAGCCAGGATAGTAGGGCCTGAAAGTATTGAGTGCTTCTCCGACAAGGTTCGGACCTTTCCGGAGCCAATTACGTTTCTGTCGTCTGGGGCGGGCGACGAACTGCTGACGTGGTAGAGATGAGGATTGCAATCCAGGGAAAGGGAACGTTCAATCCTGACACGCGCGTTGCTGACACACCCGCGTGTCAGCAATGTGCTCCTGACATGTAAGCCAGACCGGGGAAGATTATTTGCGGAAGATAAGAAGCGAATAGATAGGTGGGACGCCCGGTTCATTGAGGAATCGCTGGCACTGGTCCTTGCGCATGCGGCTTATAATTGGGGCCGTCGTGCGCGGGGACTCTCGGGCGCCGCGGACGAAAATCTCTTTTTCAGGAGTTCACCGTGAGCCTTTCTCGCCGTAAATTTCTCACAACAGCTGCCACCGCGGGTGGTGCAGCTCTGGTTGCGCCGGGCGCACTAGCCGCGCCCTACCAGGAGACCGTGGAAGGGCCGGGCAAAGGCGGAGGGAAGGGCGGAGGGAAGGGCGGCGCAGGCCAAGGGAGTGGCGCGAGTGGAGCGCGAGCGGCTGGCGTGCCGGTGACGATTCCTTCCACGATGCCGATGGGGTCGGGCGCGCCGCTGGGCGGCATTGGCACGGGGTTTGTGGAGATTCGCGCGGACGGATGTTTTTACGAGTGGCAGATTTTCAACTCGGGTCCGTGGGCGCAGAATGTACGCTCGACGACGACGCTTCCGACACAGGGACCGCAGTATTTGCGGTTTCTGCTGCGCACGAAAAAAGCTTCGGACGAGGTGGCGGAGGTGCGTCGGCTCTACCTGCGGGCCGATGAGAACGAGCTCTACACGCTGCCGTTCGTGCAGGACGTGGACTCGATCGATTACTCGGCATGGTTTCCGATGACGGGGCTTCGCTACAACGATGCGACGATTCCGGTGCGGGTTTCGGCCGCGGTGTTTTCGCCATTCATTCCAGGGAGCGCGCGCGACTCGGCGACGCCGGGATTTCACGTGGTGTATTCGCTGGAGAGCACGAGCGATGAGGCGGTAGAGGTTTCGCTGGCGGGCTTTATGGACAATCCGCTGGCGTCGGCGCTGCCGGAGCGCCGTTTGACCAATACGATTGCGCAGGAAGGAAGCAGGACGAGTCTTTTTCTCGACACTGCCGCCAAGAGCGACTTCCCGTCGGGCATCGGCAACATGTGCTTCTCGGTGACGGGCGGCGATCAGTCCTACGTTAGCGGCACGTTTGAGGAATACGCGTTGCCGGGCCTCTGCCGCTGGCGGACCGAGCGCGTGCATGCGATGACGCTGACCATTCTGGACGAGTTCCAGAGGAGCGGGCGGCTGCCGAACACGAAGGGAGAGACGGACCCGAGCCTGGGGCTGGCGACGGCGGCGGAGATTGATGCGATGCCGGGGAGCGAGATCGCGCGCAGGATGAAAGAGCTGAGCTCGGATGCATTGCTGGCGCGGGTTTTTGCGGAGGCGCATGCGGCCAATCCCGATGGCGGCGAGGCGGCGGACCGGATTTTGCTGAAGGAAGTGAGCAACAATCTGACGTCTGACAGCCGGGGCCGGCACATGACGTGGGGGACCGGGGCGCTGGCTTCGACGGTGAAGCTGAAACCGCGGGAGAGGGCGGAGATTCGCTTCACGATGAGCTGGTATTTTCCGCACCATCTTGCGCGGGATGGGCGCGAGATGGGGCACATGTACGCGAACTGGTACGGCAGCGCGGCGGACGTGAACCGCTTTCTTTGCGCTCAGTACGACCGGCATCGTGCAGCGACGGAGCAATTTGCGCGCACGCTAACGGAGACTTCGTGCGGGGATGCGATGGCGTTTGCGTGGTCGAGCCAGATGTCGACGCTGGTGGTGAACACGTGGTGGACGAAAGATGGCGGCTATGCGGTGTGGGAGGGGTTGGGCTGCTGCGGATTGTCGACGACGGATGTGGACTACCAGGGGAGTTTTCCGATTGTGGCGCTGTTCCCGGAGTTGAAGCTGGAGCAGATGAAGCGGATCATTGCGTTCCAGAATGAGGTGGGACAGGTGCCGCACAACTTTGCTGGGGACCTGGACAAGGTGGATCACGGATTTGCGCGCGTGGACATGAATCCGCAGTTCGCGATGATGGTGTATCGGGATTATCTGTGGACCGGAGACAAGGAGTATGTGACGGCAATGTGGCCGCACGTGGTGCGGGCGATGTCGTTCACCGAGTCTTTGGACACGAATGGCGATGGGCTCCCCGACAAAGATACCGGTCTGCAGACGTACGACCAGTGGGGAATGCGGGGGACGCCGTCGTATATAGCTTCGCTATGGATTGGTGCGCTGAGGGCGGCTGTGCCCATGGCTGAGGCCCTGGGCAAGGCTGCTGAGGCGAAGCACTGGGCGGAGTTGCTCCGGAAAGCTTCGGCGAATTTTGATGAGCAGTTGTTCAATGGCGAATATTACAGCCTATGGGTGGACGGCCAGCGGCGCGATGAGCTCTGCATGACTGACCAGATCAGCGGGGAGTGGTTTTCGCATTTGATTGGGCTGGACACGACGATCCTGGAGAAGAACTTTGCAAAGTCGTTGGACAGCATTTTGAAGCACAACTTCAATCCGGAGTTTGGACTGCATAATGCGACCGCGCCGAAGGGTGGAGCGGGACTGCTGGCGCTGACGAACATGCAGGCGGGCGGGGTTTGGTCGGGGATCGAATTTGCGTTTGCGTCGTTGCTGATGGATCACGGCCGCTACGCGGCTGGAGTGAAGATTGTGGAGGCGACGCACAGGCGGTACATGCGAGCGGGGCGGCCGTGGAATCACGTGGAATGCGGCGGGCACTACTCGCGGGCGATGAGCAGTTGGGCGACGATGCTGGCGGCGAGTGGCTTCAAGCCGGATGTGCCGCGTGAGACATTGACGATTGCGCCGGGTGCGCCGGGAGATTTCCGCGCGCCGTGGGTGACGGCGTCGGGGTTTGGCACGATCAGCCGCGCGGGGAAGACGATGTCGATCCATTGCGCGCAAGGAAAGCTGGGAATGCGGAAGTTGAAGGTTCCGCTGGCTGCCGGCCGGGCGCGGATCGGGGCGAAGACAGTGGCGGCGCAGGCGGAGAAGCGCGGCGAGGGCGTAACGCTGGAGTTTGCAAGCCCGGTGGAGCTGGGGGCGGGCGAGACGCTGACGATTGCGTAGGACAGTTCGGCTGGTTGCCGCAGCTCGGCTGGTTCGAATTCATCTATCATTCGACACCGGCAGTTCGGGGACAGGTACACTGTCCCTGAAGGGAGGTACTTGCCATGCAGACCAGGATTCAGGGCACGACAATGCCGGTGCTCGATGTGCAACTCGACCCCAACGAGAGCGTGTTTTCCGAGAGCGGGGAGCTTTCGTGGATGACGGGCTCGATCCAGATGGCTACGCATACGCAGATGGGCGGAGGCGGCGGGCTGTTTGGAGTATTGAAGCGGGTGGCGGGAGGCGGCAGCATCTTCATGACCGAGTACCGCGCCATCCAGTATCCGGGCGAAGTGTCGTTTGCGACCAAGGTTCCGGGACACATTGTGCCGGTTGAGTTAGGGCAGGGACCGGAGTACATGGTGCACCGGCACGGGTTTTTGTGCGCGACGCCGCAGGTGACGATTGGCGTGGGTTTTCAGCAGTCGCTGGGTGCCGGGGTCTTTGGCGGGGATGGATTTCTGCTGCAGAAGGTGGGCGGGCAGGGAACGGCCTGGCTGGAACTGAGCGGCGAGCTGATTGTGAAGAATCTGGCGCCGGGTGAGACGCTGCGGGTGCATCCGGGCCACGTGGGCGCGTTTCAGACGTCGGTTGGCTTCCAGATTACGATGGTTCCGGGGATCAAGAATATGATCTTCGGCGGAGACGGGCTGTTTCTGGCAGCGCTGACGGGGCCGGGACAGGTGTGGCTGCAGACACTGCCGATTTCGCGGCTTGCGCACCAGATCAGCGAGTACCTGCCGCGAACCGAAGCGAGGCAGACGACTGCAGCGGGAGTGGGCGGCGGGCTGCTGGGCGGGATCGTGGGATCGATTCTGAGTGGAGACCAATAGGGCGGGGCTTGAAGGAACAGGGACCGGCGTCTGGCGCGGGTCCTGGTTGCTTTTCTCTGCGTAGTGTTTATATAGGAAGATGAAGATGAGTAGGTCCGACGCGGGGCAGGGCGATTTCTTTCGAGCGATTCTGTTGGCATTTGCGCTTGCCCTGGGCTGCTACTTTGCATGGCTCATGCGCGAGGCCCTGGTTCTGCTCTATGTGAGCGGGCTGTTTGCGGTAGTGCTGAAGCCAGTGGTGCACTGGACGGCTCAACTCCACATAGGCCGGTGGCGGCCATTCAAGGGGTCGGCGCTCTTTATTCTGGTGCTGGCGGTAGTGGTTTCGATCACCGCATTCGGGTTTGTCGCCTTGCCGCCGATGATTAGCGATTTGCAGGAGTTTGGCCGCGAAATGCCGCAGCGGTTGCCAGGAATGGTGCAATCGCTGAAGAGCATCCCATTGGTCGAACACCTGGATACGGCCGACATGGTTGCGCGGTTTCAGAATTTCGCCAGTAATGCGGCCACCTATCTGCTTTTCTCGGTCAAGGACTGGGCGGGCCAGCTCTTTGATGTTGCAATGGGCATGATTCTGACCGCCTATTTCATTCTGGAAGGGGATCAGGCGTACATGTGGTTTCTTTCGCTCGTTCCGCAGGAGCATCGCGGACGGCTTGACCGGACACTGGAGCGGGCCAAGGTTCGCATGGGCAAGTGGCTGCTTGGGCAGGGCAGCCTGATGCTGATTCTGGGAGTTCTGAGCACGGTCGTCTATGTTCTTCTCGACGTGCGTTACGCGTATGCGCTGGGTGTGCTGACGGGATTGCTGAACATCGTTCCAGTGTTGGGCGCCGCGGTGTGTATCGCCCTGGCGATGCTGGTGGCGGCGATCGACTCGTGGGGACGGGTGGCGGGGATCGCGGTGTTTTACGTGCTTTGGTTGCAGCTAGAAAATTCGTATCTCATTCCACGGATCATGAAGAACCGGGTAGGGCTGCCGGGACTTGCGATCCTGGTGGCTCTGCTTCTCGGCTCGGCGCTGGCAGGAATTCTGGGAGCGATGGTTTCTGTGCCGACGGCGGTGCTGGTGGTGGTGCTTGTGGACGAGTACGCTGTGAAAAAGGATGCGGCGTAGCCTTTCTCTGGATGATTCAGCATCTATTGCGCCGCCGGTAGCGCAGCTTCAACGGCTGCTTTCATGACGCCGCAGTTGGAGAAGAAGCGGACGAGATCGGTGGTGAGCGAGCCACGGGGAATATTCCAGGCCTCAGCAGCGAGACCTGAACCCTGCGGACTAAGACCTGCCCGCGGAGACGCCGGAGGGTTGTGGAGGTTGGTGGGCGGGTTGGTGGTGGCCATCTTCATTTCGCCGCTGCCCTGGGCGTCGAGGATGAGGCTGGTGAGCTTGCGGGCGATGTCGAGGGGGAAGCTCTCAGCGATAAAGACAAGCTTGCCGCGGGTGGTGATGACGACGGGTCCTTCATTGGTGGAGTAGACCTGTTCCAAGTCTCCGCTAGCGTCTGGAGCGGTCGCTTGCGCGGCGACGTCGAGCTTGAGGCCGGAGTATTTGCGGCCGAGGCTATCGGCGTAGAGCTTGGCGAAGGCTTGGGCGGAGGCTTGATTTCTCCAGGCGGCGAGATAGAAAAGGGCGAGGGATTTTGTGCTGGATTGCTCGGCGGGAGTTTTGGTGGAGCGCAACTGGCCGGCCCAGTAGATGCCACCGTTCCAGGCGGGAGTGAGGTCGCTTGCGGCCTGCTCGCCGCCGAAGAGCTGAGTGAGAATCTGCACGTCGAGCTGACCGACCTGACCGATGTCATAGGGCGCGTAAAGCTTGTCGACGAGGGGATGGATGTCGGGCAAGAGAGGCACGGGAGGGATGCGGCGCTTCTCGTACTCGCGGGGGTTGATGATCTCCCAGCTTGAAGTGGGCGGGTGGTCAAGAGCGCCGGCGAAAGCGGCGTTTTGCCCTTTGTCCATCCATACATCCTGTTCGAAGCTGAGGCCGTCGCGATAGGGAAACAGAAGGGACTCAGAGAGCAGCAGGGGAGCGCGGGCCATGACGGGTGAGTCCCCGGAACCGGTCATCTGCTGCTTGAGGACGTCCATGACCTCGGGGTTCTTGACGAGGCTTTTGCCCATGGGCTTGAGAATGTAGTCCATCATGACGGCAGTGGCCTGGCCCTCGGCGACGGCGTCGCGGGCGGTGTCCATCTCGTCTTTGGCGAGGTGATCGTTGTCGCCGGCGGACTTGGTGGAAACATCGTCGGGGGTCTGGTCGTTCCACTTTTCCAGGTCGGAGTGCTGATCCTGGAGGGCGTGGGTGAGCTCGTGGGCAAGGACGGGCTTTTGCTCGTTGATGTCGACCCAATCGAGCATGTTGACGGTTTTGGTTTTGGCGTCGTAGTAGGCTTCGATCTGTTCTTTGAGGAGTGCCAGAAGAAATGGCTTGAGGTTGAAGTCGCGGTCGAGCAGGCCGAATTTTTTGAGTACGATTTCATCGCGCTGGAGGCGTTTTGCATCCTGGTCTTCGTCGAATTTTTCCTGGAGGTAGCTTTCGACGGCGGCGCGGGTGGTGAGCTGGCGCTTGACGGTGCTCTTGATGGGCAGTCCGGTTTCGGTGGAGGAGAACTGAATGAGCTCGTCGACGAGCGAGAAGAGCTGTTTGGCCTGCTCGGGGGTGATGTGAGTGGGCGCTTTGGCGGTGTCGGAGGACTGGGCGAGACTCGCTTGCGGCGCAGGACTTTCTTGCTGGGCGGAATTCGCCGCCTGGCCATGATTCGCTGGCTGCGCTGGGGCCATGGATGCGGCCAGGAAGATTGCCGCGACGAATGCTGCTCTGCATATCGGCAATTTGGAGTTATTTGGTGTGATTGCTGGGTTGTGCCTGCTTGCCGAATCTTCCAAGTCGTCTCCCTTGAGTCTGGCGTATTATTTTCTGATATTGTCCATCTGTGCGTCTCACTCGGCGGGTCGGGCATTGCTGGCTGCCCCGGCCTATCTACTCCCAAGGCTATAATCAGGGTGTGGCCCTGCGCCAACAGTGACCGGAAAAAACCGCCAGGACCGCGGAAAAGTTTCATTCATGACAGAGATCAGCCTATCCTCGACGATACAGACAACAGCGCTGTCGACGCTGCTTGCAGGGATGCATACGCCCCACGAGCTTGTAGCCTATCGCGGCGTGTTGACGCCACGAGTGTTGGACGCGCCAGAGAGCGAAATAGCCGCACTGACGCGCGGGGCCGCGCTGCACGACCTGGGCTGGCTGAGGCGAGTGGCAGTGCGCGGCGAAGATCGCTTCCGCTGGCTGAGCGGGATGGTGACCAATACGGTCAACGACCTGTTTCCAAATACCGGTGCCTGGAACCTGGTGTTGAACGCGCAGGGGCGCATCCAGGGCGACCTGACGGTTTGGCGGGAAGGCGAAGAGCTTTCGCCGGCTCGGCGCAATGCAGTCGCCGGCGATGCGCGGAAAGGCGATCCGTTGCTGGGAACGCCGTTTGCCGGTGAGTCAGGCCTGGAACTGGAGATTGCGGCCGATCAGTGCGAAAAGCTGATGGAGCATTTGAACCGTTTCATCATCATGGACGATGTGGAGCTGGTTCCGGTGGGCGCCGAGCAGTTGGGCGAGCCGGGCTCGGTTGTGGCGGTGGGGCTTACGGGGCCGCAGGCCGATGAGGTTCTGGAACGGGTGGGCTTGCCCGTGCTGGCACAGCCGATGACGAGAAAGTTTGTGGAGTGGAACGGGCTTGACCTGCGGATTCTGCGTGGCTATGGAGTGCTGGCACCGCACTACGAGCTGTGGACGCCATCGGCGAAGCTGGAGAAGGTGTGGTCGTGTCTGCGGGCCGCGGGCGCTGTTCAGGTGGGCTCGGCGTCGCTCGAGAAGCTGGGCATTGCCGAAGCGATTCCATCTTACGGGGTCGATATGGCGGAGGGCGATCTGCCGCAGGAGACCTCGCAGATGCGGGCGCTGCACTTTAACAAGGGCTGCTATCTGGGTCAGGAGATCGTGGAGCGGATTCGTTCGCGGGGAAATGTTCACCGGCATCTGCGGCCGCTGGAGTTGACCGGGCCTGTGCCAGACAGCGGGACGGAACTGTTTCAGGAAGACGGGAAGCCCGTGGGAAAGATTACGAGCGCAGCGGCGCTGCCGCTGGCGCGTGGCGCGCGCGTATTTGCGTTGGGCATGGTGCGAGCGGAGGCTGAGGCGCGGGATGAGGCATTTGCCTACACGGTGGGCACGGCTAAAGGCACGGCCAGCATTCTTGCCGAGCCGCCAGTCCTTTGATGTGAGTTGGAGAGTTGAAGGGGAATGGAGCCCAGGTTTCTCTGCCGTGGTGGAGTGCGGGGGAAGATTTGGGGCATCCAACAGATTAAGCAAGAATGCTGGGCGCCTCGACGATTGATTGAGTGAGCCCGACGGATTGGAAACCAGGAACTATGAGCGAAACGCCGAAGTTCGAAGTCATCGACCGCCGCAAAATGAAGGCGGAAGAAGAGCAGGTAAGCCAGCACGCGGGCGCGACGACGCCAGAGACCGTGGCAGAGACGCCGAGCGCACCGGTTGAGACCGGAGGCGGGCCGCGGCTGGTGGTGAACGAAGGCCGGCGCGATACCGGCGCGACCGAGCCGAGCGCTGCCGTTGCAGAGGAAGAGGCGCAGTTGTCGCCGGCGCCGACTGCTGCTGAAAGCCAGGAACAGAAGACGGCCTACGATGCCTCGGCACAGCGGCTGGAAGATTTGATCCGGGCGCAGAATCCGGCCGCTGGCGCACAGCCTCCGGTGACTTTTGAGAATCTGGTCCAGCAGTTTTACGTTTCCGCGATGATCCAGATGGGCGCCGGAACGCAGGAGGGTCAGCGTCCGCGGGTGGATATTCTGGGAGCGCGCACGACGATCGATTTGATGGGCGTACTGGCGGAGAAGACCAAGGGCAACCTGAGCGAGGCCGAGGACCGCATGCTTCAAACAGTTCTGTTTGAGGTGCGAATGGCTTTTCTGGAACTGACGAGCATGATCAACATGCAGGCCATGCAGGCGCCTATGCCGCCCCCGCCGGGGAAGAAGTAGAAAAGCAGGAAATAGGAAACAAGGCCCGCGGCCAAAGTCGCGGGCCTTGTTTCTGCGGGAGATTATGGAAGGCCGGCTTACATTTCTGGGAACAGGGACCTCGATGGGAGTTCCTACGGTGGGCTGCGCGTGCGCGGTGTGCACATCGGCGGACCCGCATGACAGGCGGCTGCGTCCTTCGGTGCTGGTGCGGTGGCGCGAGGCGAATGGCAGCCTGGAGCGGGTCGTCGTGATCGATACTGGGCCGGACTTCCGCGAGCAGGCGCTGCGCGAGGGACTCAGGCGCGTGGATGCCGTTCTGTATACGCATGGACATGCCGATCACATCATGGGATTGGACGATCTACGCCCGCTTAGCTTTACGGTTTTTCACGAGGGCGGGCCGATCCCACTGTATGCGACCGATGAGACGGCGGCGGTGTTGAAGCAGGTGTACGATTACACGTTTTCGCCGCAGGCCACCTACATGCACCGCGCCAAGGTGCAACTAGCGCCGATGGGCGCGCGGACGAGCGTGCATGGCGTCGAGTTTGTGCGGGTTCCGCTGGTGCATGGGGAGATGGAGATTTCGGGATTTCGCTTTGGCAATACTGCATACCTGACGGACGTGAGCGCGATTCCGGAGGCGAGTTTTGCGCTTCTGGAGGGATTGGAACACCTGGTGCTATCGGCGCTGCGGCACCAGCCGCACCCAAACCACGCAACAGTGGAGCAGGCGCTGGGCTGGTCGCGGCGGATTGGCGCGCGGCATACGTGGCTAACCCACATTGCGCACGACCTGGGCCACGAAGAGACCAACCGCACACTACCGGACGGCGTGAGGCTGGCCTACGACGGGCTGACGGTTCCCGTCAGCGTGGGGCATTGATCCGCATGAGAGATTCAGTGCCCGAATATAATTCCGGCCTGCGGGCCGATGTTTCACAGATGAAGGTGTTCCGTTCGACTGCGGAGATTCCCGCGGGGTTTGGGGCGACGGTGGCCGCGATCGGCAACTTCGATGGCGTGCATCGGGGACATTGCGAGATTCTTGCGGCGGTGGTGCGTGAGGCGCGGTCGACCGGAGCGCGGGCGGTTGCGATCACGTTCGATCCGCACCCGGAGCAGTATCTGCGGCCCGAGCGGGCGCCGCTTCTGCTGACACCGATGCCGGAGCGGCTGCGGCTGCTGGCTGAGACCGGCATTGACGCGGTGGCGGTGCTGCAGTTTGACGCGACGCTGGCGGGCCTTTCAGCGCGGGAATTTGCGCGGGAGATTCTGGCCGGGGCTCTGGGTGTGCGCGGTCTGCACGAGGGGCACAACTTTAGGCTTGGGCGCGGCGCGGAGGCCGGGATTGAAGAGCTGAAGGCGCTGGGTGCCGAGCTTGGGTTTGGCGTGCGCGTGCATGAAGCGGTGCGCGTGCATGGGCTGGAGGTTTCGAGTTCGGCGATTCGCGCGCTTTTAGCCGCGGGCGACGTGCAGCGGGCACGATGGATGCTGGGGCGGCCGTTCGCCGTGCTGTCCACGCAGGCGCGGGGACGCGGGATCGGGACGCGACTGCTGGTGCCTACGGTGAATCTCGCGCCGTACGATGGGTTGCTGCCGGGGTTTGGTGTTTATGTGACGCGGGTGAAGATTGGCGGGCGCGCATTTCAGGCGGTGACGAATGTGGGCAACCGGCCGACGTTTGGCGAGGTTTCGTTTGCGGTGGAGTCGCACATTCTGGATTTTGAGCCTGTGGAGATGGACGAGACGACGCCGGTGGAACTCGAGTTTCTGTTTAGGCTGCGCGGGGAGATGGAGTGGCCTTCGCCGGAGGCTTTGAAGGCGCAGATATTCAGGGATGTGGCAAGGGCGAAGAGGTATTTTCGTGTGAAGCAGCTTCTAGCTGCGCTTGCGTAGGGCCAGTTCTACGACGCGATGCATGTCGGCTTCGGGGGCGGGTTTTCCGGTCCAGATTTCGAACTGGCGTGCGCCTTGCTGGACGAACATTTCGAGGCCGCCGATGATGGGGATTCCGCGGCTGTGGGCGAGCTTGAGGAGCGGGGTTGTCTGCGGGTTGTAGACCATGTCGAAGACGAGGCTGGCGTTCAGCTCGTTCTCCTTGATGGGTAGCGCCTGCTTGATGCCTTCCATGCCGCAGGGGGTGGTGTTGATGAGGGCGTCGAAGTGGTTTTTTGCGAGTAATTCCTGCTTGAGCGATTTGGCGTGCGCCTTGCGGGCCAGGGCGACGGCTTTGTCGTGCGTGCGGTTGACGACAAAGACTTCTGCTCCCTGATCGACGAGGCCGAAGACGGCTGCGCGCGCGGCGCCGCCAGCGCCGAGAACCACGATGCGGGCACCCTTGAGCTTCATGCGTTTTTCGAGTGGCCTGATGACGCCGGCGACGTCGGTGTTGAAGCCGTAGAGCTTGCCGTCTGCGCCGGTGCGCAGTGTGTTGCATGCGCCGATGCGCGCGGTGAGCGGGTCCATGTTGGCCAGGTGCGGCAGCACTTCCTGCTTGAGGGGCATGGTGACGGCGACGCCGCCCAGGGGCAGATCGCGCACCACGGCGAGCAGATCGTCGAGCGTCTTCACTTTCAGAGGGAGCATGACGGCGTTGACGCTTTCGCGGCGGAAAGCGGTGTTGTGCATGAGCGGCGAAAGCGAGTGGGCGATGGGATTGCCGGCCACGCCGAAGATGCGCGTTGCCTGGTCAAGCTGTTCGAGGCGGTAGAGGTCGAGCAGTGTGCGAGCGCTGATCTGGCCGGGTGCGGTTTCGGCGCCGTCGTCTGCGGAGGCAAAGGTGAAGGCCGCCCCGGCACGCAACCCCAGCACGCGGCTCAGGAGGCCCTCCTCGCCCATGGCGATGCCCACCACCTGCGAGGTGAGCGAGTGGTCTTCGATGAGCTTGAGCACGGCAAGGTTGTCGGCAAGTGTGCGGGCTGTCGAGACGACTTTGACGAAGTCCGGCTTGAAGGCTTCAATACGCGCGGCAGCGTGCTCAAGGCCCTTGGTGCGGGTGAAGTCGTGGAAGCTGATGAGCAAAGCCGCTCCTGCAGCGCGCAGGGCTTCGCGGAATTTTGCCAGTTGCGAGGATTTTGCCTCTTCGGCGGATTCAACTTCGAGGTCGACGATGGAGCAGCCGGCTTCTGCGGCTTGGAGGAGAATGTCGAGTTCGGCTGCAAGCGCCCCGGCGAAGCGGCCGCCAAACTTCTTCCGGCGACAGGTGGCGATGGCGGTTACCTCGCGGTGGCGGGCGAGGAAACTCTTGAGGCCGGGAAGGGCAGCGGCGGGTTTGGTTAGTGTGTCCAGGCGGAATTCAAGGAATTTGGTTTCTTCGGCCGCCGCGCGCTGCCACATTTCCGCTGGGGTTTCGCCCTGAATGGCGACACAAAGCTTGCCCAGGCGCGGCCTGGGAACCGCCGGCGCGGGAGCTGAATTGACCGAACTGGACTTAACGCGAGACATATCCATCAATTGACGCATCTTAAGCGGGTTTTGTCCCGGATGCAACAATAGAGTTTCAGGAAAGTGAGCGGCGTCTTCGTCCCAGAGACGCGGAGGCGGCCCGCCGTGCTGTGGCAACCTAGAATTTGGAGGAAATTCCCCGATATGGCTTCTAAGAACCCTTCTGCTGCCCAAACCGATACCCTTCACGCCTGGGAGGCCGGGGGAGCTGGCTCCGCCGAGGCATTAACGGCGTGGGTGAGCGCCCGGCTGGCTGCGCACGAGGCGGCGCTGGCAGCTCTCGTGGCGGTCGAGGGGCCGCGCACGCCGGAAAACTCGCTGCGCCTGTTCGACGAGGCGCTTGAGCAACTGAGCCTGGCCGGAGCCCAGGCAGGAGTGTTGAATTCCGTAGCGGCAGTCAAGGGGGTTCGCGACCAAGCGCAGATGGAGGCGCAGCGGGTGTCGATGGCCGGCAGCGCCTTGAGCTTGAACCGCCAGGTTTATGAGGCGCTTGCGGCGATCGGGCTGGACGGGGCAAGTCCAGCGACAAGGCATTTTACGGAGCGGACTCTGCTGGGCTACCGGCTGGCGGGCGTGGACAAGGACGAGGCTACGCGGGACCGGTTGCAGGCTCTGCACGAGAAGGCTACGCGGCTTTCGCTGGAATTCAGCCGGAATATTCAGGAGGGCGGCAAGACAATTCAAGCGACGGCGGAGGAATTGGAGGGGCTGCCGGCGGACTTCGTGGCGCGGCATTCGGCAGACGAAAGCGGAAGCGTTACGCTGACCACGGACCCGCCGGACATGCAGCCGGTGATGACGTTTTCGGCGAGCGCGGCACTGCGGGAGCGGATGTTTTTGGCGTACAACACGCGGGCTTATCCAGTGAACCAGCAGATCCTGATGGATTTGCTGGCTACGCGGCAGGAGATTGCGACGGTTCTCGGGTTTCGGAGCTGGGCCGATCTGGCGACGGCAGACCAGATGATGGAGTCGGCGGCGAATGTGCGGTCGTTTTTGACCAAGTTGAACGTGGCTAGCTTGGACGGGGCCCGGCGTGAGCACGAACTGATTTTGGACTTTGCGCGCGAGCGCGAGCCGAAGCTGACGGAGATTGACATTACCAGCCGCGGCTACTGGTACGAGCAGTTCCGGCGGTCGGCCTTTGACTTCGATTCGCAATCGGTGCGGCCTTACTTCCCCTATGCGCAGGTGGAGGCGGGGGTGCTGGCGACGGCGGCGCGGTTGTTCAAGGTGGAGTTCCGGTCTTCGGCGGCGCCATCGTGGCACGAGGCAGTTTCAGTGTTCGACGTTTTTGAGGACGGTCGGCACGTGGGGCGATTTTATCTGGACATGCACCCGCGCGAGGGGAAGGACAAGTGGTTCTCTGCGGCGCCGATTGTGACGGGAGTGCAGGGACGGGCGATGCCGGAGGCTGCGTTGATCTGCAATTTTCCGGGCGGCGATGGGAGCGATCCGGGGTTGCTGCAGTATTCCGACGTGGTCACTTTCTTCCATGAGTTCGGGCACCTGATGCATGCGATTCTTGGCGGACAGACGGAGTGGGCGGGGATTTCCGGGTTTGCGACAGAGGGCGACTTCATCGAAGTGCCTTCGCAGATGCTGGAAGAGTTTTTCCGCGACGAGAAGTTGCTGCAGGCGTTTGCCAAACACTACGAGACGGGCGAGGTTCTGCCGTTGGAGACGATCAAGAAGATGAAACTGGCGGGGGCGTTTGGGCGCGCGGACTGGGTGCGTTCGCAGCTTTACTACACGACTCTGTCGCTCGACGTGCACGATCAGGATCCGGCGGGGCTTGATCTGGAGGCTACGACAAGACGGCTTTACGAAAGCCTGCAACCGTGGACGTGGTTCGAGGGGAACCGCATGTACGCCAGCTTCGGGCACCTGACCGGCTACTCGTCGAATTACTACACGTATGCGTTCGACAAGGTGATTGCGCTGGACTTTTTTGCGCAGTTCGATCCGGAAGATTTGCTGGGCTGCGATGCCGGGGAGCGGTACCGCAAGTTGGTGCTTGAGCAGGGCGGGTCAAAGCCGGGGCGGGAGATGGTGCGCGATTTCCTGGGGCGGGATGAGGAGTTCTCGGCGTTTACGAACTGGCTGAATGAGGAGTTTGCGGGAGAGCTGTTCGCTATCAACTCCTGAAGTTTGGCGGAACGGAAAGATTAACCTGGGAGCGGCTTGGATCAGCGACGGCTTGAACATTCATCAAGCGACTGGTTGCTCCGCTATGATGGAGCCGCGATGGCAGATACCAAAGATTTCAACGGCAAATGGGCGCTTGTGACCGGGGCGAGCGCGGGCATTGGAGTAGCGCTCGCGCGAGACTTGGCAGGGCACGGCGCAAAATTAATCCTTACAGGCCGGCGCAGGGAGCGGCTTGAGAGCCTTGCGGCCGAACTCGCCGGCGGCGGGACCGAGGTGCGGATTGCCGTCGCGGATCTGAACGATCCGGCTGCACCCCAGCAGCTTTACGACGTGACCGAAGGCGCTGGAATTGCGGTCGATATCCTGGTGAACAATGCGGGGCTGGGCCAGTTCGGTGAGTTCTACACGAGTCCTGTGGAGCAGGAGTTAAGCCAGATACGCGTGAACTGCGAAGCGGTGGTGCGGCTGTCGCGGCTGTTCGTTCCCCGGATGGTGGGGCGTCGCCGGGGCTGGGTGATGATTGTGGCTTCAACCGCGAGCTTTCAGCCAATTCCTTACCTGAATACGTACGCTGCCACCAAGGTCTTCGACCGCTTTTTTGCGCAGGGACTGGCTGCGGAAGTGGCGCGTTTTGGCGTGAAGGTGACCGCCCTTTGCCCTGGGCCCACGGAGAGCGAGTTTTTCGACACGGCGCGTGCCCGGACGTTCAAGCGGCGGGTGCAGGCCACTCCAGATGTATCGCGGCAGGCTGTTATGGCATTGGCTCGCGGCCAGCGGACGATCATTCCCAACTTCAGCGGCCGGCTCACGGCGTTTGCCGTTCGCTTCCTCCCGGTGGGGCTGATTACTCACCTGATCGAGAAGTTGGCGCGGGCCGATGCCGAGTCTGTGTGAGAAGTCTTGCGCTGAACGGACGAGAGTGAAGGGAAGCGCTATTGGTTTCTCGGCGGCGCGACGACGCTGAAGGAATTGAAGAAGCGGGCGACATCCTGATCGCGCCGGGCAGCAGCGGAGGGAAACGCCGCGGTGAGCATGTAAAGGCGTTTGCGAGCCAGAACCAGACGCGCGATGATTATGCCGCCGCCGGCATTGCGGGCCGAGAAGTCCCGCGCCGGAAAGCCCTGCTGACTGACATCGGACTCAGTGAGAAGCGTGGTTTGCGTGCGTCCCATTGCGCCGTTGCGTGCCATGTCGAGCGTGCGTGCTGGAACCGCACTATTGACGCGCTCTACGGGGGGATCTTCCGCCCAGGCGACGGAGAAGCTGGTTTCGGAATCGGGATAGGCGTAGATCATATCGACCTGTTCTGAGCCCCCGCGCTCGTTATAAGCCGGAATCTGGATCTGCTTGATGTCGGCGGGCATCTCAACCTTGAAGCCGTCCGACGACCGATCCACGGACTGCCACACAATGTTCGCGGGACGAGGGGCCGAAGACGACGCGGCGAAGCTGGCGCTCTGTTCAGCGCTGCTGCCAGCAGGGGAACCGAACCCCAAATCCTGCCGGTGGCGGTAGACGAAGACGGCTCCCACCAACAGAATCAGAACCAGGACGATGTAATGCCAGCTTTTCACACCTTCAAGAGTGCCAATTCCGCCTGATGGTTGCAAGTCGAATATTGTCATTTATTTCCATCAGGAGCCAGCGGTGTAAAAAGAAATAGTGTTGGCGGCGAGATTTCCACAGCATAATTCTTTGCGCCACAAGAAACTGAGTACAACCTTTTGCGGAAGGGTGCATCCTAGTAAGTAATTAGCAGAGGCTTCCCCGAATTATGTCCCACCCAAGCAAGGTACTCACTCCTTCTTGAAGGTCCGTCATGGACCTCTTCTCTCATTTCCTCCCTGGATCCCCTCCTCAAAAATGCCTCTCGAGCGGGCCTGCTGGAAAGCAGGCCCACATGCTCTCTGCCCCCCGGATGGGGTCGGTTGCCCGCTTTTACTACCCTGCAGATAGAATTGAAGTCAGATGCGGCCCCCTATTAGCCCCAGTTCTTCCTCCAGAGGTGACCTCAAGTCGCCGGACGTCAGGGAGATCGATGCTCTTTTTCGCAAGGCTGGGCTGGTGCGCAGTCTGCGTGGAAACTCGGGCGCAAGCCGTCATAGACCTGCTGACAAGCTGGACCGCATGGATGCGGAGGAGTTGCGGAGGCCGTCGCCGCGTACCCGGGTGGGCTCGAACGGCGTGGAGTGGCTCGAGGCGGCGGGATGGGAGAAGGTTTCCTGGCTTTGGCACGGATTCAGCACGCGGCGAGGTGGCACGAGCCGGGCCTATTGCCCCGATGACTCACCAGGCGAGCTGAACCTGGGCTTTACGGCCGAGGACGACAAAGAAGCGGTGGGCCGGAACCGCCGCCTTTTGGCCGAAGCCTTGACGGGCGAGGGCGGAACGCCGCTGGTCGTCGCGCGGCAGTTTCATTCCAACGTGGTGCATCGGGCGACGACTGCCGATGCGGGCCGCGAGCACCCGTGCAGGGCTGATGGCCTGGTGAGCGATGAGCCGGGCCTACTGCTTGGCATTCAGACGGCGGATTGCAT
>DATKWA010000091.1:0-5624 GCA_035529815.1 Occallatibacter sp. | reverse complement strand
AGGCCCATCCGAACCTCAAAAAGAGCCCACCCCCTCCTCGTCAATTACACCGACTATGGCGCACACGAAGAATAACCAATTTAAAATAAATAGTTTACAGAGGTAATGGAATGTAGTAAGTAGTAACGATGGCGTTGTTTTTCGACGTTTTTATAGGCAAAAAACCGGCCAAAACCCGTCTCCGAAGCACAAAACGCGCAATCCCGTCGCCTACAATCACGCCATTTATCTGGAGCCACGCAACAAGATGATGCAAGACTGGGCAGATTTTCTGGAACGTACTCAACGAGGTGGAAAGGTTCTACCATTCCGCGGATCTGCGGCCTGATGGTTCTTCTCGATCACACAGTTACAGGCGAGCCCCGGTGTTCATCCATGGTTTGCTTCCCGAGTTGCTCTTCTCGGAGTTTGCATTCCAGTATCGGGCCCTACGGCGTTTTTCACGATTCATCCTTCCGAAGTAGCAATTCAAATTCAGACACACAATGAGCGCTGCTATTTTCGGGTTTCACGGTTGTGATCTACATCACTGCCGCGGAAGGGTTGGAGGCACAGGCTTACAATGTAACCTAGGAAGATTTCCACCATGAATTGGGGCAGAAAAGGCGCGTTGTTGATGCTGGCGGTTGTGGCCCTTTGGACCGCAACGCCGGCGTTTGCTTGCCTGCTGACAATGCAGTCGGCTGGGCAGCCTGCCTGCTGCCGCGGCATGGCACAGGATTGCCCGATGCAGGGTATGGGCATGAATGCTTCGTGTTGCCAGATGCGCGGGAGCAGCGACGCCGTCGCTCCGGAACTTCCGTATTCTCCCGAGCACGCGCATCAACTTGTCTTCGCGCCCCGTGAAACCAGCCTGGAAACATCCGCTGGCTCAGGCGCCGGATGGCGCTACGCTCTGGAAGTACCGCCTCTGAAGTCTTCGCCGGGCGCTATCTTTATACTCCGAATTTAAAACTCCTTTCATCGCACGCTAAAACCTGGGCCTTCGTGCCTTTTCGCGCGCCTGTGTGCGGCGCGAACGCGCGGTCAGCCCACGAGTTGTGTATCCGCTGGAGGGATCGATGAAAGCGTTTGTTTCAATAGTTTGTATTCTTTTGTCCACTGCGTCTGCCGGTTTTTCCAGCGCGCAGCAGCCAGGCCGGAGCGATGGCCTTGCGGGCTTTGCCGCATCTTTTCAAGAGACGCCTCGAGCAGAGGCAACCGGGCCGGCCTTAACTCTGGACGAGGCGGAACGGATAGCCCTGGCTCGCAACCCCGAGATCGAAGTTGCGGCGCGGCGCGTGGGCGCGGCCAATGCGCATGTGCCCGTTGCCGGCGCGCTCGACGATCCTTCGGTCATGTATCGTGCCTGGGGAGTTCCTCTGCAGCAGCCGTGGAATTACAACGCTGCTCAGAATATGTTCAGCATCAGCCAGACGTTCCCCGGTGGCGGCAAACGGGCGCTGCGGACAAGTGTGGCCGAGTCAGACGTGGATGTGGCCAAGGCGCGGCTTGATGAAGTGCGCCTGGAAGTTCGCGTGCGCGTGCACAAAGCCTTCGACGACCTGTTGCGCGCCGACGACGAGATGCGGATTCACGATGAGCATGTGGCCATTGCGCGCCAGGCCATTGAAGCGGCAAGAATCAAGTACTCTGTTGGCAAGGTATCGCAGCAGGACATTCTGAAGGCACAAGTCGCGCTGACCGGACTGGCGGAGCACATGATTCGCTTCGATCACGACGCCGATCTTGCGCGGGCGCGGCTTAATACGCTGTTGCGCCGCGATCCCGATAGGCCCCTTCGCGTCACGGGCGAGTTTGCGGTGCTGGCCCAGCTTCCGTCTACGCAAGTGCTCGACAACCTCGCGCTCCAGTCGCGCCCCGATCTGATCGCCGCCGAGCAGGCAGCGAAGCGGAGCCACAAAGAACAGGCGCTGGCCAAAAAGGCTTACTCCCCGGACTTCACGGTTTCGGCTGGCTACATGCTGATGCAGCCCGGCTCGAACATGCGCAACAACTACATGGTGGAAGGATCGATGACTCTGCCCTGGCTGAACCATCGCAAGCACGACGCGGAGATTGCCGAATCAACGGCGCAGGCCACGGAGCAGGATGCAGAACTCGATGCGCTACGCAACGCCGCATTCGGACAGATTCAGAATGCGCTCGTGGAGGCTAACGCAGCGCAGCGGCTTGCGCATTTGTATCGCGACGAGCTTCGACCCCAGGCCGAGGCCACGCTTCAATCGAGCGTGATTGCGTATGAAAACGATAAAACGAGCTTCCTGGATCTGCTCGACAGCCAGATGACGGTCATCAATGTCGACCTTGCCTGGCTCAATGCGGTTGCCGATTTTGATGCGAGCCTGGCGGATCTTGAACTAGCCACGGGCTCCCCTCTCAACCAGTCAGATCTGCCCCCAGCGGAGGTGAAACCATGAAGACGCGCACCTATCAGATTGCTTTGGCGGCGGCTGTGGCCGCTTGTGTCCTGCTCGCGGCCGCACTCGTGTATGTGCTCCTGCACAGGAATTTTGCAGCCCCGGCAGCGGCTTCCTCACAGAGCCCAGTGGTGGCGCGCGGCCCTGAGAGCGGGTCCCAGCCGCTTCCGGCAGGAGGCGCATCCTCCACGGGTGCCGAGCCTGCGCTTGCGCCCGTACAGTTGTCGCCTCAGCGCCTTCAGGAAATCGGCGTTACCACTGCAACGGTCGAACTGAAAGATGTACATGACGACATGAACGTTCCCGGCAATGTAGACATCGACGAGCAAAAACTCTCGTATGTGCAGACTCGGTTTCCTGGCTGGATTCAGGATGTCTCGGCAAACGCGACCTACCAGTATGTCCACAAAGGGCAGCGACTGTTCACCGTCTACAGCCCCGAGCTTGTAAGCAGCGAGCAGGAGTATCTGCTGGCCAAAAAGAACCAGAAGGCTTTTGCGCCCGATTCGCACGGCATGGCAGCGCAGGAGGGAAATTGGCTGTTGCAGGCCGCAGAAGAACGGTTGCGGCAATTCGGTGTGCCGGCGCAGGCAATCACGGACCTGGAGCAAAGCGGCAAGGTACAGCGCAACATTGCCATCGACTCGCAGGTGTCGGGTTACATCATCGAACGCAACGCTTTGCCGAACGCTTATGTGCAGCCGGAAACAAAGCTCTATACCATCGCCGATCTTTCCACCGTTTGGGTATACGCCAATGTGTTTCAGAATGACGTCGGACGATTGAAGCCGGGCGACTCGGCGCAGGTTACCGTCGACGCATATCCCGGACGCAACTTCAACGGCCGCATCGATCAGATTCTGCCGCAGGTCGATCCAGCCACGCGCACTGTACGCGTCCGCCTTGTGTTTCGGAACCCGGGCGTACTGCTCAAGCCGGGAATGTATGTGAACGTTGCGATCTCGGTTCCGATGGGGCGTCATCTCGTCGTGCCCACCTCCGCGGTCTTGCAGGCCGGTTCGCGAGCCATCGCCTTTATTGATCACGGAAACGGCAACCTGGAGCCGCGCACCATCGAGGTCGGCCCGGAGCTCGACGATTCGGTGATTGTTCTCAGCGGGCTTAAGGCCGGGGAGAGGGTGGTCAGCTCGGCCAACTTTCTGGTGGATTCAGAGGCTCAGCTTCAGGCGGCTATGGGAGCGTTTGCGCCCCTCGCGCCCCAGGCGGCCGCAGGTGCCGCGCCGGTCCAGCAGATGCAGATCGAGGTCAGCACTGAGCCGTCTCCGCCGCGCAAGGGCGTAAACAAGGTGCGCGTCAAGTTGACTGCGTCTAACGGAAAGCCGGTGTCGGGGTTGCAGGTGACAGCAACCTTCTTTATGCCGGCGATGCCCGCCATGGGAATGGCGGCGGAGAACGCCGCCGCCGCGCTGGCCGACAAAGGCAACGGATTTTATGAGGGGCCTCTGCAACTGCCATCGGGTGGCACATGGAAGGCATCGATCACCGTCACGCGCGGCGGCCAGACCGTGGCAACCAAGCAACTCAGCCTCAACGCCACTGGAGGCATGTGATGATTTCACGCATCATCGCTTGGTGCGCGCGCAACCCATTTCTCGTTTTCACGGGGGCCATTCTCCTGGTCGTAGCGGGTGTATGGTCCATGCAGCGCGTGCCGCTGGACGCGCTGCCCGATATCAGCGACGTGCAGGTCATCATTCACACACCGTGGGCCGGCGAGCCGCCAAATGTGATTGAAGATCAGGTTACATACCCGATTGTGACCGCTCTGCTCTCTGCTCCTCACGTCAAGAACGTGCGCGCCCAGACCATGTTTGGCGACTCCTATGTCTTCGTCGTCTTTCAGGATGGCACCGATCTCTATTGGGCGCGGTCGCGCGTGATCGAGTATCTGCAGCAGATCGCAGGAAAGCTCCCTACCGACGTGCATCCCGCCATCGGGCCGGATGCCACCGGCGCCGGCTGGGTTTACGAGTACGCGATTTTAGATCGCAGCCACACCAAAAGTCTGGCCGATCTTCGCGCGCTGCAGGACTGGTACCTGCGCTATCAGCTCGAAACCGTCCCCGGCGTCGCTGAAGTGGCCAGCATCGGCGGATTTGTGCGCCAATACCAGGTCAACCTCGACCCCAACAAGCTCTTCTCTTATGGCATCTCCGCAGCTACCGTGATTGACCGCATTCGCCAGAGCACCAATGAGGTTGGTGGAGATGTGCTGGATATGAACGGAGCCGAGTATATGATCCGCGGCCTCGGCTATCTGAAGTCGCTCTCCGATCTCGAAAACGTCGCTGTCGCAACCAAGAACGGGACGCCTGTGCGGGTGCGTGATCTCGGCACGGTTTCGTTTGGTCCAGACCAGCGGCGCGGCGCGGCCGATTGGCAGGGAGAAGGCGAGACGGTCGGCGGCATCGTCGTCATGCGCTACGGTATGAATGCCCTCAACGTCATTAACGGCATCAAGGCCAAGTTCAAGGAGATTGCGCCCTCGCTGCCGTCAGGTGTTGAAATTGTTACCGGCTATGACCGCTCCTGGTTGATCAATCAATCGATTCACACGCTCAAGCGGGACCTTCTCTTTGAAGCGATCATCGTCAGCTTCGTCAGCATCGCATTCCTCTTCCACTTTCGTTCGGCACTGGTGCCGATCTTGACGCTGCCTATCGCCGTGCTGGCTGCGTTCATTCCCATGTACTACCTGCACATCAGCTCCAACATCATGTCGCTGGGCGGGCTGGCGCTGGCAGTGGGCGTGCTGATTGACGCCGCGATTGTCATGGTGGAAAACGGATACCGGCATCTGGCCGAGCGGCCCGATGTGCCAAGCGAAACAGAACGCCGCCGCATTCTTGTTGGTGCGGCGCAGCAGGTGGGGCCGGCGCTCTTTTACTCACTCATCATCATCGTGGTCTCTTTTCTTCCGGTATTTCTGCTTGAAGCGCAGGAGGGCCGCATGTTCCGGCCGCTGGCCTGGACCAAGACCCTCGTTCTCATCTTTTCCTCGCTGCTTTCGATCACGCTGGTTCCGGCACTCATGCCGTTTTGCCTGCGCGGGAAGTTGCGCCCCGAATCAAAGAATCCAGCCGCGCGTATTACCCAGGCCATCTATCTTCCGGTGCTGAGTTGGTGTCTGAAGCACTGGAAGCTGGTGATTGTGCTCAACCTTGCCTTCCTGGCTGCTACCAT
>DATKWA010000090.1:0-2975 GCA_035529815.1 Occallatibacter sp. | reverse complement strand
TGCTTGCTCCGGGCTACGCCCTCCGCAAGCAGGCCCCTCTCAACCAACAAAACAAGAACCAACAAACCCGAGGAATGGAATTCTACAGAACTTTTAGGACTTGACTTGGAAGGGCTCCACCCTCACCTAGGTTCCGCTCATGCCACGCTTAAGCTGGCTCCAATAGTTCTCAAGACCGTTTGTGTGGATGCGGCCATTCACATACTGGACGGCATGATCGACGACCTGATGCGCGTAGTCTCCCGGCTGCACCTGAATGGTACTCTGCATGCTTTCGTTCCCGTAAAGAGACTCATGGTCGCGGTCTTTCCCTTTCTGACTCAGCTTTTTGGTTGGACAACCGAAGAGCTGATCAGAGAGGGCGGTCATGCGATCAGCGATTCGATCGACAGGAGGGGTTCGAGCGAGCGCAGGGGTTCGAGCGCTTGAAGGCTCAGGAATTCTGTTGCTGAGTGGAATCCTGTTCATGGGCATGGCGAGCTGCTGCGGCGCGAATGTTGCTCCAATTGCGCCCAATGCTGTGGATATGAACGCGGCACGCTGGAACCTGCTGTATGGGGCCGCGACGCCGCCGCATCCGGCGGCCTCGGAGCCGGGATGGCAATTCGATATTCCCGCGGCTCCCGGCTCGGTGCACTATGTTGAGGTTCCTTTCGTAGCGACGGAGGACCTGACGGGAAAGACACTGACGATTACGTTTCGCATGGTGTCGAATGAGCCTTTGTACAACGCGAACGTGGAGACGGGGGAGTCGGGTCCTCCGAGTTTCCATTTGTTCATTGAGCACTTGAACGACGACTTTACGAACCAGTACTACCGGTGGTGGTGCCCTTCGGGCGGGTATACGCTGGGAACCGCGGATAACCAGACGATCACCTTGAGCTGCCCGCTGACTTACACGTCGTGGTCGAGCGTGTACAACGTAGTGGACGAGGCGCAGTTTGCCGATACGCTGAAGAACCTGGGGAATGTGGGAGTGACGTTTGGCGGCACGGGCGGGTGGGGCCACGGGGTCAACCTGCTCGGCGGCTCCGCCCAGTTTCAGGTACTGGATGCGAGCATTAGCAGTGGTTCTGTTCCGCCGGTCGTTAGTGTTCCCTCGACCCCATAACCGGGACAAGCGGGGATGCGCATCGGCAACCCGGCGTGCGCCCCGGAGCCTGCTCTGAGCGTGCCGCCGTTGTGGTGAATGCGTGGCGGGCGCGATACTGTTGGCGAGGGAATTCAGGACTGAGCCATGGCTATTCTTCGAAATTGTCCATCGTGCGGGAAACCGAATCGCATTCCGGCGAAGCATCTGGCGGACGTGGGCCGATGCGGCGCGTGCAAGGCGCCGCTGGCGGCGATGGCGGAGCCGGTTGCGGTTGGCCCGGCGGAGTTTGACGAGGTTGTCCGCGACAGCAAAGTGCCGATTCTGGTTGATTTCTGGGCGTCGTGGTGCGGGCCTTGCCGGATGGCTGCGCCGCATGTTGCGCAAACTGCGCGCGAGCTGGCCGGGCGCGCTGTGGTGTTGAAAGTGGACACGGAAAAGCACCCGGAACTTGCGGCGCGGTATAACGTGCAAGGGATTCCAAACTTTGCGGTGTTTGCGCGCGGGAGCCTGCAATTCCAGCAGGCGGGGCTGGTGGATGCGAACACGATGAAGGGTTGGCTGGAGCGGGCCACGTAAGGCGTGTTGACGGACAGGTTCGCGGTGCGCGGTCCGGAGCCGGCGGCAGGAGGGCCAGTGTCCTGATCGATACCCAGCGCTTGTGTGTGACGCCTGCGGAATTTGATTGACGCGCACATCTTCGTCCGGCAGTCTTGCGTAGGACGCAAACCGGAGGTCAGGATGGCGACGGCAGCGGTGACGAGCAGTTCAAGAGCAGTGTGGCATGTGCGGGGAACGTGGAACGCGCGAGAAGATCGCACGGCTTCGGCGGTGTGGCTCGGCATTCTGTGGGTGGGGATGATTGCCGGATTCGGCCTGGATATTCCCCGGTACCTGCGCGAGACTCCGCCATCACCAACGGTTGTGCATGTGCATGCGGCGGTGTTCACGACGTGGATGCTGCTGCTGACGGCGCAGGTGCTGCTGGTGCTGGGCGATCGCGTTTCGGTGCACCGGAAGCTGGGTTGGTTTTTGGTGGGCTGGGCGTGCCTGATGGCGGTGATGGGGCCGTGGGCGGCGATGGCGGCGCAGGCGGTGGATCTGCACGGGCCGAATTACGATCCGCCATTTCTTTCAGCGAACATTGTCGACATTGGCGGCTTTCTTGTTCTGCTGGTGTGGGGCTTCTCGCTCAGGAAGAACCCGGCCGCGCACAAGAGAATGATGATTCTAGCTACGGTCTCACTGGCCGATCCCGGCTTCGCGCGATTTTCCGGCTACTTTATTCCCAACGAGCCGCAATCTGTGATTCCGTGGTTCATTTGGATGTACTACGGCAATGTGCTGCTGATTGTGCTGATGCTGGGCTGGGACTGGTGGCGGCGGCGGCTGGTGCGGTCGTTTGTTGTGGGGGCGGCGGGGCTGATGGCGGCGGAGTTTGCGGCTAGTTGGGTGTACTTCTGGGGTCCGTGGAAGGCGGTCACGACGGGGTGGGTTTTGGCGTGGGCGAAGCACTTCGGGTAGATTGTGGACGCCGGGGCTGAACGCACGAAGACCTGTGCGTGGGCACAGGCCTCATGGAAAGCACGAAATGGCGTTTGGGCCGGAGAGCGGGAACCGGATACTTCTCCAGATATTATCGAGAGGCGGAGAGCCGGCGCGGGCTACGGCGACGCTGGACCGTTAGCTTTGCTTTGGCTCGGCGGGCGGCTGGGGAGCGGCGTTCTGCTGTGCGTTCTGCACAGGCGGCGGCGGAGGCGCGGGGGGCGGCGGATCGGAGATGCCCCGGATACCCTCCTTGAATCCCTTCAATCCCTCACCAAGTCCCTTGCCGAGCTCCGGCAGCCGCTTGGCGCCAAAGAGTAGAAACGCAACCACGGCCAGC
>DATKWA010000089.1:0-17099 GCA_035529815.1 Occallatibacter sp. | reverse complement strand
TCAATACCCTGTCCCTTGCGAGCCATCTGCTTCCTCCTTGGAAATGTCGTCTTGTAAACAACATCCTAAGGAATGAAACGGGTGGCTCGCTGACGCTCGCCACTCTGACGCTTCTACAGAACTTTACGGGCTTAATCTGCGCTGTCCGATACGGACTGCGTTGCTTCTCGTTTTGGCCGCCGTGCTCTCCACATCTGTTCGGGGCAAAAGTCATAGTTCACAACTCCAAATAGATGCGTGCCTGCGCATTGCTTGAAAGAACTGACTGCAAATATCTACCTGTTCTTTCGTTACTCGTGAAAACCAACTATTTAATTACGACATTTATCAAGAACTGCTCTTTTCATTGCCAGTTAATTCAGCAATTATTCATCCGCATTCTAAATATCCATCTATTTTCCAAATCATTATTTCAACACCGTTATCGATTCACTCACGTTGTTCCAACGTCCATAATCGTTGTTAAGATGCTTTGACTGTTTTTAGACACACGAATACAGTAGGCGCTTTCAGCACCATTTGTGGAACTATGTATGCAGGGATTTCGCTACGCACTAATGCAGTTTGCGAGATTGTTTTTGTTCCTGCAATTACGGGTTAGCGCGCTACGGGTTTAATCCCGAACGTGCACTGTTCAAATAGCGCATAGTCGGGGTTGTAGTTGTTGTATTCACGGCAAATGTATTCTTTATAGTTTTCCGGATTATCGACTGGCTTAAGATATTTTCCCTTTTGCTTCAATGTTGGAATTGCGTTCACAACATCGTGAAATATTAAGAGCATTTGTGGATAGTGAATGCCTGGCTTGATGTTCCCGAGTGCGCAGTGCAAATGCAGTTCTTTTGTTCCAAAGCCATCTTGCAGCACTGGAAAATATGACAGCGCTGCTTTGCGCTTCTGATAATACTGCTTGCCCCATACGGCAATGTTCATCGCGCGTATGAACTTTGCAGATGCTGCTGTTGCTGCTTTTAAGTTCTGGCAATCATTTGTGAATTTGAGCGTTAAAGCATACTGACAGTCAAAGTCGCTGCTAAAGTCCTGTAGTGCTTTCATGAGCTGGATAGACGCAGGTTTAGTGTTCATTTTTGGTTGCTCCTGTATGTTGTATTTAGCCGGATAATGGGGTTTTTGATGGTTTGTTTAATGATTATTTTAGTCAAAGCATGATTGCCTAAGTGGTTTAGTATGAATCACCTAATGATGTAAACGTTTACTTTTCTTGGCTAAATAAGTGTGGCAGACATGCAACACAATGTGGCCTATAAAATACACATTTTAGTCAAAATGGGCGGAGCTAAGCCATGAAGATTGAAGAGGTTACAGGAAGTGATATTTTGGCCAACGCTGACAAAACACTTCAGATGCGCAGTAAGCAGCTCAAACGCCAAGAAACGGCTCTGAATGTGCGCAAGAAGCAGGCTGCATTGGACAAGGCACAGCAACAGGCGGCGAAAGCCAATCAACCTGCAAAACAGTCATAGTTTTCTATCGCCTTTTTAGAAGAAGTTGGTGACGATGTGAGGGTAGCAGAAAATCATACAAGGGGTTGAATATGAAAAGTTTAGCGAAGTTAACCTTTGTGAACAGCAAACGGGAAAGCAAGTTTGGAAAGCCCAGCATTGAAACGCGCCGCGCAAAGTTGCTGGTGCGCCTGGATGAACAATTGAATGTAGCCAAAGCAGAGCAGCAAGGGAAAGCGTTTCAGGTGCTCCAAACCAAAACCGTTACCAACAAGTCCACAGGCGTTTCGGAAACACGGCAATCGAACAAGAACATCAAAAGCTGGTTTTGGAAGGACAAGGCAGGCAAGCTGAACTGCGAAGTGCGCTACGGTTCCCAAACGCTGGCACTTGGCAAGGCAGGCGCAAACGCATTTCAGGTTGCTAATTTGCAGGAGCTTGTAGACAACCTGCAATTGATAAAGACTGCGTTGACAGCGGGTGAACTGGACGCTGCAATCGAAGCTGTTGTTGCTGCGCGTAAGGCAAAATCTGCTTAAGATTTTCCTTTACGCGAAAAGCCCACGGCATTCTGCTGTGGGCTTTCCTGTTTCTGATTCAATCTGCTGCTGGCACTAGAGCAGTTCAATTCTTCCATCTGCATGGCGCCGATAGTCCGCCGCAGCATTCGTAATCATGATTGAGTCATTTAGGTGGTAGTAAGTTTTTTCAATGTGTGCAACACTTGTGCCGCACATGTCTGCAATCTGTTGAAAAGTTAGCCCACTCATTACGCGCTGCGTCACCATAAAATGCCGGAGGCTGTATGGCACCAAATCCCGCGTTTCTCTGTCTGGTATAGCAGCCAAATCCACCATGTTATGGAAGTGATATAAAAGCGTCCGTTCGCTTAACGGAGTTTTTCCATCAATGCTAAAAACCAACGCGTCTTTCTGTTCGGCTTTGGTTATAGCTTTGAGTCTTTCAAAATACTCTCCTCCTCTGCAATAAAACACTCTGCTCTTTCTAGTTTTACTTGTTTGAGCACGGACACTGATTTTCGCCAAAATGCGTTCCTCACCGCTAACAGTCCTTCGCTCTACTGTCATATCATTCCATCGCAATTGTCGTTGTTCCCCAACACGTAACCCGCTGTTTGCTGCAATGAGCACGTAGTGCCGCACTACTTCGCGAACCAGTTTTTCGCCTTCATCAATCTGATTCTTAGCTCTCGAACAATAGGAGCGCATTGCGTTCGCTAGTTGGTTGTATTCTTCGCTCGAAAATGTTGCACGTCTTATTGCTTCATTGTTCGAATCTATTCTTGGCAACTTTGCAAAATCAAAACCATCAATTAGTGTTTCACCATTCTTGAACAAATACTTCATGCATGCATTAATAGTGCTTTGTTCGTTTTCGACAGTTACGTGTTTTACATTTCTGTCAGTCCCCATTGTGCGTTCATAAAAATAGTTCTCGCAGTCCGTGCGTTGTAGCTCTTTTAGCTTTGCGTCTCTGCCAATAAAGTCTAGCCAATGCTGCAAATGAGTCTTGATTGTTGTGTATCGGCCGCCTACTATAACGCCGGAGTCTACGTCCTTTTGTCTGCGTTCTAAATACTTCTCAACCCCATGCTTTGTCGTTAAAGAAAAGTATGTCTTGCCGTTTTGCATATTGGAATAAATTTCAAGATACGCATTTTTGCCTTTTTCAATCGCCGTTGTTTCGCTCCGCGTGTGTAAGCTCTTTCGCGCGTATTTGTTTTCCCTGTTTAGCCACATCCTAAATTGCCAGTATTCGCCGCGCTTGTAGATAACAGCGTCATCAAAAATCATAATTTCGCCAGCTTCAAACTTCTTCTTCTTCAACGCCATACACACTTTCCCGCCTTTACGTTTTGCGATAGCGACGTGTTTGTGCGACTTTGTGTGTAATTCTCACGCAGAAACTTCAGAAACGCAAGCACTTAAAAGGATGCGTGTAAGTTTTGTGAATTATTTAACTAGTGTATAATCAACAGTATACGTATAAAACATCACTCCCACTCAATTGTCCCCGGCGGCTTCGACGTAATGTCGTACACCACGCGATTGATCCCGCGCACCTCGTTCACAATCCGGCTGCTGATGCGCTTCAGCACCTCATACGGCAGCGGCGTCCAGTCCGCAGTCATCCCGTCTTCAGAGTGCACCGCCCGCACCGCCGCCGTATACGCATACGTCCGCTGGTCGCCCATCACGCCCACGCTCATCACCGGCAGCAGCACCGCAAAGCTCTGCCAGATCTTCGAGTAGAGCCCCGCCGCCTTGATCTCCGCCACCACAATCTCATCCGCCTCCTGCAGCAGCGCCACGCGCTCCGGCGTCACCTCTCCAAGAATCCGCACCGCCAGGCCCGGCCCCGGAAACGGCTGCCGCCCCAGCACATCTTCCGGCATTCCCATATCCCGCCCGATACGCCGTACCTCGTCCTTGAACAAATCCCGCAGCGGCTCAATCAGCTTCAGCTTCATCCCCAGCGGCAGCCCGCCCACATTATGGTGGCTCTTGATCGTCTGGCTCGGCCCCTTCACGCTGCTCGACTCAATCACGTCGGGATAAAGCGTCCCCTGCACCAGCCAATCCACGCCGCCGCTTTCCTTCGCAATCCGGTTCGCCTCATCGTCAAACACCGCAATAAACTCCGCGCCAATCCGCTTGCGCTTCGTCTCCGGGTCCGTCACTCCGGCCAGTTGCGCCATGAAACGATCGCTCGCATCCACCGCAACAATCCTCAGGCCCAGCTTGTCGCGCAAATTCTTCTGCACGCTCTCAAACTCGTTCTTGCGCAGCACGCCGTTGTTCACAAAAATGCAGGTCAACTGGCTGCCGATCGCCTTATGCACCAGCACCGCGGCCACCGACGAGTCCACGCCCCCGGAAAGCCCGCAGATCACGTGCCCCTTGCCGACCTTTTCGCGAATCTGCGCAACCGTCGTCTCAATAAAGTGCGCCGGCGTCCAGTCGCCGCGCGCGCCGCAGATGGCAAACAGAAAATTCCGGATCAGCTCGGTCCCCAGCGGTGTGTGGTGCACCTCGGGATGAAACTGCACCGCCCAGATCCGCCGCGCCTCATCGGCAATCCCGGCCAACGCGTTCGAAGTCACAGCCGTGCGATGGAACCCGGCAGGCAGCTCCAACGCCTCGTCCCCGTGGCTCATCCACACGGCCAGCGTCACCGGCAGCCCCGCAAACAGCGGCGTCGAGTCGTCCTCGATGGTGACCTCTGCGTGACCGTACTCGCGCTTCGACGCCGAGCGCACCTTGCCGCCCAGGTGATGCACAATAAACTGCAGCCCGTAGCAAATCCCCAGCACCGGCACGCCAAGCCCCAGCAGCTTCGGGTCCGCCGCCGGAGCGTCCGCATCATAAACAGACGACGGCCCGCCCGAAAGAATCAGACCAATCGGCTTCAGCGCCTGAATCTCGGCAAGAGGCGCCGTGCAGGGCAGCACGACCGAAAAAACATTCTGCTCGCGAATCCGCCGAGCAATCAGTTGGGTATACTGCGACCCGAAATCGAGAATGACTATTGTTTGGGTGTCCACGCTTCAGTGTGTCAGGGTGCCCGCTGCCATTGCAAGTAGAAGATGCCTCGATTCCCAGCGTCTAAACTACGGCAGCTTCTTCGCCTCCGCAACCGGGTTCCAATCGTCGGCCCCAGCCAAAAACACCTTAGGCATGTAATGCGCCGCCTGCGCCGCAGTCAACTGATGCGACCACGCCACCCGCGCCCCCACATTCGCCCCCGGCCCCGTCGATTTGTACTCCGCATAGTAGGCCTGCGGCGTCTCATTCGTGCGCCCCCACGCGCTCCACCCCTGCGGAATCACATCAGCAGGCAACTCCGTATGCATGTAAACAACGCGCGAGAACGGCCGCCACGGACGGCCAAGACTGATGGTGCCGCGCGGGGGAATGTTTACGCTCGATCCCGCGGGCACCTGCACATCTTCAAATCCGCTGCTGACCTTGCTGTTCAAAATCACGTAGCCCGTCGTCTGCTTCGGCGATGTCCGCGACTGCGCCGTCAAATACCCGCGTCCGTTCGCATGAATCTCCGAGTGGTCGAAGACCGCCGTCGCATTGCCAAAGATAAAATCCACGCCGCCCTCAATATACGAGTCCACATAATATTGCCGCCCGTAGTCGGCGAACAGCGTGTCCTGGTGCCCAAGAAATCGGCAGTGTTTAAAAATAGACCGATCCGCGCGATCCGCCACCGCAACCGCCTGCCCCGTATTCCCCGCCGTATTTTCAAACGTAATATTGTCGGCTTCGAACCCCGTGCCGTTAATCTCGACCGTCTCCGTAAAAAACGTTCCGCCCGCCTGCTTGGCATTCAGGCTGTTGGTAATCACCACGTCCGCCGGCGATTTGCCCATGCCAACCAGCGTAATGTTCGTATGGTTCTGCGTCACAATCACCCGCTCGTGATACATCCCCGGCGCAATCTCGATAAAGACGCGCCCCGGCTTGCCGTCCTTCCCCACGCCCGCAAAGGGATGATGGTCCATCGCCATCTGAATCGTAGGAAACTCCGTGGTCCCTTCGATCCCCGTCTTCACAGCGGGAGATACGCGCACATGCACATCCTGCCCGAGCGCCATTACAGAAAACCCCACCACGCTCGCAAAACAAACCGCCAGTCTCAATCGCCCCAGCATCGGTCCCATCTCCTCGTCAATTCCGCCCGCTTCAATTGCCCGGAGTCTTGTAAACCACCCCGCCCTTCATCACAAACTTCACATCCTCAAGCGTCCGTATATCTTCCAGCGGATTCTTCTCAACCGCAATCACATCCGCCCATTTCCCCGCTTCCAGAGTCCCCGTCTTCGCCGTCCACCCCATCAGGTCGGCCGCGTTCGTCGTCGCAGTCTGCAACGCCGCCAGCGGAGTCATCCCCATCTGGTTCACATACACATCCAGCTCGTGCGCGTTCAGCCCATGCGGATACACCGCCGCATCCGTCCCCATCGCAATCTTCACTCCGGCCTCGATCGCGCGCTTGATATTCCCCTTGGCCACCGCGCTCACGTCCATCATCTTCTTCTGGTAAAACGCCGGCAGGTGCCCGCTCTCGATCATCCAATCTTCCAGATACAGAGTCGGCACCAGGTACGTCCCGTGCGCCTTCAGCCCTGCAATGCCCTTGTCGTCGATATAGCTGCCATGCTCAATCGAGTCCACTCCCGCCTCGGTCGCCCACAAAATCCCCTGCGCTCCATGCGCGTGCGCCGCCACCTTGCGGCCCAGCCGGTGCGCATCGGCAACAATCGCCTGCAGCTCCTCCATCGTGTACTGCGAAGCCTGCGGATCGTCGCCCTTCGACAGCACTCCGCCCGTCGCGCAAATCTTGATCAGGTCCGCTCCATATTTAATGTTCTGCCGCACCATGTGCTGCACGGCGGCCACCCCGTCGGCCACACCGTCGCCCACCGCGTGGTATTGAATCGGCAGCAGATTCTCGTCGCAGTGCCCGCCCGTAATCCCCAGCGGCGGCCCGCTCACAAGCATGTGCGGCCCCGGAACCTGCCCTGCATTAATCGCGTCGCGCAAATCCACATCCGTAAAGCCATCCGCGCCCACATTGCGCACCGATGTAATCCCCGCCAGCAGCGTGGTCCGTGCGTTCGCCACCCCGTTGATCGCCTCTTTAGCGTCCGTCGAGGTCAATTCGAGATAAGGATCGAAGTCCGGATTCATGGTCAGGTGCGTATGCACATCGATCAGCCCAGGCAGCACCGTCAGCCCGCTCAGGTCGATCACCTTGTCCGTCGCCTCTGCCTTAACAGTTGCCGTCGGCGCAATCGACTCGATCCGATCCCCAACCACCACAATCGTCTCGTCCGCAAGCACCTTGCCCGTCTTCACATCCACAAGGTGTCCGGCACGCACCAGCGTGCGCTGCGCGGCAGGGGTTGCCGCGGGCTGCGCGGAGACCAGAGCCGCGCCTGCCAAAAGTCCCAATGCCAACGTCAGTTTGCTGTGAGAGAACATGCAAGCGCCTCCTGGTGAGTTTGAAAGGGAGTCTAACAAACCCGCCCGGGAGGCGCATTGTTCAGGCAAATCTCGCCCCGGCAATTTCTGCCGGAAGCATCAGTTCTTTACCCCCACTTCTTGCCTGCATCCTCAAGGCCCGCTCCGCCCAGATCCGCCGGCGTCATCGCAACCCTGTACTCGACTTCCGCATTCAAGGTGAGGAACCAGGGCTCGGCAAGCCGTGCTACGTCGGAAGCGTTGGCAAGATCCACAACCAGGATTGCCCCGCGCTTGCCCTCCCGTTCACTGAACCACACGTGCTCCGGCTTGCTGGCATCAAGAATCGCCTTGATCTTCGCGCCGATGGTTCCGTTCTTCACATAACTATTGAACGGTTCAATGGGGAATTGAACCAGCATCATCATCCGCATGGCAAACCTCCGGGTGCCGGCGTCCGCATTCCACCACGTGCCTTCTCTCGCGGACGGCACTCGCGGAGCATAGCACATGCCGTGTCAAATTGGCCGCAGCTTTCTGCCTCCAACCACGCCAACGGCCCGCCCGCAGCGTGATAACCTGCTAACCAACAATATCTCGATCAAGTCCAGACCATGGAGAACTCCGCCTCGGCCTCCATCCGCAAGCGGATTCATTGCCCATGGACCAGCCCGGTCGAACGCGTTTCCAAGAGGACATTCCTATGAGTCGTTTCCGCTTTCTTTCTATCTTGATTCTTGCGGCCATCGCCTTCATGCCAGCCGCCGCACCGGCACAGGCCCCCGCAACCCCACCGGCCAATGCCAGCAAGCCCGAACCGCCGCAGGCCATCCAGAGCTTCGACCTCTCCGCCATCGACAAGACCGCCGACCCCTGCACCGATTTCTATCAGTACGCCTGCGGCAACTGGATCAGGAACAACCCCATCCCTTCCGACCAGGTCCGCTGGGCGCGCTCCTTCTCCTTGCTCCGCGAGCGCAATCGCTACCTGCTCTGGCAGGATCTCGACCAGGCCGCCAAAGATCCCAAAACCCCGCTGCAAAAGCAGTACGGCGATTTCTATGCCGCCTGCATGAATACCGCCGACGTCGAGAAAAACGGTCTGGCGCCCATTGAGCCCGCCTTCAAACAGATCGCCCGCCTGTCGAAAACCAGTCAGTTCCCCGCTCTGCTCAGCAACCTCGAAAACAGCGGCACCCCCGACGGCTTCTTCAACTTCGGCGTCGGCCAGGACCAGAAAGACTCATCCAAACAGATCGCCGAAATCTACCAGGGCGGCCTCTCGCTGCCCGACCGCGACTACTACATCGTCGACTCGCCGCGCTTCAAAACCATCCGCGCCGAATACGTCGCCCACATCACAAAAATGTTCACCCTCGCCGGCGACACCCAGGAGCAAGCAGCCAAAGAGGCAGCCGCCGTCATGCAAATCGAAACCGCAATGGCCAAAGCCTCCACCAGCCGCACTGATCTGCGCCAGCCAGAGAACCGCTACCACATCTATACCCTTGTCGACTTTGACAAGCTCGCGCCCGACTTCGACTGGAGCGCATATTTCAAGGCCGTCGGCATCGGACCCTTCGACACTCTCAACGTCGCCACCCCCAACTACTTCAAGGAACTCAGCACGCTCATCCAGACCGAGCCGCTCGCGTCCTGGAAAAGCTACCTCCGCTGGCACGTACTGCATGGTCAGGCCAACGCGCTGCCCAAGGCCTTCTTCGACGAGAACTTCGACTTCTTCTCCAGAACCCTCGCCGGCCAAAAGGAGCCCGAAGCCCGCTGGAAGATGTGCTCCACCATGACCGACAACGCCCTCGGCGAAGCCGTCGGCCAGGACTGGGTCAAGCAGAACTTCCCGCCCGCGTCCAAGCAAAGCATGGAAAAACTCGTCGCCGCTCTTGAAAAATCCCTCGGCGACGACATCAAAACCCTTCCATGGATGTCGGAAGAAACCAAAAAAGCCGCCGAACAAAAGCTCGCCATGATCCGCAACAAGATCGGCTATCCGGAGAAGTGGCGCGACTACTCCAGCATCAAGGTCAACCGCAACGACCTCATCGCCAACATCCACCACGTCGCCGTGTACGACCGCAACTACGAATTCGCCAAACTCGGCAAGCCCGTCGACGAGAAGGAGTGGCACATGACGCCACCCACCGTGAACGCCTACTACAGCCAATCGTTCAACGACATCAATTTTCCCGCCGGCATCCTTCAGTCGCCCTTCTTCGACCCCAATATCGATCCTGCCGTTAACTTCGGCGGCATCGGCGTCGTCATCGGGCACGAGATGACCCACGGATTCGACGACCAGGGATCCAAATTCGACGGCAAGGGCGACCTGCACGAGTGGCAAACGCCCGCGGATCGCAAGGCCTTCAACGACCGCACCGATTGCATCGCCAATGAGTACAGCGGCTTTGAGGCGGCGCCGGCCAAAGGCGATGCTCCTGCCAAGTACCTCAACGGACACCTCACCCTCGGCGAGAACACGGCCGACAACGGCGGACTCCGCATCGCCTACATGGCGTTGCTCGATACGCTGGCTGATCAGGGCAAGAGCCTCGACGAAAAGATCGACGGCTACACCGAGGCCCAGCGCTACTTCCTCGGCTTCGCCCAGGTCTGGTGCCAGAACCAGACCGATCAGGCCGCCCGCCAGGCCGCCCTCGTCGATCCCCACTCACCCGGAAAGTGGCGCGTCAACGGTACCGTCCAGAACTTCGACGCCTTCGGAAAAGCCTTCGGCTGCAAACAAGGACAGCCCATGTATCCGGTCAACTCCTGCCGCGTCTGGTAGCCGCCGGCGAGCAATTGAAGGTCGAATGTCCCACCCGTTCCGCTTGTTCCCGCGGAAAGGGTGGGACTCAACCACACTCGATCCCCACTCAACCCCGCCCGTCTCCCGTTGACCTTTCCCGCCGTGGCAACGTCAATACTCCAACCGGCTTATCGACAGAACCGCAACCCCATCCACGCAAACGGCTGGGTTGCGCTCAAAACCAAGCCCACCCCTGGGAAAACACGTTGATTTAACCAGTCTTTCGCTGAAACTAGGCACAACCCGCCCTCGGCTTTTACAATGCATCAGGGACCCGTCCCAACCCAGCTCTGCTGTGGAACTAGCAAACTTGGCGGCGCACGCCTGACCAGGATGAAGGAATCGCATGAAGTTCACGAAATTCGGCAAGGCACTTCTTGTCAGCGCCCTCTCTGCTGGCGTCATTCTCTGCGTTACGTCTTGCGTTCGTAGTTATACGGTCGGCTATCTCTATGTCACCGGAACCGTGACGGCACAGTCCTCCGGCAACGGCATCATCAGCGGCTACAAGATCGACCACAATACTGGCTTCCTCACCCCAATCAACGGCATGCCCGTTTCCTCCGGCGGCGCAAATCCTGGCCGTGCCGTGCTTCTCAGCGGCAGCCGATTCCTCTACGTCCTCAATCAGGGCGTTAACGCGCAGGGCGGCGCAACCTGCACCACCGCCAACCCCTGCCAGAATTCGAACATCACCCAGTTTGCCGTGGGCGGCAACGGCATCGTCACGCCCCAGCAGACCTTCTATACCCAGGGCATCAACCCCATCCGCATGACCCCCGATAGCTCGGGCAACTTCCTCCTGGTCCTCGACCACGACGCCCCCGACAACTCCACCTGCAAGCTGGCCCTCGGCTCCTCGGCCACCACGTGCGGCGACATTACGGTCTTCCAGATCAACCAGACCACCGGCCGTCTAAACCTGGTCGTCAATGCCCCGGTCACAGCCGCCAACGGTTCGGCCTTGACCTACTTCCCGGTCCCCGCCAACCCCATTGACTTCGTCTTGTCGGGCGGATACGTCCTTACCCTCAGCGGAACCTCCGGTACAGGCGACTCCGTCTTCCCCTACTCCTACGGCTCCTCCACCGGCCAGCTCACGCTCGCGCAGAACAGCTCCCAGCCCCTCGGAATTACCCAGGGAACCGCCATCGTACCCGCAGGCAACGCGATCTACGTCCTCGACAACGAGCCGCTCAAAATCACATCCACCGGCGGCACCTTCAACGCCGGCACCTATCCAAGCCAGATACTGCCCTTCTCGGTAGGCGCCAACGGAGCGCTCCAGGCAGAACCGGGCGGCGCAGTGCCCAACGACCCGACGCTCGCCAACCCCGTCTACCTGATGCTTGAGTCCAAAGGCAAGTTCCTCTATGTAGCTAACCAGGGCAACAACGTCCTCGGCAACAACGCCAATAGCGGCATCACCGGATACAACATCTTCTCGACTCCCAACTATCAGCTCAGCTTCCTGACCCAGTCCGCCTTTGGAACTGGCTCCGGACCGCAGTGCCTGGTAGAGGATCCGTCCAATCAGTTCATTTACACAGCCAACTACGTTGATTCGACCATCACCGGCCGTGCGGTCGACCCCAACGACGGTTTTCTCAACCCCCTCAGAGTGGCAAGCAGCTACACACTGCAGGGACCGGCCAATTGGTGCCTCATCAACGGGCGAACCGACTAAGAACAGTACGCTTGCTTTGTTCAGCGGCCGGCCTAGGCGTCGGCCGCCTCATCCCTCCCCCGGCGCAGTTTCGGGGGATACCTTAAAAGAACGTAGCCGAATGTCGGGCGCGGCTTTTTCCTGGGCGCTGCGGGGTTCGATTCCAAACCTGATTTTTTAGGGACCCGCGGTTCGGGCCCATGACGAAAGATGCGCATGAAGTTCAACAAATCGAGCCAGCTCGTGCTGGTCTCCGCCGCCAGCATCCTCGTAGCTGGGCTGATGAGTGCCTGTGCCTCCCTCACCGTGGACTTTGTCTACGTCGCCAGCGCCAAAGCCGCTGGCCCCGACAACTACGGCGAGATCAACATCTTCGAGGTCAACTCAGAGTCCGGTAAAATGCGCCAGATTCCCGCCTCGCCCGTCCCCTCCCAAGGGCGAAATCCCGTTGCGGAAGTCGCCTCGGCTGACGACGCGAACCTCTTTGTCGCCAATCAGGACGACAACACCATCGTCCAGTTCGTCATCGGCAACGACGGCAAGCTCTATCCCTATAACACCGTCAATACCCCGGGAATCTACCCCCTGGCACTGGCCGCCAGCGCCGCCAATCTCTTCGTCGCAGACACCTTCCAGCCCCTACCCTCCTGCTCCACCGCGGCGCCCTGCTCCGGGTCCATCGCCGTCTATCCGCTCACCGCGGCCACCAAGACAGCTCCCGTCGCCATGGGAAGCCCGGCCTTCAACTCCGCCGTCACCGGCAGCTACTGGCCCCTCGTCGTCCCTGGCAAACCCTCGGACGTCATCGTGCCCACTGCCGTCAGCGTCCTCCCTTCAGGCGCCTACGTCTACGTCACCGCCTATGACTCCTCCATCACCCCCAACGCCGGCTATCTCTTCGCCTTTGCCGTCGGCTCCGGCGGCGTCCTCGCTCCAGTCAGCGGTTCTCCCTTCGCCGCAGGCCTGCACCCCTCGGCCATCGCCAGCGATCCGTCGTCCAAATATGTCTACGCCACCGACTATGCCGGAAACAACGTCCTCGGCTACTCGGTTGGAGGCTCCGGTGCGCTCACCCAGCTCGCTGGCAGCCCCTTCAAGGCCGGCAATGCTCCCAGCGCCATCGCCGTCGATCAGTCCTTCAGCTTTGCCTATGTCGCAAACTCCACCGACGCCACCATCACCGCTTACTCCATCACCAATGGTGTGCTCGCAAGCCTCGGCAATTACACAACTGGCTTGCAGCCCGTGGCCATCGGTATCGATCCGTCCACAAACCACTACCTCTACACCGCAAACTTTCTCGGCAACAACGTCTCCGGATTTCAGTTGAACCAATCCACCGGAGCGCTTTTGATCTCGCAATCTTCTCCCTACCCGTCCAACGACCAGCCCACAGCCGTCGCGGCCATTCCGCACAACGGCATCGGCGCCGGCGTCAAACCGTAGGGGCATCCTATCGCCTTGGCCGCTTCATCAGGGCCAATCGCAACACCCCGTACCGGCCGTTACAATATCTACGGGGCAACCTAAACGAGTTTTTCTGGGCCTGCACCATGATCGCCCGCAACGAAGGAAGCGCATGAAGTTCAGCAAATTGAGCCAGCTCGTCCTGGTCTCGTCTCTCGGCCTCGTCGTGGCCTCTCTCCTGACTGCCTGCCAGTTAGTCACCGTCGACTATGTCTTCGTCGCCAGTTCCTCAGGCTCCGGCGTGGGAAGCGCCGGCCAGATTCAGGCCTTCGCCGTCGACTCCCAGTCCGGCGCGCTGCGCCAGGGCCAGGCTACGGTCTCCTCCGGCGGCATCAACCCCGTCTCGCTGGCCGTCACCGGCAACTACTACCACCTCTATGCCGCCAACGCCGGCAGCAACTCCGTGGTCCACTTCGCAATAGCCACCAATGGCGTGCTCACGGCCAAGGACTCCATTACCCTGGGCGCGCCGCCGGTCGCTGTCGCCGTCAACGCCGCCAGTAAATACCTCTACGTCATCTCCGGCACCACCTCCGCCACACTCACCGAGTACCCCCTCGACACGCAGGGCGTCATCGGCTCCCCGGTCGCGCAGCAGACCCTCACCGTACCCGGCTACTCCGGCGACACCATCGTTTCCACCGGCGTCGACGTCCTCGCCAACAACAACGAAGTCTACGTCTCGGCCTACGACAAATCCGCCTACAATCCAGGCGGAACCGTAACCAGCGCCGCAAATCCAGGCTGGGTCTTCGCATTCGCCGTCGGCTCGGGAGGCGTTCTCACCCCCACCATCAACAGCCCTTACAAGGCTGGAGTCAAACCCAGCTCCCTCACCAGCGATCCGGTCAACCGCTTCGTCTACGTCACCGACTTTGCCTCCAACCAGCTCATCGGTTACTCCGTTCAGGCAGACGGCTCCCTCAACTTCCTCGTCAATGGGCCCTTCAAAACAGGTAACCAGCCAGACGGCGTTGTCGTCGACCCGCGCGGCCTCTACGTCTACGTTCCCAACGGGCTCGACTCCACCATGACCAGCTACGCCATCTCCCTGCCCACTGGCACACCCTCGGCCATTGTCAACGTCTCCAGCAGCCTGGTCAACGCCACCGATAGCCAGCCCGTTGCCATTGCCATCGAGCCTGCTCTCGGGCGCTTCATTTACACCGTCAACCACCTTGGCAATTCGATCTCGGGCTTCCGCCTCAACCCGGACAACGGCGCCGTTTCCGACAATCAGGCCAGCCCCTACCCCTGCGGCGCAAACCCAACCGCCATCGTCATCGTGCCCCACGGAAACCACTCCGTACAGTCCGTAACCCCCTAAGGGCGCGCGACTCTTTCAACCAAAAAGCCCAGCCAATCCGGCTGGGCTTTTTTACTGCATTTCCCAATATCTCCCGGCGTCCCGGCCCGCAAAAACCGAACGGGCACAGGTGCCCTGGGTCTGGATTTTCAGGCCTCGGATAAAGGCATCCGGGTCAGCCGCATACCCCATTCATTGCGGCCTTCTCACCACCTGCGGGGCTTGCTGCGCACCCGTCAGATGAATGTTGAACCAATCCCCCGCCAACCGCGCCACTTCTTCCAGCGTTCCCGGTTCTTCAAACAGGTGCGTCGCGCCCGGAACAATCACCAGTTGCTTCTCGGCGCATTGCAGTTCCGCCAGTGCTTCCCGGTTCATCGCGATCACCGGCTCGTCGTCTCCTCCCACAATCAGCAAAGTCGGCGCGCGCACACCGCCCAGCGCATCCCCCGCCAAATCAGGCCGCCCTCCGCGCGAAACCACCGCCGCAATCATCTCCGGCATCTGGGCCGCCGCCACCAGCGCGGCGCCCGCTCCCGTGCTGGCCCCAAAATAACAGGGCGCCAGATCCCAGGTGTCCAAATCCCCCATCGCCCAACGCGTTGCATCCGCCAGCCGCGAAGCAAGAAAAGGTATATTGAACCGCAGCTCCGCCGTGTATTCATCAATCGACTCTTCCCCGCCTGTCAACAGGTCAAACAGCAGCGTGGCAATGCCCCGCGACTGCAGCACCTCGGCCACAAAGCGATTGCGCGGGCTACGGCGGCTGCTCCCGCTTCCGTGGGCAAAAAGAACCAGCCCGCTCGCCCCCTTCGGAATCGTCAACGTCCCGGGCAGCGTCGCCCCCGCCGCCTCAATCGAAACCTCGCGGTGCGCACTCCTTCCTTCCGCTCTTCCTCCGGCAATCATCGTCACACACCTCCTTCACCCGCACATCCCCCCGCTCAAAACCCCTCTATGTCGCTTCACCCTAAGCCGCCGTCGCAGCCGCGTGGCCAAGCAGTCGCGTTACCTCCTCATCCGTCACCTGAGAAAAGTCCTCATAGAACTGCCCCACGGCGTAGAAATCCACTGGCGTCTCAAGGCACACAAATTCATCCACTTCCTGCCGCAGCCGTTCGCAAGTTGACACCGGAGCCACCGGCACCGCAACCACAAGCCAGGCAGGTTTCCTCTGCCGCAGAGCCTCAATCGCCGCCTCCATGCTCGCGCCCGTCGCAATGCCGTCGTCCACAAGAATCACGGTCTTCCCCTCCACAGCCAGGGGCTCCCGGACGCCCCTGTAAACTCGTTCCCGCCGCTCCACCTCTTTCAGAACCTGCGCCGCAATCCGTTCAATCTCTGCCTCCGGAATTCCCACCACCTCCAAAATGTGCCGATTCAGAACCCGCACACCCCCGCCGGCAATCGCCCCAAACGCCAACTCCTCCTGCCCCGGAACTCCCAGCTTCCGCGACACAAAAACATCCAGCCCCGCCCCCAGCGCTGCTGCCACCTCAAACGCAACCGCAACCCCGCCCCGCGGAATCCCCAGCACCATCACGTCCCTGCGCTTTTCATACTTCTTCAGCCGTCCCGCAAGCCTGCGCCCCGCATCCGCACGATCTCTGAAAAACATTCCTTCCGTCCAGTTCTCCACGGCCGTCCTCCCTTGCCTCGCATCCCCATTGCCCCCAGGAATTGCCCTCAAGCTCCTCAAATCTCCGCAGAGCCGCTCGCATCTTTGCCCATTTCCAAGCGAGAGTTCCGGGAGCCCTCGGCTCCTGCGCGCGTCGCGGCATCCAACACCGGACACCCCATGTCTCGCCTCTGTAAATTTGGATGCGGGATGCAACACATTGGAAGGCCGCGTCACGAAGCCTCTTCGAGCGTTCGCCTCTGTGCTGATTCCATCGGAAGGCGCCCCGGCAGCGGGCCCGCTCATCACCCTCCCCAAAACGACCATGCGCCCCGAAAATCCGCACCCTGAAAACTGTGCCCCGTCCGGGTACCCACTGGGCCGGCGGTCCCATCGCAATGAGCGGTTCTTCCCGTCAGACCACTGACCCCGGCCACTGGTTTGCCGATCATTACCCCCAACCGGCGCATACTACCTCTGTGAGCCCTCAACCGGGCCAATTCAAACCTCGAAAAGGGGCAGACCCCCCCCCCTCCCTGTAAAGTGCACTGATTATGGTGCAAGTAAAAAATAACTATATTATAATCAATACGATACAGACGCCTACCTATTACTGACTAGGGCAATTATCCCTTGAATACAAGTAGAACATATGGCATACTATGGTTGTTATGGCGACCCGCAAAACAAAGAACACTATACCTGGCTACCAGAAATACACCATTGCGGACTTCAATTCGGAGTTCCCAACCGATGATG
>DATKWA010000088.1:0-24655 GCA_035529815.1 Occallatibacter sp. | reverse complement strand
ATGCTTTTTTTAACGCAGCGGGCGCCTGGGCACTCGCCGATGGGGCCCGATCTGCACCTGGACCTGGTGGAGGCGAACCGGCGGCAGTTGCTGGATGCCGGGCTGAGGGCGCGCGCGATCCATGTGGTTGGCGGATGCACGAGCTGCCAGACGGAGTTGTTCTTTTCGCACCGGGCCTCGCGAGGCCATGCAGGGAGAATGATGGCGGCGATTGGGATTCAACCTTCCTGAGGATGGGCAGGCAGGCTCCAGGCTGTTTTGGGAGTGCGAAAAAACGCCGTACCGTCGCAGATGTCTTGAGACGGGTACGGCGATTTTTTTAGATGGTAAGGCTCGCTCTAGGCGGCGCTGGCGGCTTCGTCCGGGTTGACCAGGTCGCGAAGCTCTTTGGAGGGTTTGAAGTAGGGAACCCGTTTGGCAGGGACGTCGACGCGCTCGCCGGTTTTTGGGTTGCGGCCAATGCGGGGATTGCGCTGGCGGATGCGGAACGAGCCGAAGCCGCGAATCTCGATTTTGTCGCCGCCCTGCAGGGCACCAATCACCGAACCAAAGATGGTTTCGACAATGACCTCGGCGTCGCGACGCGTCAGGTCGCCCAAGCTGGTCACCTTTTCCACCAGATCTGCTTTTGTCATGTTCGCTACGCCTCCCCTCTCAGCATAAACGGATTTTCTACGTGGGGACGTGGAAAAAGCAAGTGTCTTTTTAGAATTTAGCCTTTGCGCATCAGCGAGTTGGGCTGAAGTCGCCAGGGTGGCGAGCCGAGCCCTGCTCCAGTGCGGGCATTGCGGTATCATGTGCTGAGCTCTTCTCAGGAAACCAACTCTAGCCGAATTCGGGTTTCCTGCGTCACCAGCGGCTCCTGACGCCATGCCTTATCCGAGCTACAGCATCGTGATCCCGGCCTACAACGAGGCTGGCCGTATTCCCGCCACGCTGCGGTCGGTCGTCGACTGCATTCGGCAGAGCGGCTGGTCTGCCGAAGTGGTTGTGGTGGACGACGGCTCGACGGATGCGACGGCAGAGATTGTGCGCGCCTTTGCGGCCACTGCGCCGGAGGTTCGGCTGTTGCAGAATCCGGGGAATAAAGGCAAGGGATATAGCGTTCGATCGGGCATGCTGCAGGCGCTTGGCGAAGTGGTGATGTTTACCGACGCGGACCTTTCGGCCCCGATCGAAGAGGCTGAGCGGCTGTTTGCGGCGATCGCCGCGGGTGCCGATATTGCCATTGGGTCTCGATGGCTGGAACGCGGCCGGCAGACGCATCGTCAGCCCTTTTACCGGCAGTTTTTCGGGCGCTGCTTCAATGGCGTGACGCGGTTTGTGATGGGGTTGAAATTTGCCGATACGCAGTGCGGCTTCAAGGCGTTTACCCGTGCGGCGGCGCAGACAATCTTCCAGTTGCAGACGATTGAGCGCTGGGGCTTCGATCCGGAGATTCTGTTTATCGCTCTCAAGCGCGGCTATCGCATTGACGAGGTTGCGGTGAGCTGGGGCCACGACGAGCGCACGCGCATGAGCTACCTGAAAGACGGGATGAAGATGCTTGAAGAGATTGCGATTGTGCGGTGGAATGCGCTGCTGGGCCGCTACGGCAAAGACGTGGAACATATTCACCGTGCGCGGGCGGCCAAGTAAGGGAAGCTGCTAGCTTCTGGCTCGTCGTTCGGGCGCGTTTTTTTTTGCGCGTGGCGGGCGGTTTGAGGGCGATTCGGCTCATTTTCTTGGCATATTTCTTCAAAAATCCGTCGTTGGCGCGAGGGCTTGCTTTGTTTGCAAGCCTTTTTGTTTGTTTTGGTTAAGTCTCTAGTTGAGACAGGGAGTGTTCACTAGATGATAAAGGGGTCGGTAGGGTTCAAGTGGTCTATTTTCAGTTTGTTACGGCTGAGTTCACAGTTTCACGGTAAATAGGGGGGTGGGGGGTGCGGCCTTTCAGACCGGAAAATGGCCGGGATTGAGGTGGAGGGTGGAGGGAGCTCATCTCTCTATTCTGCTCCGATGCGGGGTAATTTTCTGCAAGCGGGGAGGAGTCGGAAGGCAGGGGATTGGGCTGGGTTAATTGCAAGGTGATTTCCGGTTGGGCGACGACACGGGCACGACCCTTTTCCCGGACACTTTGGCGTTTAGGGGGAGTAGTCCTGAAGGTCGCGAGCAACCAACTCTCAATCAGTGCCTCGGCCTGAATACGGCAGTTGACGCGCCCGGGTCGCAGAATCGGATTTGGATAGAGAATGAAGAACGGACCCATGAATTCTGTCATTCGGACCGGCAACAATCCCACGCCGGTGAGCCGTGGGGCGAATCCTTCAAAAAAAATCGAGCAGCTCAGAATGCTTGAGCTGGTCGATGCGTGAGCTGGTCTGTCTTTCGGTCCCACTGAAAAGCTTACTGGCTCGCCCCTAATACCTTTGCGATCCGCTCGAATGCCCAATCGAGTTCTTCGCGTGTGACGACAAGCGGGGGCCCAATGCGGATGACGTGATCGTGAGTCTCCTTGCACAGGATTCCTTCGTCCATCAGGGCTTCGCAATAGGGGCGAGCCTTGCCGTGGAGTTCGATACCGATCCACAGGCCTTTTCCACGAACTTCTTTGATGGCATCACTGCGCAGCGACTGAAGCCGAGTGAGGAAGTAAGCTCCGAGTTCTGCGGACCGCTCGACCATTTTCTCTTCAACCAGGACACGCAGCGCGGTTCTGGCAATGGCGCATCCGAGCGGGTTTCCTCCGAACGTACTGCCGTGATCGCCGGGGGTGATGACACCGAGAATCTCGGCAGACGCTAGCACTGCCGAAACCGGATAAAAGCCGCCGGCCAGCGCTTTGCCGACGATCAATATATCCGGCGTGATTCCTTCGTGCATGTATGCGAACAGTTTGCCGGTGCGGCCCAGACCGGATTGAATTTCGTCGGTCATGAGAAGCACTCGGTTGCGGCGACAGATGTCCGCGGCTTCGCGAAGGAATCCGGCCGGCGGGATGAGGATTCCAGCTTCGCCCTGGATCGGTTCGACGAGGAACGCGCAGGTATTCGGTGTGATGGCGTTGCGCAGTGCCTCAGCGTCGCCATAGGGGATGACCTTGAAACCCGGCGCGAAGGGTCCGAAACCATCACGGTAATGTTCGTCGGTGGAAAAGCCCACGATGGTGACGGTGCGTCCATGGAAGTTATTGGCACAGACGATGATTTCAGCCTTGTCCTGAGGGATGCCCTTGACCGTGTAGCCCCACTTGCGCGCAACCTTGATGGCGGTTTCGACAGCCTCGGTGCCGGAATTCATCGGCAACACCATGTCGAAGCCCGTCAGATCGTGAAGATCTTTACAAAGGAGGGGGAGTTGGGCGTTTCGAAATGCGCGCGAGGTCAGGGTGACTTTCCTGGCCTGCTCTTCGAGGGCGAGAAGAATCTTTGGGTGGCAGTGGCCTTGATTGACCGCCGAGTATGCGGCCAGGCAATCCAGATATCGTTTGCCCTCGACGTCGTAAACCCAAACGCCCTCAGCACGTTCAATGACTACGTCGAGAGGACGATAGTTGTGCGCTCCGTGTTGGCTCTCAAGGTCGATAAAATCCTGAGCTTGCATCTGCGGCTCTGTTGATTGCGTTTTCATGGTCTCTTTCATTTTGCCTTAACGATGCGCGGTACCGCGCTTCACAACGGCCCCCTTGGCTGAAACATGCGGTGTGGGGGTATGCACACGCAATTACGCGAACTCCAGTGAAGCAGGCTATCCGAGATTAAACTGATCGTTTGGTCTTTTTGGAGAAGCTGCGCCTGAACCTTCGGCCGCGGTCTTTATCCTTCAGCCGCCAGGACTTCTTCAACCGCTGCCCACGGTCCACCTTGAAGCACGAGATATTTCAGGTAGAGTACTGCTCCCGTGCGATCAGCCGATCCGAGCAAGCTGTGAGCAGCCTTGTGAACCTGCTCATTAGAGAGAGTTGCGAGGTCAAAAGACTCATCGATGATGCCGTCGGCATGGGGAATCTTGAGCAATTCAAGAAAGCTGACAATCACTCCACGATGCTCGTGGAGGATGTAATTCTTCAGAAGATCATCCACGATCTGGTCAGGAAGCGACAGTGTTCCCGCCGTCCAGTTGGCCAGTCTCTCAATCGGAGTTTTGCGGACGGTGACCTCCCGAAGGTTTTTTGCTTTTGCGAGAGATGAAAACAGGGTCTGCTTCGCGGCGCCTTTCGACTCCGCCCAAAAAAGTTTGCTGGCAGCAATTCGGGTCTCTTCCGGCATTTGTCGCCAAATACGATTTGCAGAAACTGACATCAGCGGTCGCCTCAATTCGGTGAATCTGAACATTCACCTTTAATGATACCGGTCTCAGGAGAATCCCACAGTAGGCAGCAGGCGATGGATGCAGGCCCGACCTGCAAGAGCAGGGCAAGACGGTCGTCCGGCGGCAATTCAGAGATAAGCTCTCGCCCCGGAAGGTTCTCGCTTCCTAGCAAATCGCCAATGCGCTCACTGCCGTCAGATTAGTCCCGGTATGTCGGCAAGTGTGATGGATTGCGGCTGCTGTTGCCGACGCGTGATTAGCGGCGGGAACAGCACTTTTTCGAGGGGATGCGGCGGGTGATTGTTTGAAGTTGTTGGGTGGCGTGGTATTCATCTGTTCAAGGGGATACAGAACGCAAGGAAATAAAGAACGCAAGGGAATGGAGAACGGGGATGGACGGAAAGCTGGATTTTCAACGATTCAAGCCGCATGAGATTGCGGGGTCGTTTCCGGAGACGGCGGAGACGATGCTGCTGGATACGTATCTGACGAACGAAGCGGCGGCGAGCGCGCGGGTGTTTCGGGTGTACCGGGAGACGCCTCCGCACTACCACGCGGGATGCGATGAGTACCTGTATGTTCTTTCGGGGCGGGGGACGTTTTGGATGGGGGATGAGGGGAACGGCGGGGAGTTTGCGCCGGGGGAGCTGCTGTTTTTCAGGCGCGGGGTGGTTCATGCGCTGCCGCGGATTGTTGAGGGGCCGGTGGTGTTTCTGTCGTTTGACACGCCGCGGCGCGATCCGAAGGACATTATCTTTGTGAATCCCGCGGACGGGACGCCGGAGAGTTTTATTCGCGGAAAAGACGCGTGACGATCTGACGCCTGGCTGATTTCTGCTTTCTCGATGCCAGGTTTCAGATGCGGCTGAGGGCGAGAGTTTGGAAGCGGATTTTTTCTTTGGGTCTTATCGGCGATTGTCTCCGTCCGTGTTGGCAGGCGCGGGTTTTGAATCCTGCGCCGGGAATGCTTCTGACTGATGAGGAGATTTGGACATGCTGAAAAAGATAGGACTCGCAGTACTGCTGCTAACGCTTGGCACGGTGAGCGCGCTTGCGGCGGACTTTAACGGCAAGTGGAACGCGGATGTAACGACGCCTCGCGGCACGCAGACGCTTAACTTCGACTTTCACGTGGATGGCGCTACGCTGACCGGGAAAGTGACGACGCCGCGCGGCGAAACCGACATTACCAACGGCAAGGTGGATGGGGACAACATCTCCTTTGACCAGGTGATGAACTTCAATGGCAACGAGTTCACGATTACGTATACGGGCAAGGCCGATGGGGACACGATCAAGTTCACTCGTCAGATGGGCGACAGGCCCGCGTCGGAGTTTGTGGCCAAGCGGGGCGCGGCGGCAGCACCGGCTCCGGCACCGCAGATGTAGGCGGTTGGTGGATTTTTAGGGGACTGTTTTGATTGGAGGTTTCCTGGGTCTTCCGCCGCGGTGGAGGGAACCTGGGAAACCTTCGTTCCTTTTTGGGGATGTTGGCGGGATTTTTGAAACCGCGATGCGACGCTGTTATGCGAGCGCTTGTTCATCGCGATCGGACGCAGCTTCCATGGAGTCGAGGATGGACAGCATCTGCTGGAACTCGGGGCGAGCGTGCAGTGGCTTCAACCTTGGATCGGCGAGGACCTGGAAGAACCAGGGGCAGCGGTTCTGGTCTGAGGCATGCAACTCGGCCAGTGCCGCATCGGGCTCGTCCAATGCCAGATAGACAAGGGGCATAAAGGCTCTGAGCAGGAAGCGCTCGCGACCGAGCCATTGCAGCCGTTCCACGATGGCGTGTGCCTCGTCGCGGCGTCCGAGGGTTGCGAGGGCATAGGCGTGCATTGTGCTGGCCAGATCGTAGTGGAGCGCGCGCTGGGCGAGTGACTCGGCGAGTTGGAGTGCCTGGGCTGCATCCGCGCTCGAAGCGAGGATCAGTGTGCCGTAGATATTGGTTCCGTCGTGGTCTGGGAACTGGCGGAGGGTGCTTTGGATTTGATCGACGCTCTGGCTGGTTTCACCGGCAAGATGGAGAGCCCAGGCGAGGCGGGCCTGCAGCCATGGGGCATAGGGATCTGAGTGAATGGCGGCGCGGAGCATATCGATGGCCTCGCCAAAGCGACGGCGGCTCAAGACGAACATGCAGCGGGCGCGCGTGGTCCATGGGTCGTGGGGCAGGTGGGCCGAGACGGAGAAGGCCCAGAGCGCGGCGCGGAGATTGCGGTCGACATGGAACCTGACCCATCCGAGGGCGGGCAGAATAGCGGCGGCGCGGGTGGCAAGATCGGGGATTGCGTCGGCAGCGGCTCGCACAATGTCGGCCGCAACGGAGGACGACATGAAGCCATAGGCACACTGTGTGACGCACAGATTGGCGAGGTCAACGCGCGCCCTGACGAGCGAGGGGTCAAGTTCGGTGGCTCGGAGCAAATGTTGGAGTCCATCCTGCATGCGATGGCGCTCCATTGTCTGCCATTCATAATGTGCGTGCTGGAAGATTTCGTAGGCTTCGCGTTGCACGCTGGGAGTGTCGTTCCTGGGGTCGGCGACGGCGGCGAGGGACAGGCCTCTGTTTTTGGGGTGCGGCGCGGCTGCTTCCTTTGCCGCCGAGAGGCTTGCATTGCTGAAAGACGCGGGGGGAGTTGCCGTGTGAGACGCGGCGCCGGTACGTGCTGAGCCGGGAGAATCTGCAGTGAGGCGGAAGACCAGGCGATTGACCAGTTCGGCTTCCAATCCAGCGATGGGGTGCCGGTCGACGAGCACGTCCTCTACCCAGACCTGGGTTCCATCTTCGACCTGGATCATTTCGGCGCGGATGCGGTAGTGCATGGGCAATGCTCGCAGGCTTCCAGCGAGGACCATATCTGCCCCGAGGGCCCTGGCGGTCTCAAGGGCGGTCATGCCGCGTCGGGCGAGGGTGAAGACTGAATCCTGCGCGAGGACAGCCACTGGCGCGGGCCTGATGCTGCTGAGGCGGGCCATGGTTTCCTCGGCGAGGACCGAACCGAGATGGTCTGGAATGCCGAGGCCGCTGGCGAAGGGCATGATGGCGAGCCGAGGCAGTGCGCCGTTGGGGCTGTCGGCGTGATTCCGCACCGCGGCGGTGAGGCGGTACCCGCGTTTGTAGACGGTCTGGATGCAGTCTTCGGGTTCCAGGCGGGCTCGGAGCGATGAAATGCACTTTGGAACGCTCTCCGCCGTTACGTTCACGTCGCCCCAGAGGGCATGGCGCATTTGCGTGGGGCTGACAATCCAGCCGGCATTTGCAACGAGCAACTGAAGTGCGGCCAACTCTTTTGGAGGCAGGTGAACGGGGGTTTCTCCGCGAAACAGAGCACCGTCCGCCTCCAGGCGGAAGCCGGCGAATGAGAAACCCGAACTTTCAGAACCCGCCGACGCCGGGGCACGCTGAGGCATCTGAACCAACACAGTTCTTCGGACTTCTGGTAATCCAGTCCGCCGAGGTTGCGCCATTCGACGAGGCCGAATGCGGACCACCCGCAGGAAGGCACGCCTGGCTGGTGGCTAAATCTGAGGAAGAGCAAAATATAGCAGCGTTTTCTGGGCTTAAGTGTTAGCGCAAGCACAGATTATTTTTTGTGATTTGATTATGCACTTTCGGGGTGGAAAGATGGAGGAATAATTTGCGGTTTCTTCAGCTTTAGGTCATTGGAAGTGGTTACTTAGTACCATACTGGTAAACAAAGGTAATCTGCTCGATCTTGAACAATTCTATTGGGTTAAAGATACCTACGGCTGATTTTGTGTTTGGGATTGGCTGATTTTTCTGATGACAGGAGACCGCTCCGAGCGAAAAATGGCCGGTGAATTGTTGATTAACTTCGAGTGTGGAATCAAGTCAATAGCGCGATTTGATTGCGTAGCTCATGCCCATGATGAACTGGAACGAGTTTCGCTTGGTGGGCGGCAAGGCCGCGGGAACATCGTTCAGGTAGCTGTCCATGGTTCCCAACGAGAAGCTAAGGCGTTTGTAGGCCGGGAACGTAAGGGAGTTGCTTTCAGCCGTGGAGTAGGCGCGCATATTGTTGTAGGCGGGAATGAAGGAAACGTCCTGTGTGTAGGTGAAGAGCCTGAGGTGGAGTCCATAGGTGGCCGCAAAGGTTGATCCAATCAGGTTAAGATTGGCGCCTGCGCCGCCGGAGATGAACTGCTGTTTTTCGTATTGGATCGTTCCCTTCAGGTCGGCTTCCTGGGTTGGAGTTTTGAGCGCGGTCCAGCCGAAGCCGCCGCCATAAACTTGCTGCAGGCTCAGATTCTGGGCGAAGTTGTGGTCGTAGGCCACCTGGCCAAGGGCGAAGAAGCGCGGGGAGAAGTATTGGTCTCTTTCCGCGCCGGCGTGGAAGATGGCCGACTTGGTGATCACTGCCGGCACCGTTGTGGTTCCAGAGGTGTAGGCGGGCTGGGTGATCTTTCCATAGGATCCGGTGAAGCCGGCGGAAGTACGATTGCGCGGAGCGAGCCAGCTCACGGTGGGGACCGTACGCACAAGGTCTACGCCTCCCGACAGGGTGTACTGATTCTGTGTCGCTGTGACCAGCGTGGCGCCGGCGGTGGCGGCACCGTTCCAAGCGGAAAAGAAGCCGGGCTGGTGATTGACCTGCTTGTCGAGTTCCGCCGCATCCATGATGTACTGCGTATCTTTGACGGGAATGGCTGCCAGGGCGGGGGCGTTTTCAGGCTGAAGGGTGAGGGTCTGATCGGCCACATTCAGGGTTCCGACGGGGAATTGGCGGGCGGCTGCCCTGGTGTGCTCCGTAGGGTGGCTGGTGAGTACGGCGAACTTCTGGCTTGTGTGGAGCTCCTTTATCTTGTTCCAGCCGAGAGTGATGTTGCCCAAGGACTCACTGTGGAAGGTAACTTTTCCGGCAATTTCGCTGACGAACTTGCCATGCAGGGTGTCTCCGTTGCTGAGTACGAGGACGTCGGGTTTGGGCGCTGGCTTGTCTTGTGCGAGGGCGGGCAGGCAGGTGCCTAGGAAAAGCAGGATGAGACTGCGGTGGAGCAGCCACGTGCAGGAGCTGGAGCGAATAGCCATGAGATTAATCCTTGGTGGGGGAGTGTGTTGGGGCGGCGGCGATCATGATTCGGCGGACCGCTCAAGTGCGAGGATAACCGAGGCGACCCGCAGCGGGCATCCCGAACGTGGCGAAGAAACTTCAGAAATACTTCAAGGTCTGGAGTGAAAGAGCCTGTCAGAATCATTTGAACGCCGGTAAATGGTATTGATGCCGGTAATGATCGCAGGGATGTTTTGCCGAACGAGAAGGAGTTTTCGATGCCCAAGCAGGTTTCCTACGCACAGTGGTCTCTGGAGCCGTATTGCATTGGCCTGAAGCTGCGGTCGTTGCGGACGCAGAAGCGGTTGACGCTTTCCCGGCTTGCGGCCGAGACGGGTCTTTCAACGGCGCTGTTATCGAAGCTGGAGACGGATCGCATGATTCCCACATTGCCTACGCTGGCCACGATCAGCCGTGTCTACGGGGTGGGGATGGGTTATTTTTTTGCCGAGCCTGCGCGGCACGTGCTTTCGATTACGCGCAGGGCGCACTTTGAGAGCGATGGGCGGGGCACCGAGGCGGTGAAGGTGACACCGTTGAATGCGCCGGAGGAGAGTTCCCGGCTGGTGGCGCAGATGATTGAATTCGCACCGGGTGGCGCGGCGAGCACGGCGGATTGCTTTCGCGAGGCCAGCGGGGTGGTTTACGTGCTGGAAGGGCGGCTGCAACTGGATGCGGGCGGCATGCAGGAGGTGCTGGAGGCCGGCGATTGCGCCTGCATGGAAAGCGAGATGGCGGTGGTGTGGAGCGCTGCCGACAAGCAGCGCTGCCGCATTTTGGCCGTGGTGCCCGGCGAGAGGCGCAGCCAGGGCTGACGAGGAATGAGTTTGCCGGGTCGTGCGGGGGGCTGGCCCGGGAATGTTTCTCCCTATCAGGGGTGCGGACAGGGTTTGAGACGTGCGATGCGCGCTAGTGGCTGCGACGCGCCGATGAGGCTGACCATGCATGTTTGCTTGTGGTGTAATGAGCAGTTGGCTCAGTGGCGCGAGCGCGCGGCGAAAGTGGCCGCGTCAGTGCAGGCGGACGGGCGGGCAGTGCAGGCTGAGCGCCATTTGTGGAGATCGTGCCGCGAGGGAAAATTGGCGTGCGCAAATTGGGATTGCTGTTGGGATTTTTAGGATTCGCACTTTCCGCATGGGCTGCCAAAGGCATCTCGGTTGGTGGGTTGGAGCAGCGGTTGGCTGCCGATCGGGGCAAGCCGGATGCGGAGGTTGCGTGGCAGTTGTCCGATCTGGAGTTGACGGAGCGGTTGAGTCCCACGGCCCTGGCACGCTTGGAAGCTGCTTCGCCGGGCACGAAGACTGCGCAAGAACTGCGGATTCTTGCCGACGAGTCAGCGTTTCTGCCGTTGCCAGCGGCGGAGATTCCCACGCTTGCAGAGCCGGACCTGACGGCCCAACGCCAGATGATGGCTCTGGTTGTGAACTATGTTGCGCAGACGATCCACCAATTGCCCAACTTCTACGCAACACGAGTGACAACCCAATATGAAGAGACACCACTGGTTCAATCGGGAGTGCATGTTATCCCGTATCGTCCTTTGCACGAAACCAATGCATTTGATGTGACGGTACTGTACCGCAACGGGCAGGAAGTGGTGGATACGGGAGCAGGCAAACCGGCAGTCGCAAAGCCGCAAGGAAAAGGGCTGAGCGTATTTGGGGAATTTGGCCCCATTATTGGCACGGTGTTTCTTGACGCGGCCAGGAGCAGTTTGAGCTGGAGCCACTGGGAACAGGGTGCGACGGGCCCGCGGGCCGTGTTTCGATATGCGGTTCCACTTGAGAAATCACATTTTCGAGTGAACTATTGCTGCGTGGCCGGGAGCGATCCGGGGAGTGTTGAGACGCAGCCGTTTGATCGTATTGTCGGATATCACGGGGATATTACAGTCGATCCGCACGAGGGGTCGATTCTTCGATTGACAGTCCAGGCCGACCTTAAACCAGTGGACCCTATTTCGAAAGCGGACATTATGGTGGATTACGGTCCGGTGGAGATAGGTGGGAAATCTTACATCTGCGCAACCCGGAGTGTGGCTCTATCGAGCGCAATTTCGCACAGCGATTTCAAAGCATACTCTCCATACGTCGCGGAGACGCCGCAGGGGCCGCCTCAAAAACTGCTGAACGATGTTGCTTTCGAGGACTATCACATGTTCCGGGCAGACACGCGGATGCTGACCGGGAGTGAAGCCCAGGAAGAAGGCGCGCCGCCTGCTTTGTCTTCGACGAGCGCAGCGACAACGGAGCCGGCGCTGGCACTGGCTGCACCGCCAGCAACGGGGGCGGGTGGGGAAGGGGCCGGGGAGCAAAGTTTGGTGCGCGGGTCTGGGACGCAGATGCGGGCACCTGGCACGACACTCCAGCAGAAGGACGCCGGGCAGGCCGCCGCGCCGATGCCCGCGCCTGCGTCCCAGCCTGCGCCGGCAGCGGAAACCACCGCGCCGTCTGCGATTGATCAAGCACCTGTTCTACGGACGACAACCCGTCAAGTGGTTGTGGATGTGGTTGCGACGAATCGGGATGGGTCGCCTGTAACCGGTCTGAGCAAAGAGGATTTTGAAGTCAAAGAAGATGGCCAGGCGCAGACGGTGAATTTCTTCGCGGAGCACACGAAGAGCAAAGCGCGAGCGAGCGCTGCGCCGGAGATGCCGACGATGCCAGTGGGCGCGCGCACGAACGTTCCACCGGCACCGTCGGGGGATGCTGTCAACATTCTGCTGATCGATACTTTGAACACGGAGATGCAGGATCAGGCATCTGTGCGGCGGCAGGTGATGGACTTCCTTGGCAAACTACAGCCTGGAACGCGGATGGCGATTTTTTTGCTTGGTTCGAAGCTGGTTTGCCTGCAGGGAATTACGGCGGACACGACGGCGCTGCTGGCCGCACTGAAAGATGAAAAGAACGGATTGAAGAGCCAGAAGAGTTCTTACTTTGAATCGCGCAGCGATCGCGCCGGCGACCAGGAAGATTTGTCCATGCTGCAAACGGAGCAGACTTCGCCCTACGCGATTGAGGCGCTTCAGAGTGCATTGGGAAACGCTGGTGCGCGCAATACTGGCGCGCGGATTTCGATGACATTCCAGGCGTTGATGTATCTGGGGCACTACATGTCTGGCATACCGGGTCGCAAGAATCTGATCTGGGTCTCCGGCTCGTTTCCGATCGCTATTTTCCCGACGGCGGATGAGATGGCGCGATTGAAGAACAGTTCGGGTGGCGCGGCCTATCTGGAGCGCGTGAAGCGGACGGCTGATTTATTTACGGTTTCCCAGATAGCGGTTTACCCGATCAATGCTGAAGGTTTGATGATGGATCATGTGGGCGAGGCTAACTCCTCCGGACCGGGCATGGGCGGAGGGTCTGGCCACGCTGGCAGCGGGGGCGACACTGTGATAGCTCCTTACAGTGCAGGCGCAGGCGAGCGCGCCAGCACGATGGATGCGATGGAGCAGCTTGCTACCTCGACGGGCGGCAATGCGTACTACAACACGAACGATCTGGATGCGGCGCTCGCGAGCGCCATCGACGCGGGAGCGAATTATTACGAGATCGGCTACTCACCAGAGAACACGAAGATGGATGGGAGCTATCGGCGAATCGAAGTGAAGTTGCGCCATGGGAAGGGCAAGCTGGCATACAGGCGCGGCTACAACGCGGATGACAATCTGGCGCCGGTGGCAAAAGCACCTGCTGATCCGCTGGAGCCGCTGTTGCAAGCTGGACTGCCGGGGGCGACGGGCATCTTATATGGAGTGCGGGCGGAACGAGGCGCGGGTGAAGCGACACCCGGCGATGCTGGCTCGGGGCAAAATCCGAATCTTAAAGGGCCATTGACCCCATATACGGTGGATTTCATTATTCGCAGCCAGGACCTTGATCTGAAGCGGCAAGCGCAGGGCGACAGGAGCGGCAAATTTCTGGTGGGGTTGAGGGCGTATGACGAGCCCGGCAATCCGGTGAACTGGGAGGCCGAAGAAGAGACCGTGGACATAAGGCCAGACCAGTTCGAGCTGATTCGAAAGAATGGAATCAAGGTTCAACTGAAGATTGATTTGCCAAGCGCGGGAGAGTTGCATCTGGTGACGGCCGTGTATGACCTGGAGAGCGGCATGGCGGGGACGCTGGAGATTCCGCTGCGGGCGACTTCTACTGCAAGAGTGAACACGCCTGACCCGGGTGCGAACAAGCATCCGTGAGCTGGGAAGGGACTGGCCTGCAGCGCTGGAATTGCACTGCCTGGAACGCGATGGCTGCGCGGCTGCGAGGCGGTCTTGTAGGATGGTTTGGGATTTGAAGAGACCGGAGACTATGCGGCCAAACGTTAACCTGATGAAAGCTACGCTGACCGGGGCCCTGGGCGGGTTGCTGTTCGGCTTTGACACCGTTGTGATTGCGGGTGCGATTGACGCGCTGGTGAAGCTGTACGGGCTGAGCCCGCAGGCCGAGGGCCTGACGGTGGCTATTGGCCTGGTGGGCACGGTGATTGGCGCGCTGGGCGCCGGCACAATTGGGCAACGGCTGGGCGGGCGCGGTACGCTGCGGATTACGGCGATTCTGTATGTGGTTTCTGCCGTGGGATGCGCATTCGCGTGGGGCTGGTACCCGTTCATGGTCTTCCGGTTTATGGGCGGGCTGGGGATCGGCGCGTCGTCAGTTCTGGGGCCGGTTTATATTTCCGAGCTGGCTCCGGCGAAGTGGCGCGGGCGGCTGGTGGCGACGTTCCAGCTGAATGTTGTGTTTGGCGTGATGGCGGCGTACATGTCGAATTATGCGATTCGCACGCTGCACCTGGGGTGGATGGAGTGGCGCTGCCAGGTGGGCATCGCGTTCATTCCAGCGGTTGTGTTTCTGGTGCTGCTGTTCAGGATTCCGGGGAGCCCGCGCTTTTCGGCTTCAAGAAACCGGAACGACGAGGCGCTTGAGGTTCTGAAGCTGATGGGCGAAGAGGACCCCGAAGCGGAATTGGCGGACATTCGCAAGGCGCTGGAGCAGGAGCACGCGATTGCGCATGAGCCGGTGTTTCGGTGGAAGTATAGGCTGCCGCTTTTTCTGGCGATTTCGATTGGCGCGTTCAATCAGTTGGCGGGCATCAACGCGATTCTTTATTACCTGAACAACATATTTGCGGCGGCGGGCTTCAATCAGGTGTCGAGTGACCTGCAGGCGATTGTGATTGGGGCGACCAACTTTACGTTCACGATGGTGGGCATGTCGCTGATCGACAAGCTGGGGCGCAAGACGCTGCTGTTGATTGGGGCGGCGGGCTGCTCGGCGTGCCTGGCGGGCGTGACGTGGGTGTTTGCTTCGCACTCGCACCAGAGTTCTCTGCTTGGGTTGCTGGTGACCTATATTGCGTTCTTCTCGATTTCGCAGGGAGCGGTGATCTGGGTTTATATCGGCGAGGTTTTTCCAACGTCGGTTCGGTCGAAGGGCCAAGGCGTGGGCGCGGCCAGCCACTGGTTTATGAACGCGGCGATTGCGCTTGAGTTTCCGGTGGTGGTGCATTACTTCCACACGCAGACGCCGTTTGCATTTTTTGCGGTGATGACGGCGGTTCAGTTTGTGGTGGTGCTGTTGGTTTATCCGGAGACGAAGGGGCAGACGCTGGAGGATCTGCAGCGGCGGCTGGTGCCGGGGGATGCGGGTTAGGGTGCCTTGTTTATTTTCAGGGCACCTCTGCTGTCATGGGATGATCCACAGGAGAAATAGTCCGCCAGTGCTGTTTATGGAGGAAGTATGAGCGGAAAGGATCCGCTGCTTCGGCGGCAATTTCTCAAGCAGGCTGCAGGCGTGGTAGGAGTCGCGACCCAAGTCGGTCAGTGGTCGGCACACGCGGAGGAGAATGGAGCGGGGAAGCCGGATGGCGAGCATCCGGGCAGGGATCAAGCGGGTCCGGTTCATGCCGGCTCAGATGTATCATTCCCGCGTACCTTTCGGAGCAGGCAGCTCAAGATGATTTCCTTTCCGCTGGGGGGAGTGGCGGCCGGAAGTCTGGGGCTTGGTGGTCGCGGCCAGCTCTGCAACTGGGAGATTTTCAATCGGCCCAATAAGGGAAATACTCCTTCGTACGCCTTCCCGGCAATTTGGGTTCAGTCCGGGACGGCGAAGCCTGTGGCGCATGTTCTGGAATCGCGGATTGCTCCGCCCTATGAAGGGCAGGATGGGTTAGGTTCGAGGAACTCTCCGGGATTGAGCCGTCTGGAAGGAGCGGCGTTTACTGGCGAATATCCGCTTGCCCATATCAGCTTCGAGGACAACACGCTGCCCGTCCTTGTTGAGCTCGACGCCTTTTCGCCCTTCATTCCGCATGAACCGGATGACTCCGGTCTGCCGGTTGCCATTCTGCGGTATCGTGTCACAAACCCCGGTTCTTCAACAGCCAAAGTGGGCATTGCTTTCTCCATCGATAACCCCGTGGGCGCAGAAGAAAGCAATCGCGGCGCGGCGGCACAAGAGGGAGATGGGGGGCGGCGGAACGACTATCGCAACGGCGATGGAGTTGTGGGTCTCGTGATGAGCAACACTAGCCTGGCTCCGGAAGATCCCATGGCGGGTGAATTCGTGTTGGCGGTGACGCCGGAAACGGGCACGCAGGTTTCGCACTGGGTGGGGTGGCCAGCAGGCCGTTGGTGGAACTCTCCTCTCTTGTTCTGGGATCAGTTTTCAAAGTCGGGAAACCTCGGTGCGCAACCGGAGGAACATTCCGCGGTAGGCGTGCTGTGCCTGCAACAGTCGATTCCTCCAGGACAAACCGCGAACTTCCAGTTCCTCCTCGGTTGGCGATTTCCCAATCGCACCCCTGACTGGTGCGGCTGGTCTGCGCCGCCAGGCGAAGGCAAAACCGTCATAGGCAATTTTTATTCAGACCGCTTCAAGACTGCCTGGGATGCCGTCGCATACACAGCTAAGAATCTTGTCTCTCTGGAAACACGCACGCGCATGTTTGCCACAGCAATCCGCGAGAGCACACTGCCCGCTGTTGTGAAGGAGGCTGCCAGCGCGAATCTTTCCACCTTGGCCACCACCACGTGTTTCCGTACCGCCGATGGCGAGTTTCACGGCTTTGAGGGGAGCAACGACCAGCGCGGCTGCTGCTTTGGCAACTGCACGCATGTGTGGAATTACGAGACGTCAACGGTGTTTCTGTTTCCGTCGTTTGCACGCTCGCTGCGGCGCAGCGCTTTTGGCTATTCGATGGATGACGCCGGCGCAATTCACTTTCGTCAGATGCTGCCGGATGGCAAGGCGCGCTCGGGCTTTGCCGCGGCAGATGGGCAAATGGGGCAGATCATGCATGCGTGGCTCGACTGGAAGATCAGCGGAGACGATGCATTTCTGCGTGCAACTTGGCCGCTCGCAAAGAAGGCACTCGAGTTCGCCTGGGTCCCCGGCGGGTGGGACGGCAACAAAGATGGCGTGATGGAAGGCGTGCAGCACAACACCTACGATGTGGAGTTCTACGGCCCCAACCCGATGTGCGGAATCTACTATCTGGGTGCGCTGAGGGCGGGCGAGGAGATGGCACGCGCCGCCGGCGACTCCGCGTCCGCCGAAACATACAGCAGGCTCTTCAAGCAGGGCAGCATCTGGATCGACGCCAATCTCTTCAATGGCGAGTACTACATTCAGCAGATTCGAGGATTCCGCAATGACGAGATTGCCAAGAACCTGCGCAGCGACATGGGTTCTCAGAACACTCTGAATCCGGAGTACCAGGTTGGTGCCGGCTGCCTCGTCGATCAACTGGTGGGGCAGTATCTGGCAGACGTATGCGGTCTCGGGGCGTTGGTGTCGCCGGACAAGATTCAAGCAGCGCTCCGGTCAATTTACCGCTACAACTACAAGCGCAGCCTGGCAGAGCACGACAATGTGCAGCGCACTTTCGCATTGAACGACGAGGCGTCGTTGGTGATTTGCGACTACGGCAAGGTCGTGCGTCCGCGCATTCCCTTTCCCTATTTCGCCGAGACGATGACCGGCTTTGAATATACCGCAGCCGTTCTAATGATGAACTGGGGCATGGTGGACGAGGGGCTGGAGTGTGTACGCAATATTCGCGATCGCTACGACGGCGAGAAGCGAAACCCATGGGACGAGGCCGAGTGCGGCCACCACTATGCGCGTGCCATGTCGGCCTGGTCGGCCGTGCTTGCGCTGAGCGGCTTCAGCTACGACGGCGCAAGCGCTTCGGTGGTTGCCGTTCCGCTGCTTGCGAAGGACAACTTCCAGTGCTTCTGGTCGACAGGCACAGGATGGGGTACGTATTCCCTGCGGCGTGAGGGCGGCAGCGTGAGTTTTGCAATCAAGGTGCTGGCCGGAACGCTCACCTGCCGCTCTTGCGAGATTGCCGCAACCGGCTCCACAGCCCATGTCGCAAGCAGCGCGGAGTCGGTTGAAAATCAAGTGAGACGCCGCGGAGAACGCGCGATTGTCAGCTTCAGCAAAACTCTGCACTTGGCAACAAACGGCGAGATCCAGGTTAAAGTGCGCGGATGAGCAGCGAGATACAAAAGAGGCAGGCCGTTGTTGTGGTCGGTGGCTTTCTGGGATCGGGAAAGACAAGGCTCATACTGGCCGCTGTGCGTCTGCTCGAGAAGCACGGTTTGGCTCTGCCGCTGTTCTGAACGACCGGGGTGTTGATCTGGTGGATACACGCCACGCCCACATGCAGGGTATGCCGGCGCATGAGTTAACCGCCGGATGTTTCTGTTGCAGATTTTCAGATCTAATGGAGAAAATGGAGGCTCTGCGCGCATTGCAGCAGGATGTCATCTTTCTTTACTGAACTGGTCGGCAGCTGCACGGATATCTCTGCGACAGTTCTGGGTCTGCCGATGAAACGGGAGTTCCCCCCGGCTCTGCGCTGGGTAATCTCACTGTTGTAGCGAATAAAAAGTGAAATCTGTGCTACACTGTGTTTGCGCTCAGTGATTTGGCCGTGAGCGGTAATCTGCCTTTGACCAGGCAGCCTGCCTTGCACAGATTTCCCCAAGCCCCTACAGCGTAGCCACTCGGGTCTCCTTTATGGAGATTGTGCCCTTGGACCTTGTTTGGGTTCGGAAGGTTTTTGAAGCGGTCCGATTTTGATTGGACGATCAGAGCCGAAACGCAGTGGGACGAGTGGTGCCAGACCGGCAGTGAGCCGCCTGGCGTACAGGTAGCGTGTGGCAGGTCCGGGCCAGGGCATTCACCCCTTTTGAATGCTGGTGGTCAGTCATTTGGAACGACTTTCGGTTCTCCCCTACGCAAAATTGATAAGCAGGCGTGTGTCCATGTGGGACGTGTGCCTCCATTTCCGGCTCCGCCGGCAGGCCCCAGGGAAGGGGCTCCCGGAGCAGAAGAAAGAATATTTTGACAACTCAGTTTTCGCAGTTCAATTTGTCCGCACCTTTGATGGCGCGGCTCAACGCAAACAAGTTTGAAACCCCTACCCCGGTGCAGGCCGGTGCGATTCCTCCTGCTCTAGAAGGCCGGGATGTGCTGGCGACGGCGCAGACGGGAACCGGCAAGACACTCAGCTTTTTGATTCCGATTGTGGAAATGCTGCAGACCTCTGCGGCGCGCGGGCCAGCGGCTCATGCGCTGATTCTGCTGCCAACGCGCGAGCTGGCAATGCAGGTGGAGCAGGCGTTTCTTGCCATTCGCTCGAGCTCGGAGCATACGGTTGCCCTGGTGGTGGGCGGCATGCAGGAGCGCGCGCAGCTGGACGCGATTCGGCGCGGTGCGAAGCTGATTGTTGCCACGCCGGGACGGCTTGAGGATTTTCTGAAGCGCAAGCTGGTGCGGCTGGGCGAAGTGAAGATTCTGGTGCTGGACGAAGTAGACCGCATGCTCGATATGGGCTTTCAGCCCGCGATTGCGCGCATTGCGACCATGCTGCCCCAAGCACGGCAGACACTTTGCTACTCGGCCACGCTTGAGGGCGCGGTGAAGGAAGTGGCGCACAAGTATCTGAACAATCCGACGCGGATTGAGATCGGCTCAGTGCTGAAGCCGGCGGAGAATGTGGAGTTGCGCACCTTTGAGGTTGCTTCGGACAAGAAACAGGAGCTTCTTGAGCACCTGCTGGGCGCCGAACAGGGCAGCTTCCTGGTTTTTGTGCGCACCAAGCATGGGGCGGACCGCGTGGCGCGGCGGCTGGCGCGTTCGGGCTGGTCGGCAACGCAGATTCACGGAGATCGTTCGCAGGCGCAGCGCAATGCGGCCCTGCGGAGCTTCAGCGAGGGCCGTCATCGCGTGCTGGTTGCGACCGATGTGGCCGCGCGCGGCATCGATGTGGCCAACGTGGCGCACGTGATCAACTTCGATCTGCCCAAGGTGGCGGAGGACTTTGTTCATCGCGTGGGCCGCACGGGGCGGGCTTCTGCGAGCGGCGTGGCGTCGACGTTTGCGGTTCCGGCGGAGCGCAATGAGCTGCGCAAGATCGAGCGGACACTGTCGATTCAGATGAAACGGTTCCGGGTGAGCTCGGTGAGCGAGAACGCGGCGTGAAGAACAGCTCTTAGCCTTTAGCTTCTAGCTGGTTTGTTCGGGAAATGAAGATGCTCCAGGCTTGTCGAGTGTGACTCGGCGAATCTGGAGCATTCGCATTTTCATGCCGCTGAATAAGATTGGCCTTTGCTTGATGCGAGCTTGAGGAGTCGCAGCCCGACGAGGATAAACCAGAACGGGTAGAGTGGGCCGGCGATGGCCATGAGAACTACGCCAGCGATGGGCAGGAAGAGTCCGGCGACGATGTGGGCGAGGTCGAGGGCGTGCATGACGATGCCGAGCCAGGCGGTTGTTTTGGTGAAGACTGCACCGCGCAACATGACGACGGAGATGAGCACGGCGCCGGCCTGAAACAGGACTCCGCCGAGGATGGCACCGGTGGAGTGCCAGATGTCGGCGGCCATGATGGCTTCTCCGGCAGCCAGCAGTTGGTTGCGGGCGGCATCGCTGGTTGCGGCGGCGAACTTGTCGCTGAGCGGGAGCATGGAAAGAGCGGTCGGCGTGGCGAGCACCAGCGTTAGGCCAACGAAGGCCAACGCTGTGGAAAGCAGGACATTGGCGTAATCAATGCGGCGCAACGCGGCGTAGAGGCCGAGAAACAGCAGATAGTAGAGCGGCAGGACAATGACGGTTGGCAGATCGAGGCGCAGCAGGCCAACGAGGCGGTGGTTCTTTAGCAGATCGAACGCCTGCGCGGCGGATGTGGGCTGGCCACCGAGAACGACCATTTGCACCATGGTCGCAAGCGAATAGGCGAGAAGCAGCAAGGCGGCGAATGCGCCCAGGCGGCAAAGACCGGCGAGATGGTCAGGCCCGGCGCGGATTTGCTTTTCGGATTCGCGCTCTGTGGTCATGGATGATTGCCCTCCAAGTGAAGGTGGAAGAAGGAAGCGATGCGGCGGCGGGTGTCCATTGTGGCCGCTTCGTTGTAGCCGATGGCTTTGAAGCGCAGCACCTTCAGGAACCCATAGCCGCGGTGGTTGTTCATGAAGGAGTGGCCGGCATCAGCGTACTCCTTGACGTCGTGGGGTACGAGGGCGCGGTCGAGGGCAGCGGCTAGCTGATCGGCGACGCCTTTCTCCCAACTGGCCAGGCCTCCGTAGCTGCCGACGACGGGGCAGGCCGCGTGGAGGAAGTCGTCGATATCTTTGGGAAGCGGGCCGCCATAGTTGATGCCGGTGGCGGAGAAGCCGTGTCCGGAGACAAGGAGCAGTGCGAATCCGCCGCCCATGCAGAAGCCGACGACGCCGACGCGCCCGTTGCAACCGGGTTGCGCGAGGATCCAGCCTCGGGCGGCCTCAACGTCGTCGAAGGCAGGGCCGGTGCGCGCCATCATGTCGCGGATGACCTGGCGGATGCAGACGAGGCGGCCGCCCTTGTAGTAGAGGTCGGGAGCAACGGGGAGGAAGCCGGCCTCGGCGAGCCAGTTGGCCTGGTTGCGGTGGTCCTGACTCATGCCGAGGATATCGTGCAGCACGACTACGCCGGGGACGGGGGCAGTGGATGCGGGGGTGGCGAGCCAGGCGGGCATGTGGCCCCGCGGTGTAGGGATGAGGACGTTGGGCATGATCGTTCTCCCACGCCGGACGGCGGTCTTGCTGCCGACAGACGATTCTACTCGCCTGTGTTTAGGCTGTGGTGAAAAATGTGTGCCGAGAGTTTTACTGGATCTGCTTTGATCTGCCGTTGAACTGGTCTGCTTTTCATTGACTCTGTGGCCGGATTCGGGTATTCTGAAGACCTTGCGCGGTGTTGCGCCTGGGGTCTGTGTGTACTCACCCGGACTCGGCTGGTGGATAGCCCTGAAGGGGATTCGCCTGCAACAGGTTAGAGGCTGGTGGGCGGTGATTTTGCCCAGCTCAGCCGAAGCCCTTGAAGGGGCCAACTCGAGCAGTTCTCACCCGAACAGATTTGTTTGGCAGTGGGTAGAATTCAGGCCCGTGCGCTATTGAAGCGCGGGCGGATATGTTTTGCGCTGGTTTTATTGAAGGCAGGAGTGAGATGAGCACCTTTGTTCCGAGCGGCAAGGACGTTGTCCGCAAGTTTTATGTGATTGACGCCAGCGGCAAGACGCTGGGACGGCTGGCGACCAAGGCTGCCGATGTGTTGAGCGGCAAGCTGAATCCTCAGTACGTTCCCTACATCGACACGGGCGACCATGTGATCGTGATCAACGCGGAGAAGGTTCGCGTGACCGGGCTGAAGGCCGGGCAAAAGCTCTATCGCCGCTATACCGGTTTTCCGGGCGGGCTGCGCGAGGAGTCGTTCACGCGTCTGTTGAACCGCAAGCCGGAAGCGATTCTGGAGCAGGCCATCAAGGGCATGCTGCCGAAGAGCAAGATGGGCCGCCAGATGGCGACCAAGCTGAAGGTTTATCGCGGGGCGACGCATCCGCACCAGGCGCAGCAGCCTGTGGCGCTGGAAATTTCGTAGGTCAGCCGCTAGCTGCTAGCTTCTAGCTGCTAGCTCGTGGAATTGGAATTCAGGTTTTTAACGCTTTTAGCTAGAGGCTAGAAGCTGAAAGCTAGGAGCTGAGAAGAGCATGGCAGATTTGGTTCAGTATTACGGGACGGGACGCCGGAAGTCGGCGATTGCGCGCGTTTTTCTTCGTCCCGGCACGGGCGAGTGGAAAGTCAACGGCAAGAAGTTCGAAGAGTACTTTGTGACTGAGCAGCAGCGCGTGTCTGCCAAGCACACCCTAGTGGTGGCTGAGCTGGCGACGAGCTTTGACGTGGTGACCACGGTGAAGAGCGGCGGCGTGGCGGCGCAGGCCGATGCTGTGAAGATGGGCATTGCCCGCGCACTGGTTGAGTTCAACCCGGAACTGCGCAAGACGCTGAAGGCCGAAGGCCTGCTGACCCGCGACTCGCGCATGAAGGAGCGCAAGAAGTACGGCCAGAAGGGCGCTCGCGCACGGTTCCAGTTCAGCAAGCGCTAAACGCGCTTGCGGGGATCAGGTTTTCAGGTTTCAGGGATCAGGTTCTTTGGTCGTAACTTACTGACCCCTGATTTCTGGCCTCTGACCCCTCGGTTTCAAATCCCCCGCGCAAGCGGGTTTCAATCCGGGTAACGGAAACGCAGGCCCGGATGCAATTTACAAAGGAGGCCTCTTGGCCACGATCACAATGAAGGAGCTGCTCGAAGCGGGTGTTCACTTCGGGCATCAGACGAAGCGCTGGAATCCGAAGATGAAGGAATACATCTTTGGCGAGCGCAACGGGATCTACATCATCGACCTGCAGAAGACGCTGAAGCTTTTCAAGGATGCGTCGAAGTTTGTAACCGACCTGTGCGCGGATGGAAAGACGATTCTTTTCGTCGGCACCAAGCGCCAGGCACAGGATGCGGTGGCGGAGGAAGCCAACCGCGCGGGTATGCCCTACATCAACCAGCGCTGGCTGGGCGGGCTGCTTACGAACTGGGTTACGGTGCAGAAGTCGGTGAAGCGCCTTCAGGAACTGGACGAGATGGCCACGGACGGCCGGTACGAGCTGCTGACCAAGAAAGAAGTGATCAAGCTGGAGCGGGAGCGCAAGCATTTGCAGGCGAACCTTGCCGGCATCAAGACCATGAAGCGGCTGCCGGATGCGCTGTTCATCGTCGACTCGAACAACGAGGCGATTGCGGTGAAGGAAGCTCGCAAGCTGGGCATCCCCGTGGTTGCTGTGGTCGACACAAACTGCGACCCGACGGTGGTTGATTACGTGATTCCTGGCAACGACGACGCGCTGCGCGCGATTCGCCTGTTCACCTCGAAGATTGCCGACTCGGCTGCCGAAGGCGTGAACATGGTGGGCGACAAGTCGTTTGCCCAGGAGATGCCCGCGCCGATGGAAGCTGAGGCTGTGGCAGAAGAAGCCGCACCTGCCGAGGCTGAGGAATTGGATCTGAACGCGGTTCTTGGCCCTGGCATTCGCAAGGCGCCGGCTGCGGTTGCGGCGCTGGATGAAGCCGAAGCGGCCGGGGGCGCGCTTTAATCGATTGCGCGCACAGAAGTGCGCAAACTGAGACGAGCGTGGCCGCCCGGGTTCAGGTGCCACGCTTTTCTTTTGCCGGGGCACTTGCCGTGCGGCGGGATTTTGGAAGAGTTTCTTGGAAAGGAAATAGAGGAATGAGTGTTACGGAAAAGATTGATGCCAAGCTGGTGAAAGAGCTGCGCGAAAAGTCTGGCGCGCCGATGGGCGATTGCCTCAAGGCTTTGCAGGAAACCAAGGGGAACATCGAGGAAGCATTTGTAGTGCTGCGCAAGCGGGGCATGGCCTCGGCGCAGAAGAAGGCTTCGCGTTCGACCAACGATGGGTCGGTGTTTCCGTACATCCACGCTGGCGGCAAGCTGGGCGTGCTGCTCGAAGTGAACTGCGAGAGCGATTTTGTTGCCCGCACGGAGGACTTCCAGGAACTGCTCAAGGATATCTCGATGCACATCGCGGCGAGCGATCCGCGCTATGTGAAGCCCGAGGACGTGACGCCGGCGGATCTGGACCGCGAGAAGGACATCTTCCGCGCCCAGGCCGCTGCGACAGGCAAGCCGCCTGCGGTGATCGAGAAGATTGTGGATGGCAAGATGGCGAAGTTCTACGAAGAGGTTTGCCTGCTGGAGCAGCCTTTTATCAAGGACCAGGCAATCACGATCAAGGAACTGATTGCGCAGAAGGTGGGCAAGCTGGGCGAGAACATCACCGTGCGGCGCTTTGCGCGCTTCAAGGTGGGTGCGCCGGACTGGACCGTGGCGCAGACCAAGGCAGTGGAAGGCGCGGAGTAAATCATCGCGCCGGACAAACGAGAGGGGCGGGG